>NZ_JBVHPV010000004.1:202784-515050 GCF_055567715.1 Streptomyces sp. NPDC026377
GCGCAGCGGCATTCTCAGGGGCGCGGGGAACTGCGCGAGCAACCCACCACGACCCGCACACGAACTCCGGACCCAAAGGGGGCGCGGGGAACTGCGCGAGCACCCACCACGATCCGCAGGCGAAAACCCGCCCTCCCGGCGGAGCGCCTACGCGCTCTCGCGAGGCGGCTCCGTCCCGCCGCCCCGGCGGATGGTGCGCAGGGCGGCGCCGGGGCGCCACACCCGCAGCACGATCTCCTCCGCCCCCTTGTCTATGCCCGTGTGGACCACCTCGGTGAGCTCCGCACGGAAGAGGAGGAAGGGCTCGGGCGGGTGCACCTCGTCCGCGTACCGGGCGCGCTCCGCCGCGTCGACGACCTCGACCGCGCGCCCGCTGATCCGGACGTCCCCGTCGGCCATCTCCGCGTCCGGCCCCGGATTGGCCTGGACCGCGAAGCGCGGATCGCGCCGCAGGTCGTGTGCCTTGCGTGAGCCCGGCATCATCCCGAGCCACAGCTCGCCGCCCCGGATCTCGACCTCCAGGCCGGTGACGCGGGGGCTGCCGTCCGCGCGCAGGGTCGCGAGGACGTGGTGCTTGTAGAGAAGGAAACGCTCGCGCACGGCGTCGGCGAACTGCGCCTCGGCCGCTTCGAACTCCGTCCAGCTGTATGTCTGCGGTGCCATGCGCCCAGCAAACCCCGGATACCCGACATCTTCTGTCCGGATTACTCCGTCACCGCGACGGTCATGTGCCGGTGCCGGTGCCGGTGCCAGGACGTGGACGGGCCCGGGTCTACCCGGCGGAGCCCTCTCCCGAGGCCGCCCAGTGCGACCGCAGCACCTCCTCCGCCGGTTTCCCGTGCGGGGTGTACGCGAGCTTCGCCGGAGTCTCCCCGCTGTCCGGCCAGTCGTCCCACATCCACCAGCACACCCCGGCCCACCAGTCCCGGCCGGTGAAGGTGTCGAGCAACGCCCGGTATCCGGCGGCCTGTTCGTCGGGGGCGGCGCGTTTGCTGACCGTCCAGGAGTACGGCGCCGTGGTCGAGCCGCGCTGGCTGGTGTAGCCGGCCTCGGTGAAGAGGATCCTGCGGTCCTGCCGGCCGGCGAAGGCCGCCAGCTCCTCGGCCACCGGCCGCCAGGCCCGGCCGAGCCGCGCCGCGTCCGCCGTGGGGGCGTCGCCCAGCGGCCAGTAGGCGTCGATGCCGATGACGTCCAGCTCCGGCCAGAAGGGGACCCGGGCGTACTCGTCGTAGTTGGCCGCGTACGTCAGGGGCTCCCGGTAGCGGGCGCGGACCGCCGCGATCACCCGGCGCCACGGAGCCGCGTCGGCGGACACCCCGGCGAGTTCGGTGCCGACCACGAACCGCTCGGTCCCCGTCTCGTGCGCCAGTGCCGCGTAGTGGGTGATGAACTTCTCGTACGAGGTGAACCAGGCCGCCCGGTCGCCGGGGCGGATCCCGGCCCGGTCGCCGCCGTCCACCAGGTCGACGTGCGGTTTCAGCATCACCTTCAGCCCGGCTTGGTGGGCGAGCGCGGTGATCCGCCGCAGGCTCGCGTCGCTCGCGGTCTCCTCGGTGGGGCGCTGCTCGCTGTCGCGGGTGGTGCGCTGGTACCAGGTGGGCGTGAAGACGACCCAGCGCGCGCCGGTGTGCGCGATGTCGCGCAGATACGCCTCGGCGCGCGGGCTGTCGTAGTCGTCCGCCGACCACGACGGCAGGGTCATCCCCCGCACCCGCCCGTCCCCGGCGGAGCCGGGCCCCGGCCCCGACCCGCTGGGCCGGGGCCGGTCGCCGTCCTGCTCCCCCGAGCAGCCGGTGAGCACGAGGGCGGCGGCCGCGGCCAGAGCCGCGACCGCCTTCTTCGTGGGGCCGCTCACAGGGCCGCGGGGCTGACGAAGGTGTAACCGAGGGCCTTGATGCCGTCGATCGTCTCCTTCAGCGGCTGGACCGGGTAGTAGGGGTGGTAGAAGAAGCTGGCGAAGCCGTCCCGGACCGCCAGGTTGGCCCTGGCGGAGGCGACGAGGTCCGCGGGGAGCCGCGCGGGGTGGTTGTTCTGTGCCACGGGTTCATAGTTCCCGATGTTCTCGGGAAGCACCTTCGTTCCGTACACGTCGTTGACGACGTACGGGAAGAACTGGCCGATGAACCGGTTCGGGTCCGCCGGGCCCGCGGTGAGCGTCCCGGCGAAGTAGAGCGACCGCTCCAGCCGGGCCGAGTAGTTCTGGGCGAAGACGCGGTAGTCGGTGGCGGAGCCCGCGTAGTGCGGGGTCGTCCACAGCTGCGGGCGCGGCAGACCGGCCTGGGCGAAGCCGGCGAGGCCGGAGGTCACCCGGGACTGCGCCCACGGCGTCGAGTCCTCCGCGACCGGCCCGTCGTAGACGACGTTGTCGGACGCGTCCACGTGCGCCCGGTAGAACTCGAAGTCGTCGCCGGTCACCGCGGTGTAGGGGTTGGCGGTGGTGCCGTACTGGTGGGTGTAGCCGTGCTCCATCAGCACGGCGCCGCGCGCCAGCATGTACTTCAGCGCGGAGACCACCTGCGGCCGCTGCGCCAGCGTCACGGTCTGCGCGACACCGTTGCTGTAGACGCCCTTGGGGTCCGTGTAGACGGGAATGACGTTGATCCCGTACGGAACGTGCTGGCTGTAGAGGTAGTCCGCCATCGCCCGCAGCTGCGCCGGGTCGGAGTCGGGGCTGATGTCCTCCAGGCGGAACATCGCCCGGTGGCGGGCGGCGGTCCCGGGGGCGAGGGCGTCGAACAGCATGTCCTCGTACGCGATCACCCGGTCGCTTTCGGAAACGTAGCTGAAGGGGATCTCGCCGATGTAGGTGAGGTTCGCGGACCGCACGGCCCACGGGAAGGTCGCCCCGGTCGACGCGTCCAGCGCCTCCGCGACCCGGGCGACCGCCGGATACCCCGCCCCGGTGAGGATGTTCGGGCGCAGTACGCCACCGTCCTGGCCCGCCGGGATCTTGCGGGTCAGGGTCTGTCCGCCGTAGGTCACCTGGCTGACGTTGCCCACCGAGCCGTTCGCGTCCGTGAAGTAGGACGTGGTGGGGTCCCAGCCGTACTTCTGGGTGAACTGCGCCACCCCCACCGCGTTGCCCATGTTCCAGATGTTGTCCCCGACCCAGGTCACCGGCCTGGTGGCGGCCAGGACGTCCTGGTAGAACGCGGCCGGCACGGCGTCGGGGACGCCGCCGCCGTAGTAGGTGGAGCCCAGGTAGACCGTGGCGGTGTACTGGCCGAGCAGACCCGCGGTGTACTGCCCGACCGGCCTGGCCGTGACGCCGCCGAAGTGGCCGCCGAGGTTCGCCGCCGCCATGGCGTACAGCTCACCGAGGTGGCCGTACGGGCCGGTGTCGTCGTAGAGCACCAGCGTCGAGGCGGACTCCGGCGCGGCGAGCGACAGCGGGCTCCGTACGGTGTCCGTCACCGGGCCCACGCCCGGTGGCGGCGCCGACAGCGCCTTGCGCGGCGCCGCCCGGCGCTGCGCGTCCGCCGCGAGCTGGGCCCTGGCCCACTCCCCGAGCCCCGCCCCGCCCGGGTTGGCGGCCGGGCCCAGCGGCTCCGAGCGCGGCGGCCTGACGTCCGGCGCGGCGGCGGCGGCCGCCACGCCCGTGCTCAGCAGGGCGGCGATCAGCAGCGGGACCAGGGACAGCCCCCGCCGACGGCACCCGCCGGGTGTTCTTCTCACGGATTTCATGATCCGCTTTCCCCCCTCTTCCCCCGAGGAACGGCCGCGCACCGGCCCGGTTTCTCCGGGGCCGGTGAAACCTGGCCGAATTAGGCCCATGATTCTTCTGGTGGACCACAAAGCCTGTCAATAGGCGAAGGCGCCCCGGAACCCGGCCGTCCGGGCTCGGTAAAAACGATCCATGAAGTTTTAACATCCCCCTCGCGAGGGTGTCGGCGTCTGCTACGTTCGCCATCTCGCGCAGAGACATGAGACCTGCTGCGTGAACAAATGGGGGGGACCCATGTACGGAAAGCCAGCCTGGGGCACAGTGCTGCCCCTGGCCGGGATGGCAGCCGCACCCGAGGCCGTGCCGGGCCTGCCTTTGGCCAAAGCTCTGCAGGCCACGGCAGGGGCCGGCTTCGCTCTCTACTGCGTCACCGCCTGCGTCCTCATATCGATCAGAATTCGAATGCGATGGCGGATTAATTCGAAAACCGCCGGTGCGGACCAGCCCCACGGGCACCGGCGGCGCACATGATCCTCGAACTGCTCCTCTGGTCCAGCATTTCCATCATCCTGATGGCGGGCTGCTACAACACCGGCCTCTTCGCTCTCTCCAGACGCCGCGCACCCCGCCGGAAAGGGCCGCGCAAAGAGCGGCTCTATGTATTCCTCCTCGCCTGCCTCAACGAAGAGCAGGTACTGGCCGAAAGTCTCGCGCGGATCACCGGGCTACCGGCCGGGAAATTCCTGGCGCTCGTCATCGACGACGCCTCCGACGACCGCACCTCCGCGATCGCCCGGGCCGCCGGCGACCGGGTCCTGCTCCACCGGCGCGAACTGCCCGACGCCCGGCGCGGCAAGGGCGCCGCGCTCAACGACGGCATACGGTTCCTGACCGGGTCCGGGGTGCTCGACGGGCACGACCCGGACGACGTCATCGTCTGCGTGGTCGACGCGGACGGGCGCCTGGACGGCCATGTCGTGCAGGCCGTCGACCCGTTCTTCGACGACCCCCGCACCGGCGCCGCCCAGATCTGCGTGCGGATGTACAACCGGACCACCGGACTGCTCGCCCGCCTCCAGGACATGGAGTTCGTCGTCTACGGCGATGTCTTCCAGAGCGCGCGCCGCTTCATCGGCAGTGTCGGCATGGGCGGCAACGGGCAGTTCATGCGGCTGTCGGCGCTGCACACCCTGGGGCCCGGCGGCCCCTGGAGCGACAGCCTCACCGAGGACCTGGACCTCGGCGTACGGCTGATCGCCAAGGGCTGGGGCACCCAGCACTGCACCACGGCCTCGGTCTCCCAGCAGGCCGTCCTCTCGCTGCGGCGCCTGGTGCGGCAGCGGTCCCGCTGGTTCCAGGGCCACCTCCAGTCGGCCGGCCTCGTCCCGCTCATCCTGCGGGAGGTCCCCACGCGCCCCGCGCTCGATCTGCTGTACCACCTCTCCAGCCCGGTGCTGATCCTGCTCACCTCGCTGCTGCCGCTGTCCTTCCTGGTCGCCCTCGGCGGCACGGCGCTCGCCTCCGTCGAGGCGGGCCGGGCCCTGGTGTCCCCGATGTGGCTGCTCGGCCCGTATCTGCTCTCCTTCACCGCCGCGTACGCCTACGGATTCGTTTACGCCAAGCGGGAGCGGGAGCTCGGTCTGGTGCGGTCGGTGCTGGTGGCCCACGTCTTCGTGTTCTACGGCTACATCTGGTTCGCGGCCGGCTGGTGGGGGCTGTGGCGGATGGCGACCGGCAAGCGCACCTGGCTGAAGACCGCCCGCACCTGAGCGGCACACGGTGACGGGGCCGGACCCCGTACGCCCCTCGGCCTTCTCTTCCTCTCTCTCGTCTCTCTCGTCTCTCTCATCGTGCTCGTCCTTGTCCTAGGGGGACCCATGTCCGCGTTCTCATCCGGCGTGCCCGTGCGCGCCATGCTGGTGCTCGGCACCCGGCCCGAAGCGATCAAGCTCGCGCCGCTGGCCCGGGCGCTGGCCGCGGGTACCGAGTTCGAGCCGGTCGTCGTCACCACCGGCCAGCACCGCGAGATGCTCCACCAGATGCTGGGCCTGCTGGGCGTCGACGTCCGCTACGCCCTCGACGTCATGCGCAACCGCCAGCAGCTCTCCGATCTGACGTCCCGCCTGGTGGAGGGGCTCGGCCAACTGCTGCGCAGGGAGCGGCCCGACCTCGTCGTGGTCCAGGGGGACACCACGACCGCGCTGGCCGGGGCGCTCGCCGCCTTCTACGAGCGCGTCCCGGTGGCGCACGTGGAGGCGGGGCTGCGCACCGGGGTCCTGGACAACCCGTTCCCCGAGGAGCTCAACCGCAGTCTGATCGGGCGGATCGCGCGCTGGCACTTCGCCCCCACCGAGCGCGCCGCCCGGCATCTGCGGGCCGAGGGCGTCCCGGCGGGCCAGATCTTCACCACCGGCAACACCGTCATCGACAATCTCCAGTGGACGCTCGCCGAGGGGATCGGGACCTGCGCGTTCCGCACCGCCCGGCGCCGCGTCCTGGTCACCCTGCACCGCCGGGAGAACCAGGGCCCCCGGATGCGGGCGATGGGCCGGGCGCTGGGGCGGCTCGCCGAGCGGGGCGACGTGGAGATCGTGATCCCGCTGCACAAGAGCCCGGCGGTGCGCGACGCGCTGCTGCCGCTGACCGGCCGGGCCGGCATCACCCTGGTCGAGCCGCTGGACTACCCGGACTTCACCGCCACGCTGGCGGGCTGCGACCTCGTCCTGACCGACTCCGGCGGCATCCAGGAGGAGGCCCCGAGCCTGGGCAAGCCGGCCCTGGTGCTGCGGACCACGACCGAACGGCCGGAGGCGGTGGAGGTGGGTGCGGCCCGGCTCGTCGGCACCGATCCGGAGATGATCGTGAGCGCGGCGGCAGCACTCCTGGACGACCCCGAGGCGTACCGGCGGATGGCGACGGCGGGCAACCCCTACGGTGACGGCGGCGCCACCGCCCGGATCGTGACCCAGCTCGCGGAGGACTTCGCGGCCGAGGTCCCGTGCGCCGCCGCCCCCTTGCTCCCTGTGCCCCCCGCGGGCGGCGGACCGGGGCCATACTCGACGGCATGACGACAGCCCCGCGGCTGCGGCGCCCGGCCCAACCGGCCGGACGTGGTGGCCGCCGACGCCGGGCCACCGCCCTGGTCCTGGCCGCCGCCCTGCTGACGGCCGGGGCCTTCGGCCTGAGTAGATGCGTGGGGGACGGGGGCCCCGCGCCGCGCGAGCCGTGGGCCGACGGTACGGCGCACGGCCGCTGGCAGTCGGTGTTCAACGGCCACGGCGTCAACACGGGGGACGACGACGCCCTGGAGCTCGCGCCGCGCGCGGCCGCCGACCCCGGCACCACCCACGCGGGCCTGGTGGTGAGTCGCGCGGTGTACGGGAACGTGGGCTACGAGGCCCGGATGCGCACGGTGGAGCAGTTGCGCAGACCCGCGCCGAACACCTGGGAGGTGGCCTGGCTGGTCTGGGGGTACACCGACCCGGAGCACTTCTACTACATCACTCTCAAGCCCAACGGCTGGGAGCTGGGCAAACGCGATCCCGCCTACCCCGGCGGCCAGCGCTTCCTGGCCACCGGCGAGCGGGCCTTCCCGGTCGGCGCCTGGTACACGGTCCGGGTCGAGCAGCGGGGCGGCCGGTTGCGGGTGGCCGTGGACACGGCGGGCCTCGCCGACTTCACCGACACCGAACGCCCGTATCTGCGGGGCGCCCTGGGCGCGTACACGGAGGACGCCCGGGTGGAGTTCCGGGGGCTGCGGGCCGGGGGCGAGCAGGGGTGACGCGCCGCGGCGCCCGCCCAGTCGTCCGGTCGGGGACAGTGGGGCAGGCGCCACGCTGCGGGGGGCCGGGGGTGTCCCCCGGTCCGGCGCAGCCCGTACACCGTTGTACGGAACGTTTTGGGGTGGAGCGACTCAGACCGTCAGGGCCCGGTCCGTCGGACGGATCGGGGCGGGCAGTTCGCTCCTCCCCGTAAGGTACCGGTCCACACCACGTGCTGCCGAACGGCCCTCCGCGATCGCCCACACGATCAGGGACTGTCCGCGCCCGGCGTCACCGGCCACGTACACTCCGTCGACGTTGGTCGCGAAGTCGGCGTCGCGGGCGATGTTGCCGCGCTCGTCGAGCTCCAGGCCGAACTGCGCCACCAGGCCGTTGGCCTGGTCGGTGCCGGTGAAGCCCATGGCGAGGGTGACCAGCTGGGCGGGGATCTTCCGCTCGGTGCCGGGCTTCGGGGTGAGCCTGCCGTCGATGAACTCGACCTCGGTCAGGTGCAGGAACTGGACGTTGCCGTCCTCGTCGCCCTCGAAGTGGGTGGTGGAGACGGAGTAGACCCGCTCGCCGCCCTCCTCGTGGGCCGAGGTGACCTTGTAGAGCATCGGGAAGGTCGGCCAGGGCTGGCTGGCGTTCCGCTCGTCCCCGGGCCGCGGCATGATTTCCAGCTGCGTGACCGAGGCCGCGCCCTGGCGGTGGGCGGTGCCCACGCAGTCCGCGCCGGTGTCGCCGCCGCCGATCACGACGACGTGCTTGCCCTCGGCGGTCAGCGGGGGCGCCACGAAGTCACCCTCCTGCACCTTGTTCGCCAGCGGCAGGTACTCCATGGCGAAGTGGATGCCGTTCAGCTCGCGGCCGGGCACCGGCAGGTCGCGCGAAACCGTGGCGCCGGCCGCGATGACGACCGCGTCGTAGCGCTTGCGCAGCTTCGCCGCGTCGATGTCACGGCCGACCTCGACCTCGGTGCGGAACTTGGTGCCCTCCGCGCGCATCTGCTCGATGCGGCGGTTGATGTGCACCTTCTCCATCTTGAACTCGGGGATGCCGTAGCGCAGCAGACCGCCGATGCGGTCGGCGCGCTCGTACACCGCCACCGTGTGTCCTGCCCGGGTCAGCTGCTGGGCGGCGGCGAGGCCCGCCGGGCCCGAGCCGATGACCGCCACGGTCTTGCCGGAGAGGCGCTCCGGCGGCTGCGGGGTGACGTCGCCGCTGTCCCACGCCTTGTCGATGATGGAGACTTCGACGTTCTTGATGGTGACGGCCGGCTGGTTGATGCCGAGCACGCACGCCGACTCGCAGGGGGCCGGGCACAGCCGCCCGGTGAACTCCGGGAAGTTGTTGGTGGCGTGCAGCCGCTCGGACGCCGCCGACCAGTCCTCGCGGTAGGCGTAGTCGTTCCACTCGGGGATCAGGTTCCCCAGCGGACAGCCGTTGTGGCAGAACGGGATGCCGCAGTCCATGCAGCGCCCGGCCTGCTTGCTGATGATCGGCAGCAGCGAGCCGGGAACGTAGACCTCGTTCCAGTCCTTGACGCGCTCGGCCACGGGGCGGGTCCTGGCGACCTCGCGACCGGTGGTGAGAAAGCCCTTGGGGTCAGCCATTGGTCGCCGCCTCCATCATCTTCTCGGTGGTCTCCTGCTCGGAGAGACCGGCGAGCTCAGCGGCTTCCTTGGCGGCGAGCACTGCCTTGTACGTGGACGGGATGATCTTGCTGAAGCGCCGGACGGCGGCCGGCCAGTCGGCGAGCAGCTTCTCGGCGACCGTGGAGCCGGTCTCCTCCTGGTGGCGGCGCACGACGTCGTGCAGCCACTGCTCGTCGGCCTCGGTGAGCGCCTCGACCGCCGCGAGGTTGCCGGCGTTGACGTGGTTCGGGTCGAGGTCGATCACGTACGCGACGCCGCCGGACATGCCGGCCGCGAAGTTGCGTCCGGTCTCGCCCAGGACCACCGCGTGGCCGCCGGTCATGTACTCGCAGCCGTGGTCGCCCACGCCCTCCGAGACCACCAGGGCGCCGGAGTTGCGGACGCAGAACCGCTCGCCGGTACGGCCGCGCAGGAACAGCTCGCCGCCGGTAGCGCCGTACGCGATGGTGTTGCCCGCGATGGTGGAGTACTCGGCGAGGTGGTCGGCGCCCCGGTCGGGGCGGACGATCACACGGCCGCCGGAGAGGCCCTTGCCGACGTAGTCGTTGGCGTCGCCCTCCAGGCGCAGGGTGACGCCCCGGGGCACGAAGGCGCCGAAGGACTGGCCCGCCGAGCCGGTGAAGGTGATGTCGATGGTGTCGTCGGGCAGGCCCGCGCCACCGAACTTCCTGGTCACCTCGTGGCCCAGCATGGTGCCGACGGTCCGGTTGATGTTGCGGATCGCGACCTGGGCGCGGACCGGCTGGGCGGCCTCGGCGGTGGCCGCGCCCAGCGCGTCGGCGGCGAGCTCGATGAGCTCGTTGTCGAGCGCCTTCTCCAGACCGTGGTCCTGGGCGATCACCGCGTGGCGCACCGCGCCCTCGGGCAGCTCGGGCACGTGGAAGAGCGCGTCCAGGTCCAGGCCCTGGGTCTTCCAGTGGCGCACCGCGCGGCTGGTGTCGAGGAGCTCGGCGTGGCCGACGGCCTCCTCGATCGTGCGGAAGCCCAGCTCGGCGAGGAGCTCGCGGACCTCCTCGGCGATGAACTCGAAGAAGTTGACGACGAACTCGGGCTTGCCGGAGAAACGGTCCCGCAGCACCGGGTTCTGGGTGGCGATGCCCACCGGGCAGGTGTCCAGGTGGCAGACGCGCATCATGACGCAGCCGGAGACGACGAGCGGGGCGGTCGCGAAGCCGAACTCCTCGGCGCCGAGCAGCGCCGCGATGACGACGTCGCGGCCGGTCTTGAGCTGGCCGTCGGTCTGCACCACGATCCGGTCGCGCAGGCCGTTCAGCAGCAGCGTCTGCTGGGTCTCGGCGAGGCCGAGCTCCCAGGGGCCGCCCGCGTGCTTCAGGGAGGTCAGCGGGGAGGCGCCCGTTCCGCCGTCGTGGCCGGAGATGAGGACGACGTCCGCGTGCGCCTTGGAGACACCGGCGGCGACCGTGCCGACACCGACCTCGGACACGAGCTTCACATGGATGCGCGCGGCCGGGTTGGCGTTCTTGAGGTCGTGGATCAGCTGAGCCAGGTCCTCGATGGAGTAGATGTCGTGGTGCGGCGGCGGCGAGATCAGACCGACACCCGGGGTGGAGTGCCGGGTCTTGGCGACCCACGGGTAGACCTTGTGGCCGGGCAGCTGGCCGCCCTCGCCGGGCTTGGCGCCCTGGGCCATCTTGATCTGGATGTCGTCCGCGTTGACCAGGTACTCGCTGGTGACACCGAAGCGGCCGGAGGCGACCTGCTTGATGGAGGAGCGGCGCGCCGGATCGTACAGGCGGTCCGCGTCCTCGCCGCCCTCACCGGTGTTGGACTTCGCCCCCAGCTGGTTCATGGCGATGGCGAGCGTCTCGTGCGCCTCGCGCGAGATCGAGCCGTAGGACATGGCGCCGGTGGAGAAGCGCTTGACGATCTCGGAGACCGGCTCGACCTCCTCGATGGGGATCGAGGGGCGGTCGGAGGAGAAGCCGAAGAGCCCGCGCAGCGTCATCAGGCGCTCGGACTGCTCGTTCACGCGCTCGGTGTACTTCTTGAAGATGTCGTACCGGCGGCCGCGGGTGGCATGCTGGAGGCGGAAGACCGTCTCCGGGTCGAACAGGTGCGGCTCGCCCTCGCGGCGCCACTGGTACTCGCCGCCGATCTCCAGCGCGCGGTGGGTGGCCGCGATGCCGGAGGCCGGGTAGGCCTTGGCGTGCCGGGCGGCGACCTCCTTGGCGATGACGTCGATCCCGGCGCCGCCAATCTTGCTGGCGGTGCCGCTGAAGTACGTCCCGACGAACTCCTCGGCCAGGCCCACGGCCTCGAAGACCTGGGCGCCCCGGTAGGAGGCGACGGTCGAGATGCCCATCTTGGACATGACCTTCAGGACGCCCTTGCCGAGGGCGTAGATCAGGTTGCGGATGGCCTGCTCGGGCTCCAGGCCCTCGATGAAGGTGCCCGCGCGGACCAGGTCCTCGACGGACTCCATCGCCAGGTACGGGTTGACGGCGGCGGCGCCGTACCCGATGAGCAGGGCGACGTGGTGCACCTCGCGCACATCGCCGGCCTCGACGAGCAGCCCCACCTGGGTGCGCTGCTTGGTGCGGATGAGGTGGTGGTGGACGGCCGAGGTGAGCAGCAGCGACGGGATCGGCGCGTGCTCGGCGTCGGAGTGCCGGTCGGACAGGACGATGAGGCGGGCGCCGTTCTCGATGGCGGCGTCGGCCTCGGCACGGATGGCCTCGATGCGCTCGGCCAGGGCCGCGCCGCCGCCGGAGACGCGGTAGAGGCCGGAGAGCGTGGCGGCCTTCATCCCCGGCATGTCGCCGTCGGCGTTGATGTGTATCAGCTTCGCCAGCTCGTCGTTGTCGATCACCGGGAACGGCAGTGTGACGGAGCGGCAGGACGCGGCGGTCGGGTCGAGCAGGTTGCCCTGCGGGCCCAGCGAGGAGCGCAGCGAGGTGACGAGCTCCTCGCGGATGGCGTCCAGCGGCGGGTTGGTGACCTGCGCGAACAGCTGGGTGAAGTAGTCGAAGAGCAGCCGGGGGCGCTCGGAGAGGGCCGCGATCGGGGAGTCGGTGCCCATCGAGCCGAGCGGCTCGCCGCCGGTGCGGGCCATCGGCGCGAGGATGACGCGCAGCTCCTCCTCGGTGTAGCCGAAGGTCTGCTGGCGGCGGGTGACCGAGGCGTGCGTGTGCACGATGTGCTCGCGCTCGGGCAGGTCCTCCAGCTCGATCTCGCCGGCCTCCAGCCACTCGGCGTACGGGGCCTCGGCGGCCAGGCCCGCCTTGATCTCGTCGTCCTCGATGATCCGGTGCTCGGCGGTGTCGACGAGGAACATCCTGCCGGGCTGGAGGCGGCCCTTGCGGACGACCTTGGCGGGGTCGATGTCCAGGACGCCGACCTCGGAGGAGAGCACGACCAGGCCGTCGTCGGTGACCCAGTAGCGGCCGGGGCGCAGTCCGTTGCGGTCCAGGACCGCGCCGACCTGGACGCCGTCGGTGAAGGTGACGCAGGCCGGGCCGTCCCAGGGCTCCATCATCGTGGAGTGGTACTGGTAGAAGGCGCGCCGGGCCGGGTCCATCGAGTCGTGGTTCTCCCACGCCTCGGGGACCATCATCAGCACGGAGTGCGGCAGCGAGCGACCGCCGAGGTGGAGGAGTTCGAGCACCTCGTCGAAGGAGGCGGAGTCGGAGGCGTCCGGCGTGCAGACCGGGAAGATCCGCGCGAGGTCCTTGCCGTCGCCGCCGAACACGTCGGTGACGAGCTGCGACTCGCGGGCCACCATCCAGTTGCGGTTGCCCTTGACCGTGTTGATCTCGCCGTTGTGGGCGACGAAGCGGTACGGGTGGGCCAGCGGCCAGCTGGGGAAGGTGTTCGTCGAGAAGCGCGAGTGGACCAGCGCGACGGCGGTGGCGAACCGGCGGTCGGAGAGGTCCGGGAAGAACGGCTCCAGCTGTCCGGTGGTGAGCATGCCCTTGTAGACGATCGTCCGGGCGGAGAGCGAGGGGAAGTACACCCCGGCCTCGCGCTCGGCGCGCTTGCGCAGCACGAAGGCCTTGCGGTCCAGGGCGATGCCGGTGCTCGTCCCGTCGGCCACGAAGATCTGCCGGAAGGCGGGCATGGTGGCGCGGGCGCCGTTGCCGAGCAGCTCGGGCGTGACGGGCACCTCGCGCCAGCCGAGGACGTCCAGGTCCTCCTCGGCGGCGATGGCCTCGATCCGCGCCACGGCGGCGGCGCTGTCGTCCAGGGGCAGGAAGGCGATGCCGACGGCGTACGCACCGGCCTCGGGCAGCTCGAAGGGGGCGGCCTCGCGCAGGAACGCGTCCGGGACCTGGAGCAGGATTCCGGCGCCGTCGCCGGAGTCCGGCTCGGAGCCGGTGGCACCACGGTGTTCGAGATTGCGCAGTACGGTCAGCGCCTGCTCGACCAGCTCATGGCTGGCCACACCGGTCAGGGTGGCCACGAACCCGACTCCACAGGCGTCGTGTTCGTTACGGGGGTCGTACAGCCCCTGCGGGGCGGGTCGACCGTCCATGGGCGACCAGGCGTCGGAACGCATCGGCTCTCCCGTCGTCGTCGTGGCATGTTCAGTGCCGAGGGACGACGTTGGCCCTCTGCGAAATTTCGTGCAGGTTACATGATGGGTCGGATCTCGGGAACCGGATAGCCCATTCCAGCATGCGGACACTCGACGGCGCTCGCCGTGCCGCCCGGGGCAGGCTTCGTTGCCTGCGGCGGCGGAGTGTGTCCGGCCTATGCCCGTCCACGGATGCCACGAAACCGTGGAGTAACGATTACTTATGTGGCGCCCTGCATAGTCCCGCATCCTACGGGCCTCGGGGCCTTCCCGAGCAGGACGTAGGTCACATGGTGGCCCGCGATCCGTCCGCGCGCACGGCGAAGGCCCGCCCGGACGGGGAGACGTCCGGACGGGCCTTGCGGTGGCGGCGGGGCGGGCGGGCCGCAAACCGGCCCGCCGGTCAGCCGACCGCGGTGCCGAAGAGCGAGCCGAGGCCGAAGGTGAGGGCCGCCGCCGCGCCGCCGAGGGCGAGCTGGCGCACCCCGCTGAACCACCACGAGCGCGCGGTGACCTTGGCGACCACGGCGCCGCAGGCGAAGAGGCCGACCAGCGCGAGCAGCACGGCGGGCCACAGGGCACTGGCCCCGAGCAGATACGGCAGTACGGGCAGGATCGCGCCCAGCGCGAACGAGCCGAAGGACGAGACGGCCGCGACGGCGGGCGAGGGCAGGTCGTCCGGGTCGATGCCGAGCTCCTCGCGGGCGTGGATCTCCAGCGCCTGCTCGGGGTCGCGGGAGAGCTGCATGGCGACCTCGCGGGCGAGCGCGGGCTCGACGCCGCGCGACACGTACAGCTCGGCCAGCTCCTCCATCTCGTCCACCGGGTGCCTGCGCAACTGCTGGCGCTCCACGTCGAGTTCGGCCTCGACGAGCTCACGCTGCGAGGCGACCGAGGTGTACTCGCCGGCCGCCATGGAGAACGCCCCGGCGGCCAGCCCCGCGAGGCCGGTGACGATGATGGTGTGCTGCGAGACGGCGCCGCCCGCGACACCGGTCATCAGGGCGAGGTTGGAGACGAGCCCGTCCATCGCGCCGAAGACGGCCGGACGCAGCCATCCGCCGTTCACGTCCCGGTGGGTGTGGTTGTCCCGGTGCGCCTCGTGCAGCGTGGCGTGGGTGTCGATGACGGACACAGCTCTCCCCTTGCGTTGCGGCGGCGGACCGTGCGTCCGCTCCCCTCGTCGCCTCTTCGGGGTCGAAAGTACGCGCGATGTAAGTCCCGCGCTAGCAAGGCAGGCCGTACTTACCCAGGTCAGAGCTGTGTTTCGCTCATGCGTGGCCACACATGCACACATGTGGGCATTGGTGTGACGGTTGGACTCCCGGGTCGTTCCGTGTGGCAGAGATCAAGCGAAGGATCAGGCGACGCGAAAGGCCCTCCCATGGAGTTGATCGCCAGCGGCCCGGGAACAGCCGAGGCCATCCGCGAGCGAGCCAGGGGCGCGCTGCTGGGCCTCGCGGTCGGGGACGCGCTCGGGGCCCCGGCCGAGAACCTCAAACCCTCGGAGATCCGGCGCCGCTGGGGCCGGATCGAGGGATTCGTCCGCGAGGACCCGGCGGGCACGGACGACACCGAGTACGCGATCTTCTCCGGGCTGCTGCTCGCCCGGCACGGGTCCGCGCTCACCGTCACCCATGTCGAACACGCCTGGCACCACTGGATCGCCGACCGCGACGAGGGCCCGTTCCGCGGCGCGGGCTTCAGCGAGCGGGGCACCCTGGAGAACCTGCGCCGGGGCCTGGCCGCCCCCATCTCGGCCCAGCACCGCCACGCCTGGAGCGACGGCCTCGCCATGCGGGCGGCCCCCTTCGGCGTCTTCGCCGCGGGCGCGCCGAGAGAAGCGGCGCGGCTGGTGGCGATCGACGGCTGCGTCAGCCACGAGGGCGAGGGGATCTACGGCGGCCAGGCGGTGGCGGCGGGCGTCGCGGTGGCGATGGCGGGCGCGGACCTCACCTCCGTCATCGCCGCGGCCCTCTCGGTGATCCCGATGGACTCCTGGACCGCGCGCTCGCTGCGCCGCGCGGTGGCCGTGGCCCACCAGGGCGAGCGCGCGGTCCGCTCGGCGGTGGTGATCGGCGGCTACCCCTGGACGGACCTGGCCCCCGAAGCGGTCGCCCTCGCCTTCGGCGCCTTCGCCACGGCCCGGGGCGACTTCACCGCCTCGGTCCTCACCGCCGTCAACATGGGCCGCGACGCGGACACGACGGCGGCGGTGGCGGGCGCCCTGGCCGGGGCGTACGGCGGCGCCGCCGCGATCCCCGCCGCCTGGTCCACCCGGATCGGCCCGGTCCGCGGCAGCTGCCTCCCCGAGATGCGCGGCCACCACGTCCTGGACATCGCGGACCTGCTGACACCGGACCCGGAGGAGGGCGCGTGATGGAGATCTACCGGGACGAGGAGGGGTCCGGCGGGGGCGGGGGGGCGACGCGTGGCGGGCGGCAGGGGGCTCAGGCGAGCGAGCCGGGCCGGGCGGTGTGCCAGGGCGGGCTCGGGGTTCCCGGGTCTCCGGCGCGTACCCGCGTCCAGGGCCTCCTGCTCGGGCTGGCCGCCGGTGACGCCGCCGGGTGGCCCGCCGCGCGGCACCGCGCCGCCCGGATGCCCGAGTGGACCCGGCGGCTCACCCGCGAACTCGACACCTTCGCCGAACAGAACGCCACCACCACCCTCCCGGTCCCCATCGCCCTCAACCAGCCCCCCGAACCCCTGCGCCTGGGCCCCTCGGACGACGCCGAGTGGGCCGCGTTCGCCGCCGAGAGCGTCCTGACCGCCGCCGAGCCGCTGCTCGCCCACCTCCCCGCGGCCCGCCGCGTCCGCGCCGCGGTGGACCGCGCCTGGAACCTGCTCGCCGCCGAGGTCGCCGCCGCCGCCGAGCGCGCCCCCGAGGTCGAGTCCGCGGTGCTCCCCCTGCGCGCCCGCATCTCCGTACGGGCGGGCCTCGGCAACCTCGCCACCGGTCTGCGCCCGCCCGCCACCGGCCACGACAACCCCCACTACTTCGACGACGCCGCCTGCGTACGCGCCGCCGTCCTCGCCGTGGTCCACCCCGGCGCGCCCCGGGAGGCCGCCGAACTGGCCGAGTTCGACGCCCGCTACACCCAGGACGGCGACGGCGTGCACGGCGCCCGGGCCGTCGCCGCCGCCGTCGCGGCGGCCCTCGGCGGCGCCACCACCGAGGACGCCGTGGACGCCGCCCTCGACCAGCTCCCGCCCGACACCGAGATCGGCCGCAACGCCCGCCACGCCGTCAAACTCGCGCACGACTTCGCCGACGACACCGCGGGCGCGTTCGCCCTGGTCCCGCTCCTGGAGCACCAGATCGTGGACCATGTCTACAGCTACGGGATCGCCGCCGCCGAGACCGTCCCCGTCGCCCTCGCCCTGACCCTCGCCTCGCGCGGCACCGTGGCCGCGGCGGTCCCGGCCGCCGCCTGTCTGTCCCGGGTCGCGGACTCGGCGCCCGCCCTCGCCGGAGCCCTCACCGGCGCGCTCGGCGGCATCGCCGCGATCCCCGCCCCGTGGCTGGACGCCTGCCGCACCCTGTCCGGCTGCGCCCTCCCCCGCCTGGCCGGCACCGACCTCGTGGAACTCGCCGGGCTCCTCGCCGACACGCTGTGCCACCACCCGGGCGGCTGAGCTTTTCACGAAAGTGCCGCGAACCACCCCGAACTGACCGCCCAGGGTGGACAATTCCGGCATGACGCTCACGACGTCGTACACGACGCCCACTCTTGAGGACCGCATCACCGGCGCCCTGGTCGGCGCGGCCGTCGGGGACGCCCTCGGCGGCCCCGTCGAGGGCCACAGCCCCGAGCAGATCGCGGAGCGGCACGGCGGCCGCGTCCACGGCATCGTCGGCCCCTGGCACGGCGACGACTGGCGTACCGCGCGGCCAATCGCCCCGTACCACAAGGGCGACGGACACGTCACCGACGACACGTTGATGACGCACGCGCTCATCCGCGTCTACGAGAAGGTCCGCGACCACCTCGACGCGTACGCGATCGCCGACCACCTGGTCCCCGACCTCCTCTCCCGCCCGGTCTGGATCCCCGAACTCGAAGCCGAGACGATCCCCCTGCACCGGATCTTCCTCGCCGAGAAGTGGCTGGTGGCCCGGCTGCACTACGGCCATGTCGACCCCCGCGAAGCGGGCACCGGCAACATCGTCAACTGCGGTGCGGCGATGTACATGGCCCCGGTCGGCCTGGTCAACGCGGCCGACCCGGCGGGGGCGTACGCGGAGGCCCTGGAGGTGGCGGCCCCGCACCAGTCCTCGTACGGGAGGGAGGCCGCGGGCGTCTTCGCGGCGGCGGTGGCGGCGGCGTGCGTGCCGGGCGCGACGGCGGCGACGGTCGTTCAGGCCTGCCTCTCCCTGGCGAAGGACGGGACCCGCGCGGCGATCGAGGCGGTGGCCGAAGCGGCGTCCGGCCACACGGACTTCGAGTCCGCGATCGCCCCGCTGCGGGCGGCCGTCGCCCCCTTCGACACGGTCGGCCCCGACTACCGCGCCCCCTCCCTGGGCGCCCGCCGCCCGTCCCGGCTGCACGCCATCGAGGAGCTGCCGGTCGCCCTGGGCATGCTGCTGGTGGCCGACGGCGACTTCCGTACGGCGGTCCTGGGCGCGGTGAACTACGGCCGGGACTGCGACTCCATCGCGACGATGGCGGGTGCGCTGGCGGGCGCGCTACGGGGCGAGGGGACCGTTCCGGCCGTCTGGTCCAAACAGATCGCGGAGGCGAGCCGCCTGGACCTGCACGCTCCCGCGCGGGCGCTGACGGAGGTGGCCGTCGAGGTGCACGGCAAGGACCGCGCCCGTCGGTCCGCCCACCACGCGGCCTTCGAGGCCCTGACCCGATGAGCCTCCTGCGCGTGACCTGGGTCCAGCCGGAGGACCTCCTGCCCCACGAACTCCGCCAGGCGGCCGAGGACGGCCGGGACGCGAGCGCGATCGCGGCCCGCTGGTCGTCTGCGGGCGGCACGACGACCCCCGCACACGGCGGCGCGTCACTACCGCCCGCACCCCCCGCGCTCAGAGCCCTGGCCCTGCGCCTACTGGACGAACTGGCGCTGCTGCCAGGCCCGTCGGCACAGACGGAGCCGACGGACCTGGAAGCCATCAGGTCCACCACACCAACTTGGCCGAACGCTTCCGGGGCTCCCGGCACAGCCGCGCCCTTGAGGGGGCCCAGGGACGCACCCCCGCAAGGGGCGCAGGGGGCGGAGCCCCCGCTCGGGGATCCGGGGGCGAAGCCCCCGGGAACACCTCCCTGCCCCACCCACCCCCACCCCCGGGGGGTTCAGGGAAGGGGCGGGGTGGGGGAAATCCCCCGCCTCCACGCCGCCTGGCTCGGCCGAGCCGCCGGCTGCCTCCTCGGCAAGCCCGTCGAGAAGCTCCCCCTCCTAGGCATCAGAGCCATCGCCCGCGCCACCGCCAACTGGCCCCTCCACACCTGGTTCACCGCCCACGGCCTGCCCGCCGGCCTCGCCGCCGCCCACCCCTGGAACCGCCGCTCCGCCCCCACCTCCCTCGCCGAGAACATCGACGGCATGCCCGAGGACGACGACCTCAACTACCCCCTCCTCGGCCTGCTCCTCCTCCAGCGCCACGGCCGCGCCTTCACCACCGCCGACGTGGCACGGCTGTGGCTGGACGAACTCCCGGCGGGCCGCACGTTCACCGCCGAGCGCGTCGCGTACCGCAACCTCCTCGACGGCGTCGAACCCCCGCACACCGCCACCCACCGCAACCCGTTCCGCGAGTGGATCGGCGCGGCCATCCGCGCCGACATCCACGGCTGGACCAACCCGGGCGACCCCGCCGCCGCCGCGGGACAGGCGCACCGCGACGCCGTCCTCACCCACACCGCCAACGGCGTGTACCACGCGATGTTCACGGCCGCCGCGATCTCCCTGGCCGCCACCGGCGCGTACGACGTACACGCCTGCCTCGCCGGTGGACTCACCGTGATCCCCCCGGACTCCCGCCTCGCCCGGGCGGTCCGCCTCGGCATCGGACTCGCCCGCGAGGAGGACGACTTCGAGACGGTCGTGGACCGGCTGCACACGGCGCTCGGCGCGTACCACTGGGTGCACGCCGTCCCCAACGCGGCCCTGCTCGCCGCCGCCCTCACCCATGCCGACGGCGACTTCTCCGGCTCCATCTGCCGTGCCGTGTCGGGCGGCTGGGACACCGACTCCAACGGGGCCACCGCCGGTTCGCTCGCGGGACTCCTCGCCGGACACCCGGACGCCCTGCCCGCCCGCTGGACCGTCCCGCTCAAGAACCGCCTCGCCACCTCCGTCGCCGACTTCGACGGCACCGGTTTCGACACCCTCGCGGAACTCACCGCGAGCCTCATCCCCCACCCCATCCCCCAGGAGGTACGGAACGCATGACGCGTATCGCGGTGCTCGGCAGCACCAACATGGACCTGGTCGCCTATGTGGCGACCGCCCCGCGCCGCGGCGAGACGGTCACCGGCCACGAGTTCCGTACGATCCCGGGCGGCAAGGGCGCCAACCAGGCGGTCGCGGCGGCCCGCGCGGGCGGCGACGTGGCGCTCATCGGGGCCGTCGGCACGGACGAGTTCGGCACCCGGCTGCGGGCCGCGCTCGACGGCTCGGGCGTCGACACCGACCTCGTGCGCACCACCGAGGGCCCGTCCGGCACGGCCCACATCGTGGTCGACGCGTCCGGCGGCAACGCGATCGTCGTCATCCCCGGTGCCAACGCCTCCGTCACCCACCTCGGCCCCGGCGACGAGGCGCTGATCGCCGGCGCGCAGGCGCTGCTGCTCCAGCTGGAGCTGCCGATGGACACGGTGGTCGAGGGTGCGGCGGCGGCCCGGCGCCACGGGGTGCGGACGGTCCTCACCCCCTCCCCCGTCCAGCCGCTGCCACCCGAACTCCTCGCCTCCACCGACCTGCTGGTGGCCAATGAGCACGAGGCCACCTCGCTGACCGGCGTCGACGACCCCAAGGCCGCCGCTCGCGCGCTGCTCGACCTGGTCCCCGAGGCGGTGGTCACGCTCGGCTCCCGGGGCTGCCTGTACGCGGCCCGCGGCCAGGAGCCGGTCGCGGTCGCGGCCCCCGAGGTCACCGCGGTCGACACGACGGGCGCGGGTGACACGTTCGTGGGCGCGCTCGCCGTCCGCCTGGGTGAGGGCCGGGCGATGACGGAGGCGCTGGCGTGGGCGTCGCGGGCCGCAGCGCTCTCGGTCCAGCGGCCCGGCGCGATCGCCGCCATGCCGTACCGCACGGAGATCGACGCGGCGGCGGCCGGGGGCACGGACCGGTGACGACTCCCCCGGGCGGGGCGCACCCGCCGCCCGCACCCCTCCAGCGGCTGCGGGTGCTGGACCTGGCCACCCTTTTCGCGGGGCCGCTCGCGGCGACGATGCTGGGCGACTTCGGCGCCGAGGTCATCAAGGTCGAGCACCCCCGCCGCCCCGACCCCTCGCGCGGCCACGGCCCCGCCAAGGACGGTGTGGGGCTCTGGTGGAAGCTGTTGGGCCGCAACAAGCGGGCCATCACCCTCGACCTGTCCACCCCGGGGGGCCGCGAGACGCTGCTCAGGCTCGCCGCCTCCACCGATGTGATCATCGAGAACTTCCGTCCGGGCACCCTGGAGCGCTGGGGCCTGGGCTGGCCCGAACTGTCCGCCGCCAACGAGGGGCTGGTGCTGACCCGCGTCACCGGCTTCGGCCAGTACGGTCCGTACGCCCACCGCCCCGGCTTCGGCACGCTCGCCGAGGCCATGTCCGGCTTCGCCGCCGTCACCGGTGAACCGGACGGCCCGCCGACGCTGCCCCCGTTCGGCCTCGCCGACTCGATCGCCGCGCTGGCCACCGCGTACGCCGTACTGACCGCCCTCACCGCGCGCGCCGCCACCGGGCGCGGACAGGTCATCGACATGGCGATCATCGAGCCGATCCTGACCGTGCTGGGTCCGCAGCCCATCTGGTACGACCAGCTCGGCTACGTCCAGCCGCGCACCGGCAACCGCTCCCGCAACAACGCCCCGCGCAACACCTACCGTACGGCGGACGGCAGTTGGCTCGCCGTCTCCACCTCCGCCCAGTCGGTGGCCGAGCGGGTGATACGGCTGGTGGGGCGGCCGGAGCTGATCGAGGAGCCGTGGTTCGCGAGCGGGTCGGGGCGGGCCGAGCACGCGGACGTCCTGGACGAGGCGGTGGGCCACTGGATCGGGCGCCGCACCCGGGAGGAGGCGATGACGGCGTTCGAGAAGGCGGAGGCGGCGATCGCGCCGGTCTACGACATCCGCGAGGTGATGGAGGATCCGCAGTACCGGGCGCTGGACACGCTCACCACGGTCGACGACCCGGAGCTGGGGCCGGTCCGGATGCAGAACGTCCTCTTCCGGCTCTCCGAGACCCCCGGCGCGATCCGCTGGGCGGGCCGCCCGCACGGCGCGGACACGGACGAGGTCCTGGCCGAACTCGGCCTGTCCGCCCCCGAGATCAGCGCGCTGCGCCGGGCGGGCGCGCTGTGACCACGCCCCCTACCAGCCCGCCGCCCCCGCCGCTTCCACTGACCTGGCTGTATGCCCCCGGCGACCGTCCGCAGGTGGTCGAGAAGGCACTGTCGGCGGGGGCGGACGTGGTGATCGTGGACCTGGAGGACGCGGTCGGGCCGGACCGCAAGGCATACGCCCGGGCGGCGACGGCGGAGCTGCTGGCGCGGCCGCTCGCCACGCCGGTGCACGTCAGGGTGGCCACCGAGGAGGACGTACGGGCGGTGGCCGGGCTGCCGGGTCTGTCGGGCCTGCGCCTGCCCAAGGTCACCCACGCGCTCCAGGTCGAGCGGGTGGCGGCGCTGGCCCCGGGCATCGCCCTCTATCCGCTGGTGGAGAGCGCTCTGGGGGTGGAGCACGCGTACACGATCGCCGCCGCGCACCCGGCGGTCCGGGGCATCGCGCTCGGGGAGGCGGACCTCTGCGCGGATCTGGGCGTACGTGACGAGTCGGGCCTGGAGTGGCCGCGCAGCCGGGTGGTGGTGGCCGCGCGGGCGGCGGGCCTGGACCCGCCCGCGCAGTCCGTCTACCGGCACATCAGCGATCTGGACGGTCTCGCCGCGTCCTGTGCCCGGGGGCGGGCGCTGGGGTTTCTGGGACGCGCGGCGATCCATCCGGCGCAGCTGCCGGTGATCGAACGGGCCTATCTGCCGCCGCCGGCCGAGGTGGCGGCGGCGGAGGAGATCGTGACGGCGGCGCCGACCGATACGGGGGCGCTGGCGCTGGCGGATGGGCGGTTCGTGGACGCGGCGGTGCTGGAGGCGGCCCGCCGCACCCTGTCCCTGGCCCACCGGCCTGTCCCCCCACCCCGCCCGTTCCCTTAACTCTCCGGGGGACCCTGCCGAGGGCGGGGGGGGAAGCGGTTTCCCCGGGCCCCTGGTGTCCCGTTGCGGGGCTGCGCCCCGCGCCCCGTCTTCGCCTGCGGACCGTGCTGGGCTGAGCGCGGGCGGGAAGGGGGATCAGCCCTTGCTCGGGGTTCCGTTCTCGGACGGTACCGGCTTCTCGCCGTCGTCGGCGGGCTCGGCCACGTCACCCTCGGCAGGCACGTCGGACGACACGCCAGACGGCGCATCCCCCGCCGCGTCCCCCGCCCCCGCATCCGCCGCCACAGGCTCCACCACCGTCTCCCGCCCCGGCCGCACCCGTGAGGAGATCACGATGTACGTCACGGCGAGCACGAACACCGTGATCGCGGTCCAGTCGTTGAGCCGCAGGCCCAGGACGTGGTGCGCCTCGTCCACCCGCATGTACTCGATCCAGCCGCGCCCCACGCAATAGGCCGCCACGTACAGCGCGAACGCCCGCCCGTGGCCCAGCTTGAAGCGGCGGTCCGCCCAGATGACGAGGAAGCCGACGCCGACGCACCACAGCGACTCGTACAGGAACGTCGGGTGGTACGTGCCCTCGACCCGGTTCGTGCCCTCGGAGATCTTCAGCGCCCACGGCACGTCGGTGCGCCTGCCGTACAGCTCCTGGTTGAACCAGTTGCCCCAGCGGCCCACCGCCTGGGCGAAGGCGATGCCGGGAGCCAGCGCGTCGGCCCAGGCCGGCAGCGGGATGCCCCGGCGGCGGCAGCCGATCCACGCGCCGACCGCGCCGAACGCGATCGCGCCCCAGATGCCGAGCCCGCCCTGCCAGATCTTGAAGGCGTCGACCCAGTCCTCACCGTCGCTGAAGTACAGCTGGTAGTCGGTGATGACGTGGTAGAGCCGGCCGCCGACGAGGCCGAAGGGCACCGCCCAGACGGCGATGTCGGCCACCGTGCCGGCTTGGCCGCCCCGGGCGACCCAGCGCTTGTTGCCGTACCAGACGGCGACGAAGACACCGATGATGATGCAGAAGGCATAGCCGCGCAGCGGGATGGGTCCGAGGTGGATCACGCCGGTCGACGGGCTGGGAATGAAGGCGAGGTTCATGGCAGGGTCGACGCTACCCTGCCGGGCGGGCGGCCGGACCACCCACCCGGCAACTTCTGAGTAACGAGCGGCGGACCGGGGCCGCCGACGCCTCTAGGGCTCCAGGGGAGCCGGGACCGCCGGGGCCCCCGGGTGCGAGGGGGCCGGGGCGGGGGCCTTCTTCGGGGCCGCCGGGCCCGCCCCGGGCGCGTGCGCGGACCCGTGCGGGGACTTCGGCTTCGGCGTCCCGGACCCGGCGGGCTCACCCGCGGGCGGCGAGCCCGGCGCCCCGGTCGCCACCGACGGCGACGCGGTGCCCGGCTGCTTGTCCTTGTTCGCCTCGGTGACCCACTTCTTCAGGTTCGCCGGGCTGATCTGCTCGCTGCCCTTCTGCGGGAAGACCGACTCCCCGTTCAGCTGGACCGTCGGCGTCCCGCTGAAGCCGCCGTTCTGGAACGCGTCGTTGGACTTGGTGACCCAGCTGTTGTGCTTTCCCTCCCGCACACAGGAGCGGAAGGCAGCCGTGTCCAGGCCGGGGACCTTCTGGGCCAGCTCGATCAGCTTGTCGTTCTTCCCGTACGCGTCGTTCGTCTCCTGCGGCTGGTTCATGTAGAGCACGTCGTGGTACGCCGGGAACTTCCCGGCGTCCTGTGCGCAGCCCGCCGCGTTCGCCGCGCGCAGCGAGCCGCTGCCGCCGAGGTTGCGGTCGATCAGGGTGGCGAGGTGGTACTGGACGCGGAGCCGGCCGCTGTTCTGGAGCTCGTGGATCGTGGACCGGAAGCCGTTCTCGAACGCGGCGCACGCCGGGCAGCGGAAGTCCTCCCAGACCGTGAGCGTGGACGGGGCGTCGGCGACGCCCACCGGGATGGCCGGCTTGTCCTTGCCCTCCGCCCCGGAGGGCGCCAGCAGCGGACCCGCCGTGCTCTTCTTGTCGCCGCTCTTGGTGTTGGCGGCGATCACGCCGATCACCGCGGCCAGCCCGAGGACACACACCACCGCCGCGGCGACGATCATCGTGCGTCTGCGGCGGTCCTGGGTCCGCTGCCGCTCGCGCTCCTGGGCCAGCCGCTCGCGGGCCGTTCTCTTGCCTTCGTTCTTCTCGCTCACACCCGCAGCAACGAACCGGGGAGGCACCCACGTGCCTCCCCGGTCCCAGATCCACCCGTACGAGCTAACGCGTTCCGGGTCCGTCCGAACCTGGCGGGGTCACGGGGCGGCGCCGCGTACGGCCCGCACCCCTACGGCGTACGGCGGACGCCCGCGGCGAGTTCACCCGCGAGGGCGCGCACGGCGGCGAGCCCGGCGGCGTGGTCCGGCGCGTCGAGCAGCCGCTGCACGAAGGCCGAGCCGACGATCACGCCGTCGGAGAAGGCGGCGACCTCGCGGGCCTGCTCGGCGTTGGAGACGCCGAGGCCCACGCAGACCGGCAGTTCGGTGGTGGCCCGGGTGCGCCGCACCAGGTCCTCGGCCTGCGCGCCGACCGACGCGCGCGTGCCGGTGACGCCCATCAGGGACGCCGCGTACACGAAGCCGGAGCCGGCGGCCGTGATCGTCGCGAGCCGCTCGTCCTTGCTGCTGGGCGCGACCACGAAGACGGTGGCGAGACCGTGCTTGTCGGCGTGCTCGCGCCACAGCGCGGACTCCTGGACCGGCAGGTCGGGCAGGATGCAGCCGGCGCCGCCCGCCTCGGCGAGCTCGGCGGTGAAGCGCTCCACGCCGTACCGGTCGATGGGGTTCCAGTAGGTCATCACCAGCACCGGCTTGCCGGTGGCGGCGTGGGCCTCGCGGACCGTGCGCAGCACGTCGGCGATCTTCACCCCGCCCTTGAGGGCGATGTCGTCGGCGGTCTGGATGACCGGCCCGTCCAGGACCGGGTCGCTGTGCGGCAGCCCCACCTCGACGATGTCGGCGCCGCCCTCGAAGACGGCCTTGACCGCTTCGATGCCGCCGTCGACGGTCGGGAACCCGGCGGGCAGATAGGCGATGAGCGCGGCCCGGTCCTCGGCCTTCGCGCGGGCGAGGGTGTCGTCCAGCAGGGTCACGTTCCCGCTCACTTGGCGTCTCCCTCGATCTCGGCGAGGCCCGCGGCGTCGGCGGCCACCTCGGCGTCGGTGCCGTACAGGCCGAAGTAGCGGGCGGCCGTGTCCATGTCCTTGTCGCCGCGACCGGACAGGTTGATCACGATCAGGCCGTCCCTGCCGAGCTCCTTGCCGACCTCCAGCGCGCCCGCGAGTGCGTGCGCCGACTCGATCGCCGGGATGATGCCCTCGGTGCGCGAGAGCAGCCGCAGGGCCTGCATCGCCGCGTCGTCGGTGACCGCGCGGTACTCGCCGCGGCCGATGTCCTTGAGGTAGGAGTGCTCGGGGCCGATGCCCGGGTAGTCCAGGCCCGCCGAGATCGAGTACGGCTCGGTGATCTGGCCCTCGTCGTCCTGGAGGACGTAGGACCGCGAGCCGTGCAGGATGCCGGGCTCGCCCGCGGTCAGGGTCGCCGCGTGCTCGCCGGTCTCGATGCCGTGCCCGGCGGGCTCGCAGCCGATCAGGCGGACGCCCGCGTCGGGGATGAAGGCGTGGAAGAGCCCGATGGCGTTGGAGCCGCCGCCGACGCAGGCGACGGCCGCGTCCGGGAGCCGTCCCGCGCGCTCCAGGATCTGGCGGCGGGCCTCGACGCCGATGACCCGGTGGAAGTCGCGGACCATGGCCGGGAACGGGTGCGGGCCCGCGACCGTGCCGAAGAGGTAGTGCGTGCGGTCCACGTTGGCGACCCAGTCGCGGAACGCCTCGTTGATGGCGTCCTTCAGGGTGCGGCTGCCGGACTTCACGGGGACGACCTCGGCGCCGAGCATCCGCATCCGGGCGACGTTCAGCGCCTGGCGCTGGGTGTCGACCTCGCCCATGTAGATGGTGCATTCGAGGCCGAAGAGGGCGCAGGCGGTCGCGGTGGCGACGCCGTGCTGGCCGGCGCCCGTCTCGGCGATGACCCGGGTCTTGCCCATGCGCTTGGTGAGCAGCGCCTGGCCGAGGACGTTGTTGATCTTGTGCGAGCCGGTGTGGTTCAGGTCCTCGCGCTTGAGGAAGACCCGGGCGCCGCCGGCGTGCTCGGCGAACCGGGGCACCTCGGTCAGCGCGCTCGGGCGGCCGGTGTAGTTGACCATGAGGTCGTTGAGCTCGGCGGCGAAGGCGGGGTCGGCCTTGGCCTTCTCGTACTCGACGGCGACCTCGTCGACCGCGGCGACGAGGGCCTCGGGGATGAACTTGCCGCCGAAGGCGCCGAAGTAGCCCTCGGGGCCGGGGACTCGGCCCTCCGGGTCCGGGATGAAGAACTCATGCTCGTGGGACATGGGGATACCTCCCCGGGGCGCCGTGGCCCCGGTCCTGGGTTACGTGTGGTCGCGTGCGCCGAGCGCCGTGGCGGGTGCGCGTGGACGGCGTCCGTCCGTGGTCGTCGGCCGGTCGCGCGGTTCCCCGCGCCCCTGTGGGGCGCTCAGCTCAGCGGCGACGCCATCGCATCCCGTTGACCTGGCCCGGCTCCGAGCCGATCACATAGCGCACGCGCCGCCCGTGCACCCGGCGCGCCGGGGCGCGGCAGCCGCGGGGGCGGCAGCCGGGGGCGAGACGGGCGGCAATCGGCATCGCGGTGTCAGTTCCGTCCGTGCCGCAGGGCGGGGTGGGCGCCGGCGGCCACCAGGTCGGCGACGGCCGCCCGGGGGTCCTTGCCGGTGACCAGGGACTCGCCGACCAGGACGGCGTCCGCGCCCGCGTTGGCGTAGGCGATCAGGTCGTGCGGGCCACGCACGCCCGACTCGGCGATCTTGACGATGTGCGAGGGGATCTCCGGGGCGACGCGCTCGAAGGTGGTGCGGTCCACCTTGAGGGTCTTCAGGTCGCGCGCGTTGACGCCGATGATCTTCGCGCCCGCGTCGACCGCCCGCTCGACCTCGTCCTCGTCGTGCACCTCGACCAGCGGGGTGAGCCCGATGGACTCGGCCCGCTCGATGAGCGAGACCAGGGCGTCCTGATCCAGGGCGGAGACGATCAGGAGCGCCATGTCGGCCCCGTACGCCCGGGCCTCCCACAGCTGGTACGCGGTGACGATGAAGTCCTTGCGCAGGACCGGGATGTCGACCTTGGCGCGAACGGCCTCCAGGTCGGCGAGCGAGCCGCCGAAGCGGCGCTCCTCGGTGAGCACGGAGATGACGGCGGCGCCGCCCGCCTCGTAGTCGGCCGCGAGGGCAGCCGGGTCCGCGATGGCCGCCAGCGCGCCCTTGGAGGGGCTGGAGCGCTTGACCTCGCAGATGACCTTGACGCCTTCGCCGCGCAGGGCCGCTACACCGTCCCGAGCCTGGGGCGCCTTGGCGGCGCGCTCCTTGAGCTCGTCGAGGCCGACCCGCGCCTGCCGCTCCGCCAGATCGGCGCGGACGCCCTCGATGATCTCGTCGAGCACACTCACGCGAGCGGCCCCCTTCCAGGACGGTGACGTTGACGATCGGCCAGGATCAGCCATGACGATGGTATCCGCACCGGAGCGAAGGGCCCGCATCCGGTTGACGCCCGTCCCACTCCTCGGACAGCCGGGACGTGGGGAGATATACGGAATGTCACGGCGCGAGCACAGACCCGAACGGTAGATTCCGGACAATCGAGAAGACCAGCAGGACCGCGCCGACTGCCCACCAGTGGCTGTTCTTGAGGTCGACGCGGAAGGGCAGCCCGCGCGCGGCGCGGACGGCCCAGACCGCCCACAGGACCGCGAAGAGGGCATAGCCGGCCACGGCCAGTGCGTTGGCGCCGAGGGCCGCGCCGAAGTCGCCCGTGACGAAGGCGTGGGCGCTGCGCAGGCCCCCGCAGCCGGGGCAGTAGATCCCGGTGAGCCGCAGCAGCGGGCAGACGGGGTAGTGGCCGGGCTCGTTCGGGTCGACCGCGCCCACGTAGGCGAAGGCGGCGGCCACCCCGGCGAGGGTGCCCAGCGGGAGGAGGAGCCGGCGTGCGGCGGCGCGGGCCCCGGGAGCCGGGGCGCCGGGGGCCGGGCGGGTCGGGGTCTCGGTGGCGTCCACGCGGTGATTGTCCCCGGAGCCGACGAGAGGCGCAGCCCCTGGGCGGGGGCCGCGCCTCTCGTCGGATGCTCGGAAGGGTGTGCCGCGTGGCTCAGGGCCTGCCGGGTGGCTCAGCGGGCCTCGGCGAGGCGGGCGCGGGCCTTGGCGCCGGCCGCCTCACGGGCGGCGGCCATCTCCGGGGACTCCTTGGGCGTGCCGAGGCCGGCCATCTTCATGACACCGCCGACGACCGCGCCGAGCAGGATGAGCGCCGTACCGGCCCAGAAGCCGACCGGGTTGGCGGCGACGATGAAGACCGAGGCCGCACAGAAGCCGATGAAGGAGATGATGACACCGGTCCAGGCGGCCGGGGTGTGTCCGTGGCCGCCGCTGCTGCCCGCCATGAGTTGCTCCTCGTTGGTGAATCTCTGGGTCGCGAAGTGGCCGCCCAGTCCGGGGACCGCGACCGCTCACCGACCATTGTCGCGCACCCGCGCGCGTGCCCCGAGCCTGGGGTCGCCCCCGTGGGGGAGCTCACACCCCGGTCGGGTCCTCGCCCCGGTCCAGGGCCTTCCACAGCTCCTCGGGCCGGTCCGGGTCCCTGGCCGGGCGGGGCTTGCGGGGGCGGGGGCTGCCGTCGCGCTCGTAACGCCCGCCCATCGCGGGCCAGGCGGCGCCGAAGCGCAGCGCGAGCAGCCCGGCGACCAGGAGCAGCAGACCGCCCGCGAAGGTGACGTAGGGCCAGGCCGTGTGCGTGAGGCCGCCGATGGTCGCGGCCGCGTCGCCGCTGGTCCTGGCGGCCTTCTCGTCGAGCGCGGAGCTGTCGTCGGCGCCGAGGAAGGCGGCGAGCGCGGCTCCGGCGCCGCTCAGCGCGAGCAGCCCGGAGACCAGCAGCCGGCCGGCGCGGCGCACGGCGAACACCGCGACGAGCGCGGCGAGTCCGACGATGGCCAGGGCGGCGGGCACGCCCGTCACGTTCTGCCCGGTGGCGCGCAGCGGCACCGAGCCGCCTCCGACCGCGGCGTGGCCCTCGGCCCAGGTCTGCCCGGAGGCGAGCAGGACGACGGCGGCCCCGGCGGCGGCGAGGAGCAGGGCGGCCGCGAGGGTACGGCGACCGCCGCCTCCGCCTCCGGCGCGGGCGGACGACGCGGATTCGGCACGCGACTGGGGTACGGGTACGGCACTCACGTACTCCACTATCGCCTGCGCGGGGGTGATCTTGTCAGGCGGGGGCGGATTTATGGCGGGAACAGGGCGGCGGCGGACGGTGGATGGCCGGTCGCGCCCGCGCGGGGGCAGCCGCACCTGCTCGGCCGGGCCAGACCTTTCCGTGGACGGCGTCGCCCCCACGCGGGCGCAGCCGCACCCGGCACGGCCCCGCCCCGCTGGGAAGTGGGGTCGCCGCGACGGCTGCCCCGGCCACGGACGCCCAGGGGGCGGGGAGCCGCGCGGCCGGCCGCCTGCCGGCTCGCGCGGAGTGCTCAGCCGTGGAGCCGGTTCGCCGTGTGGACGGCCCGCAGCACCGCCGCCGCCTTGTTGCGGCATTCGTTGTCCTCCGCGACCGGGTCGGAGTCGGCGACCACGCCCGCGCCGGCCTGGACGTAGGCCGTGCCGTCGCGGAGCAGGGCCGTCCGGATGGCGATCGCGGTGTCGGAGTCGCCCGCGAAGTCGAGGTAGCCGACACAGCCGCCGTAGAGCCCGCGGCGGCTCGGCTCCAGCTCCTCGATGATCTGCATCGCGCGCGGCTTGGGCGCCCCGGAGAGCGTCCCCGCCGGGAAGCACGCGGTGAGCACGTCGAAGGCGCTGCGGCCCGGGGCGACCCGGCCGGTCACGGTCGACACGATGTGCATGACGTGCGAGTACCGCTCGACCGACATGAAGTCGACGACCTCGACGCTGCCCGGCTCGCAGACCCGGCCCAGGTCGTTGCGGCCCAGGTCCACCAGCATCAGGTGCTCGGCCCGCTCCTTGGGGTCGGCGAGCAGCTCCTCGGCGAGGTCGTTGTCCTCCTGCGGGCCGGCGCCGCGGTGCCGGGTCCCGGCGATCGGGTGGACCATCGCCCGCCCATCCTCGACCTTGACCAGCGCCTCCGGGCTCGACCCGACGACGTCGAAGCCGTCGAAGCGGAAGAGGTACATGTACGGGGACGGGTTGGTGGCCCGCAGCACCCGGTAGACGTCGAGCGCGCTCGCGGTGCAGGGCGTCTCGAACCGCTGCGAGGGCACGACCTGGAAGGCCTCACCCGCGCGGATGCGCTCCTTGATGTCCTCGACGGCGTCCTGGAACGCCTCGCCGCCCCACAGGGCGGTGTACTCGGGCAGCACGGAGGGCGGCAGGACGGTGGGCGCGCACTCGACGGGCTTCGCCAGGTCCGCCTCCATGGCGTCGAGGCGGGCCACGGCGTCCGCGTAGGCCTCGTCGACACCGGTGTCCAGGTCGTTGTGGTTGATCGCGTTGGCGATCAGCAGCACCGAGCCGGCCCAGTGGTCGAGGACCGCGAGGTCGGAGGTGAGCAGCATGGTCAGCTCGGGCAGTCGCAGGTCGTCGCGCCCGTGCTCGCCGATCTTCTCCAGCCGGCGCACGATGTCGTATCCGAGGTAGCCGACCATGCCGCCGGTGAACGGCGGCATTCCGGCGACCAGGTCGCGCGGGGTGTGCAGCGCCTCGATGGTCGCCCGCAGGGCCTCCAGCGGGTCGCCCGATGCCGGGACGCCGACGGGCGGGGTGCCGATCCAGTGGGCCTGGCCGTCGCGGGCGGTGAGCGTGGCGGCGGCGCGTACGCCGACGAAGGAGTAGCGCGACCAGGTCCGGCCGTTCTCGGCGGACTCCAGGAGGAAGGTGCCCGGGCGCTCGGCGGCGAGCTTGCGGTAGAGCCCGACGGGGGTGTCGCCGTCCGCGAGGAGGCGGCGGCTGACCGGGATGACGCGGCGGTCCACCGCGAGCTTGCGGAAGGTTTCGAGATCCATGGCGCGACCCTACTGAGCCGGGGCGGGCAGCAGGACGTCGGCGTCGAAGCATGTCCGGTCACCGGTGTGGCAGGCGGCCCCCACCTGGTCGACCTTGACCAGCAGGGTGTCCCCGTCGCAGTCCAGCGCGACGGACTTCACGTGCTGGACGTGTCCGGAGGTGTCCCCCTTCACCCAGTACGCGTTCCGGCTGCGCGACCAGTAGGTGCAGCGGCCGGTGGTCAGGGTGCGGTGCAGGGCCTCGTCGTCCATCCAGCCGAGCATGAGCACCTCGCCGGTGTCGTACTGCTGGGCGATGGCCGGGACCAGTCCATCGGCGGTCCGCTTGAGGCGGGCGGCGACGGCGGGGTCGAGAGTGCTGGTCATGGGCCCATTGTGCCGTGGCGCCGGGGCACCGGTGGCGGTGCGTCCACTGGGCGGACGCCGGTACGGGCCGTACGCTGGGCCCCATGTCGACCCATGCCAAGCGTGAACGACTTCTGCTCGCCGACCTGTTGGAGGCGGCGGGCCCCGACGCGCCGACCCTCTGCGAGGGCTGGACGACGCGCGACCTCGCGGCCCACCTGGTGGTCCGCGAGCGCCGCCTCGACGCGGCCGGCGGGATAATCCTCGGCGCCCTGAAGTCCCGTCTGGACCGGGTGCAGGCGGAGTTCGCCGCGAAACCGTACGAGGAGCTGGTGCGGCTCTTCCGTACGGGGCCGCCGAAGTTCTCGCCGTACAGCCTCAAGCAGGTGGACGAGGGGGCGAACGCGATCGAGTTCTACGTCCACGGCGAGGACGTCCGCCGGGCCCAGCCCGACTGGACGCCGCGCCCGGTCGACCCGGTCTTCGCGGACACGCTCTGGTCCCGCCTGGAGAAGATGGCCCGCCTGATGGGCCGCCGCTCCCCCGTGGGCCTGGTCCTGCGCCGCCCCGACGGGCAGACGGCGGTGGCGCGGAGGGGGGCGCCGGTGGTGACGGTGACGGGTGAGCCGGGTGAGCTCTGCCTGTTCGCCTCGGGCCGCCAGGAGGCGGCGCGGGTCGAGATCGAGGGGGAGAAGTCGGCGGCGGCGCGGGCGCTGGAGGCGAAGCTCGGGGTGTAGCCGGGGGCCACGCCCCCCGAGGCCCCGTTCTGGCTCGGAGCACGCACCGAGGCGGTTCGCCTGCGGGCTGTGGGTGGCTGGTCGCGCAGTTCCCCCTTTCAGGCCCGGACTTCGACTGCGGGGCGGGGGTGGGCTGGTCGCGCAGTTCCCCGCGCCCCTCAAGGGCCGGGGTCGTCTGCGGGCTGTGGGTGGCTGGTCGCGCCGTTCCCCGCGCCCCTCAAGGGCCGGTGGTTCGCTGCGGGTTGTCTGTGGCCCGAGCGCGCAGTTCCCCGCGCCCCTGGGTGGTTAGGGGCGCGGGGAACTGCGCGAGCGACCCGGCACGGTCCGCAGGTGAAAGATCGCGGCCCGCAGGGCCGTGAGCGGGGTGCAGGGGCCGCAGGCCCCGCAGGGGGTCCGGGGGCGCAGCCCTCGGGAAAACCGCCTTCACCCCCACCCACCCCCGGCGGGTTTGGGAAAGGGGCGGGGAGGGGCTAGCGCACCGGGTGGCCCGCGGCGCGCAGTGCCCCCTTCACCTCCCCGATCCGCAACTCCCCGAAGTGGAACACCGACGCCGCCAGCACCGCATCCGCCCCCGCCCCCACCGCAGGCGCGAAGTCCTCCAACCGCCCGGCCCCGCCGGAGGCGATCACCGGCACGGTGACATGGCGCCGCACCGCGGAGATCATCGCGGTGTCGTACCCGTCCTTCGTCCCGTCCGCGTCCATCGAGTTCAGCAGGATCTCCCCCGCCCCCAGCTCCGCGGCCCGGTGCGCCCACTCCACCGCGTCGATGCCCGTCCCCCGGCGCCCGCCGTGGGTCGTCACCTCGAAGGTGCCGGAAGAAGTGCGGCGCGCGTCCACCGACAGCACGAGCACCTGGCGCCCGAAGCGCTCGGCGATCTCGCGGATCAGCTCGGGCCGCTCGATGGCCGCCGTGTTGACGCCCACCTTGTCCGCCCCGGCCCGCAGCAGCTTGTCGACGTCCTCCGCCGAGCGGACGCCGCCGCCCACGGTGAGCGGGATGAACACCTGCTCGGCGGTGCGCCGCACCACGTCGTACGTCGTCTCGCGGTTGCCGGAGGACGCCGTGATGTCCAGGAACGTCAGCTCGTCCGCGCCCTCGGCGTCGTACAGCTTCGCCATCTCCACCGGGTCACCGGCGTCGCGCAGGTTCTGGAAGTTGACGCCCTTCACCACCCGCCCGCCGTCGACGTCCAGGCAGGGGATGACGCGGACCGCGAGGGTCATTCTGGGGCTCCTTCTGGGGCTCCTTCGGGGACGCCCCGGTAGGCGTCCACTTCCACTTCCACCAGCATGCGCGGGTCGATCAGACCGCTGACGATCACCAGCGTGGCCGCCGGACGGGCCGCGCCGAAGAGCTCCTTGTGGGCCCTGGACGCCTCGTCGATGTCGCGCGCGTGGGTGAGGTACATCCGGGTGCGGACCACGGACTCGGCCCCGAGTCCGAACTCCGCGAGCGCGGCGAGGGCGTTGGAGAAGGCCACCTTGGCCTGCTCGTACGGGTCGCCCTCGCCGTACAGCACCGTGCCCCGGAACGGCGTGGTGCCGGCGACGTGCACATGGTCGCCCGCGGCGACGGCGCGCGCGAAGCCGATCGTGTCCTCCCAGGGACTGTCACTCTGCACACGCCGTACGTCGCTCATCGGGACACAGCCTCCAGGGCCTCTTCGAGGGTGAACGCCTTCGCGTACAGGGCCTTGCCCACGATGGCGCCCTCCACACCCTGCCCCACCAGCTGCGCGATCGCCCGCAGGTCGTCGAGCGAGGAGACGCCGCCGGAGGCCACCACCGGCTTGTCGGTGGCCGCGCAGACGTTGCGCAGCAGATCGAGGTTGGGGCCGGTGAGCGTGCCGTCCTTGGCGATGTCGGTCACCACGTACCGCGCGCAGCCCTCGGAGTCCAGGCGCGCCAGCGTCTCGTAGAGATCGCCGCCGTCGCGGGTCCAGCCGCGGCCGCGCAGCGTCGTGCCCCGTACGTCCAGACCGACCGCGATCCGGTCGCCGTACTCCGCGATGACCTTGGCGACCCACTCGGGGGTCTCCAGGGCCGCGGTGCCCAGGTTGACGCGGCGGCACCCGGTGGCGAGCGCGGCCTCCAGGGAGGCGTCGTCGCGGATGCCGCCGGAGAGCTCCACCTTGATGTCCATCGCGCCCGCGACCTCGGCGATCAGCGCGCGGTTGTCTCCGGTGCCGAAGGCGGCGTCGAGGTCGACCAGGTGCAGCCACTCGGCGCCGGACGCCTGCCAGGCGAGCGCCGCCTGGAGCGGGGAGCCGTAGGAGGTCTCCGAACCGGACTCGCCGTGGACGAGCCGGACGGCCTGGCCGTCGCGGACGTCGACGGCCGGGAGCAGTTCGAGCTTCGCGGAGGGGTTCGCGGCGGGGTTCGCGGACATCACAGGGTTCCGATCCAGTTGGTCAGCAGCTGCGCGCCGGCGTCGCCGGACTTCTCGGGGTGGAACTGGGTGGCCCACAGCGCGCCGTTCTCCACCGCGGCCACGAAAGGCTCGCCGTGGGTGGCCCAGGTGACCCGGGGCGCGCGGATCTTGGGGTTGGTGACCTCCAGGCTCCAGTCGTGCACCGCGTAGGAGTGCACGAAGTAGAACCGGGCCTCGGCGTCCAGGCCCGCGAACAGCTCGCTGTCCTCGGGCGCCTTGACCGTGTTCCAGCCCATGTGCGGGACGATCGGCGCCTTCAGCGGTTCGACCGTGCCGGGCCACTCGTCCAGGCCCTCGGTCTCCACGCCGTGCTCGATGCCGCGCTCGAAGAGGATCTGCATCCCGACGCAGATGCCCATCACGGGCCGCCCGCCCGACAGGCGCCGGCCCACCAGCCAGTCGCCGCGCGCCTCGCGCAGCCCGCGCATACAGGCCGAGAAGGCGCCGACGCCGGGGACGAGCAGCCCGTCGGCGTTCATGGCCCGGTCGTAGTCGCGGGTGATCTCGACGTCCGCGCCGACGTGGGCGAGGGCGCGCTCGGCGGAGCGCACGTTGCCGAAGCCGTAGTCGAAGACGACGACCTTCTTACGAGAAGTGCTCGCGCTCAATTCCACACCTCCAGGCGCAGCACGCCCGCGACGAGGCAGAGCGCCGAGCTGATCGCGAGCAGCGTGATCAGGCTCTTGGACATGTCCTGCTTGACGAAGGAGTAGACGCCGCCCGCGAGGAAGAGCCCGAGGACGATGAGGATGGAGTTGAGGCCGTTCACAGCGCGCCCTTGGTCGAAGGAAGGATGCCCGCGGCACGCGGGTCGTGCTCGGATGCGTAACGCAGCGCCCGCGCCAGCGCCTTGAACTGGCACTCCACGATGTGGTGCGCGTTGCGCCCGTAGGGGACGTGGACGTGCAGGGCGATCTGCGCCTGCGCCACGAAGGACTCCAGGATGTGCCGGGTCATCGTGGTGTCGTACTCGCCGATCATCGGCGCCATGTTCTCCGGCTCGGTGTGCACCAGGTACGGGCGGCCGGAGAGGTCCACGGTGACCTGGGCGAGGGACTCGTCGAGGGGGACCGTGCAGTTGCCGAAGCGGTAGATGCCGACCTTGTCGCCGAGCGCCTGCCGGAAGGCGGCGCCGAGCGCGAGGGCGGTGTCCTCGATGGTGTGGTGCGAGTCGATGTGCAGGTCGCCGTCGGTCTTGACCGTGAGGTCGAAGAGACCGTGGCGGCCGAGCTGGTCGAGCATGTGGTCGTAGAAGCCGACCCCGGTCGACACATCGACCTTTCCGGTTCCGTCGAGGTCGATCTCGACGAGGACGGACGTCTCCTTGGTGGTGCGTTCGACACGGCCGACGCGGCTCATGCGCTCTGCTCCTTCTTGAGTTGGCGGACCGCGTCCAGGAACGCGTCGTTCTCGGCAGGGGTGCCCGCGGTGACGCGCAGCCACCCGGGCACCCCGTTGTCGCGGACCAGGACGCCCTGGTCGAGGATCCGCTGCCAGGCGGTGTGGGAGTCCTCGAAGCGGCCGAACTGGACGAAGTTGGCGTCCGAGTCGGTCACCTCGTACCCGGCCGCGCGCAGCTCGGTGACCAGCCGGTCCCGCTCCCCCTTGAGCTGCTCGACGTAGCCGAGCAGCGTGTCGGTGTGCTCCAGGGCGGCGAGCGCGGTCGCCTGGGTGACGGCGGAGAGGTGGTAGGGCAGCCGGACGAGCTGGACCGCGTCGACCACCGCGGGGTGGGCGGCGAGATAGCCCAGGCGCAGCCCGGCCGCGCCGAAGGCCTTGGACATGGTCCGCGAGACGACCAGATGGGGGCGGTCCGCGAGCAGCGGCAGCAGCGAGGCGCGGTGGCTGAACTCGACGTACGCCTCGTCGACGACCACCAGGGACGGCTTGGCGGCCTGGGCGGCCTCGTAGAGCGCCAGGACCGTTGCTGCCTCGACGGCCGTGCCGGTGGGGTTGTTGGGCGAGGTGATGAAGACGACGTCCGGCCGGTGTTCGGCGATCGCCTCGCGCGCGGCCGCCACGTCGATGGTGAAGTCCTCGTTGCGGGGCCCGGAGATCCAGCCGGTGCCGGTGCCGCGCGCGATCAGGCCGTGCATCGAGTACGAGGGCTCGAAGCCGATGGCGGTGCGGCCGGGGCCGCCGAAGGTCTGGAGCAGTTGCTGGATGACCTCGTTGGAGCCGTTGGCCGCCCAGACGTTCTCGGTGGCGACCGGGTGTCCCCCGGTCCGTGTGAGGTAGCGGGCGAGCTCGGTGCGCAGCTCGACCGCGTCCCGGTCGGGGTAGCGGTTGAGGCCGCGCGCGGCTTCGGCGACCCGCTCCGCGATCCGCTCGACCAGCGGCTCGGGCAGCGGGTACGGGTTCTCGTTGGTGTTGAGCTGGACCGGCACGTCCAGCTGGGGCGCGCCGTAGGGGGACTTGCCGCGCAGTTCGTCGCGTACGGGCAGGTCGTCCAGGGTGAGGCGGTCGGTCACTGTCCCGGCACCTTCCATCCGAACCTCGCCTTGAGCGCGGCCCCGTGCGCGGGCAGGTCCTCGGCCTCGGCGAGGGTGACCACGTGGTGGGCGACCTCCGCGAGGGCGTCCCGGCTGTAGTCGACGATGTGGATGCCCTTGAGGAAGGACTGCACCGACAGGCCCGAGGAGTGGCAGGCGCAGCCGCCGGTGGGCAGGACGTGGTTGGAGCCCGCGCAGTAGTCGCCGAGGGAGACCGGCGCCCAGGGGCCGACGAAGACCGCGCCCGCGTTGCGGACCCGGCCGGCCACCGCGGCGGCGTCGGCGGTCTGGATCTCCAGGTGCTCGGCGCCGTAGGCGTCGACCACCTTCAGGCCCTCCTCCAGGCCGTCGACCAGCACGATCGCGGACTGCTTGCCGGCCAGCGCGGGCCTGATGCGGTCCTCGACGTGCTTGGTGGCCGCGATCTGCGTCTCCAGTTCGCGCGTCACCGCCTCCGCGAGCGCCACGGAGTCGGTGACCAGGACCGCGGCGGCCATCGGGTCGTGCTCGGCCTGGCTGATCAGGTCGGCGGCGACGTGCGCCGGGTCGGCGGTCTCGTCCGCGAGGACGGCGATCTCGGTCGGCCCGGCCTCGGTGTCGATGCCGATGCGGCCGGTGAAGTAGCGCTTGGCGGCGGCGACCCAGATGTTGCCGGGGCCGGTCACCATGTTCGCGGGCGCACACGCGTCGGGTCCCGAGGTCCCGTACGCGAACATCGCGACGGCCTGGGCGCCGCCCGCCGCGTACACCTCGTCCACGCCGAGCAGGGCGCACGCGGCGAGGATCGTCGGGTGCGGCAGGCCGCCGAAGTCCTTCTGCGGCGGGGAGGCGAGCGCGATGGACTGCACGCCCGCCTCCTGGGCCGGGACCACGTTCATGACCACGGAGGACGGGTACACCGACCGGCCGCCGGGCGCGTAGAGGCCCACGCGCTCGACCGGCACCCACTTCTCGGTGACGGTGCCGCCGGGGACCACCTGGGTGGTGTGCTCGGTGCGGCGCTGGGCGCGGTGCACGATCCTGGCGCGCCGGATGGACTCCTCAAGGGCCGCCCTGACCTGCGGGTCGAGCTGCTCCAGGGCCTCGGTGAGCGCCTCGGCGGGCACCCGGATCCGCTCCAGGGTCACGCCGTCGAACCTCTCCGCGTACTCGATCAGCGCCGCCGTGCCGCGATGATGCACGTCCTCGCAGATGGGCCGCACCTTCTCCAGGGCGGCTTCCACGTCGAACTCGGCACGGGGCAGCAGGTCGCGCAGGGCGCCACCCTCGGGGAGGGCGTTGCCGCGCAGATCGATTCGAGAGATCACGGGACCAATTCTCTCAGACCACATCCCGCCACCGGACGCCCGTATCACTGGCTGATACATATCCCGTCCGTCCCGGATCCGGCCCGTGACCACTAGCGTTCACTCCGTTACAGACGCACGTACAGCCCGCACACGACCGCGCGGGTGAGCAGGGGACAGGGGGACGGCAGTGGCCGAGGCGCCGGATGTCGCTGTGGCGCCGGACTGGTTCAGTCCGGTGGAGCTCGGGATGTGGGAGGCCTTCCGCAACGGCAGCACCTACGACCTGAGCAGCCGCAACCGGGTGCGGGACGACCCGTTCTCCGGGCGCGTCTGGGGGCCCGAGCGCTATGTGAAGGCCCGGGCGGTGGCGCTGTTGCTGCTCAGCGGGCCGCCGGCACTGCCCGGCCGGGTCGCGGCGCTGAAGCTGAACGGGGTGCAGATCACCGGGACGCTCAATCTGTCGGGCGGCACGGTCACCCCGTACGTGGAGCTGACCAACTGCCGGTTCGAGGGCGAAGTGCTGATGCCGGAGTGCCGGGTCACCACCGTGCGGATGGTCAACTGCGCGATCCCGCGGATCGAGGCGGCCCGGCTCCAGACCGAGGGCGATCTGCATCTGCCGCGCTGTCGCATCGCGCGCGGCATCCGGCTCACCGACGCCCACATCGGCACCGATCTGCTGATCAACGAGGCCGTGGTCCGCGCCGACCGCAAGGGCCGCTCGATCGCGGCGGACGGCCTCTCGGTCGCCCAGGACCTCCAGGCCGAGCTGATCGAGAGTTACGGGGAGGTGAGCCTGCGGGCGGCGAACGTGGGCGTGACGCTGAGCCTGCGCGGCAGCCGGCTGGTGAACCCCGACGGCCGGCGCGCGCTGAACGCCCCCCAGCTGACCGTGGAGCGCACGCTCTACATGACGGCGGCGGCGGTGTCGCCGGGCGGTACCGAGACCACCACGCCTCCGTACGGCACGACCTACCCGGGCACCCCGGCCCGGGGCACCCGCGTCCAGCCGTTCGTCTGCGAGGGCGGGCTGCGCCTGGACGACGGCCGGTTCGGGGACGCGGTGGACTTCCAGAGCGCGCGCTTCGTGATGCGCGACTATCAGGAGGTGTCGCTGCGCCGGGTGCAGACGCCGGAGCTGCGCTTCCTCGGGGAGCGGCCGGAGCGGGGACGGGTGGTGCTCTCGGGCGCCCGGGTGGTGAACCTGGTCGACATGTCGACGAGCTGGCCGGGGCCCGGCGGGCTCGCGATGGGCGGCTTCAGCTATGACAACCTGATCCCGCGCGGACTGTTTCCGCTGACCAGACGACTGGAGTGGGTGGGGGCGGCGACTCCGGAGTACGCGCCGGAGCCGTACGAACGGCTGGCCGCGGTGCTGCGCGGCAGCGGGGAGGACGCGGACGCGCGCGAGGTGCTGCTCGCCAAGCAGCGCCGGCGCCGCGAGACCCTGCCGCTGGCGGGCAAGGCGTGGGGGGTGCTCCAGGACGTCACCGTCGCCTACGGCTACCGGCCGGGCCGGGCGGCGCTGTGGATGGCGGTGCTGTGGGCGATGGGCGCGCTGGCGTTCTCGCGCTACGACCCGCAGCCCATCAAACCCGACGAGCACCCGGACTGGAACGCCTCCCTGTACGCCCTCGATCTGCTCGTCCCGGTGATCGATCTGGGGCAGGACGGCTACTGGAAGCTGCACGGCAGCTGGCAGTGGGTCTCGGCGGTGCTCATCATGCTCGGCTGGATCCTGGCCACGACCGTGGCGGCGGGGGCCTCGCGACTGCTGCGACGTGGCTGAAATTTGCCGGTCTTTGACCCGTCCCCGTACAACCGTCACGGCCGCCACACACTCTTCACCGCACGCCTCTGGCAAAGCTCCGACCTGCGGTTTTGAATGGTTCGCACCATGTCATTCGTACGCGCCCTGCTCCGTGCCGCCCGCGCGGGCAGGCACACCCCGCAGCCCGTCGCCGACCTCCCGGCCGACGAGGATCTGCTCCTCGACGCGCCCGACGGGCGGCTCGGCCCCGCGCTGGTGGACGCCGCCGGGGGCGAGTTCGCGGGCGCGGCCGCGCTCCTGGCCGCGACCCGGGAGGCGGCCGAGTGGGAGAACCGCGACCGCTACACCATGCGCCTCGCGGCCTTCGCGGTCAGCCGCCCGGACTGGCTCGCCGACTGGCTGGCCGCCGCGCCCCGGGACCCGGACGCGCTGCTGGTCAAGGCGGAGCTGGCGATCGTACGGGCGTGGGGCTCCCCGGCCCGCGCCGAGCTGCTGCGCGAGATCGCCCCGCTGATCGACGCGGCGGCCTCGGCCGAGCCCGCGGACCCGGTGCCGTGGCGCATCGCGCTGGACCACGCGCGCGGCACCCACGCCCCGCACACCGTCTTCGAGGCGCTGTGGGCGGAGGCGGTCGGCCGCTCCTCTCACCACTACGGCTGCCATGTAGCGGCCCTGCAGTACCTCTCGGCCCAGTGGTACGGCTCGCACCGGGAGTGCTTCGGCTTCGCAGAGGAGGCCGCGGCGGACGCGCTGCCGGGCTCGCTGGTGCGGGCGCTGCCGGTGCGGGCCGCGTTCGCGTGCCTGGCCGCCGGCACCGCCGGGGCGCCGAGCGGCCGTCAGAGCCCGCGCGAGCTATTCGCCGACCGGATCGACGCGGCGGCCGACCTCGCCATCGCGCTCTCCGCCGCTTACGAGCCGGGCGACCCGTGGCCCGCCGAGGTGCGCAATCTGCTCGCGTACGTCCTGGTCGTACGGGAGCGGTGGGAGGAGGCCCTGGAGCAGTTCGGCCGGATCGGGGCCTATGCCACGGCGTTCCCGTGGGCGCGGCTCGACGACGATCCGCTGGGCCGGTTCACCGAGCTGCGCGACGAGGTGCGCCGGCGGGTGGCCGCGCGCGGGCCGGGGCGCGAACGGGGTCCCGTGGGCATCCAGGTCGCGCCGCTGGGCGCCCTGGGGCGGCCGCCCGCGCCCGTGCCCGGCCGCTCCGCCGGGCCCCCGGGCGCGGGCGCCCTGGGCAAGCCCGGACGCAGCCGGTCCGGCGACCATTACGCTTGAGCGTTGTGACCACCGCTCGCCTCCCCCTCTTTCCGCTCAACTCGGTCCTGTTCCCCGGTCTCGTCCTGCCGCTGAACGTGTTCGAGGAGCGCTATCGCGCCATGATGCGCGATCTGCTGAAGTCCGGCCCGGACTCCGGCGCCGACCCGGACGACGACGAGCCGCGCCGGTTCGCCGTGGTCGCGATCCGCGACGGCCGGGAGGTCGCGCCGACGGGTCCCGGGCTGCCCGACCAGACGTCCGTCCCGGAGAAGGGCCCGGCGGCCGGCTTCGGCCCCGACCCGATCCAGGCGTTCCACCAGGTGGGATGTATCGCGGACGCGGCGACGATCCGGGAGCGCGCGGACGGCAGCTTCGAGGTCCTGGCGACCGGCACGACCCGCGTCAAGCTCCTCTCGGTCGACGCGAGCGGCCCCTATCTGACGGCCGAGCTGGAGGAGCTGCCCGAGGAGCCCGGCGAGGAGGCGGGGGCGCTGGCGGAGGGCGTGCTGCGGGCGTTCCGGGCGTACCAGAAGCGGCTGGCCGGGGCCCGGGAGCGCTCGGTGACCGGCTCGGCCGAGCTCCCCGACGAGCCCTCGGTGGTCTCCTACCTGGTGGCGGCGGCCGCCGTGCTCGACGTCCCCGCCAAGCAGCGGCTGCTCCAGGCGCCCGACACGGCGACGCGGCTGCGGGAGGAGCTGACGCTGCTGCGCGCCGAGACCGCGGTGATCCGCCACCTTCCCTCGCTCCCGGCGGTGGACCTGACCCGCTCCCCCACGAGCCCCAACTGACCCGAGGAACGCTTCGGTGGCGAAGAAGAAGGCGGCCGGGGGCGGCACCCCGGCGACCGTGGCACTGACGGCGGCGGGCGCGGCGTTCACGGTGCACGCGTACGAGCACGACCCCTCCTCCGCGTCGTACGGGGAGGAGGCCGCGCGGGCGCTGGGCGTCTCCCCCGACCGGGTCTTCAAGACGCTGGTGGCTGACGTGGACGGCGAGCTGACCGTGGCCGTGGTCCCGGTGGCGGGCTCCCTGGACCTCAAGGCGCTGGCGGCGGCGGTGGGGGGCAAGCGGGCGGTGATGGCGGACCCGGCGGTGGCGGAGCGCACGACGGGCTACGTCCGGGGCGGCATCTCCCCCCTGGGGCAGCGCCGCCGGCTGCGCACGGTCGTGGACGCGTCGGCGTCGGCGCACGCCACGATCTGTGTCTCGGCGGGCCGCCGCGGGCTCGAGGTCGAGCTGTCTCCTCAGGACCTGGTGGCCCTGACGGGGGCGGTGCTGGCGGCGGTGGGGCGTTCCTGACGGTGTTCCCGGCGGTGTTCCTGGCGGTGCGGGCGGTGCGGGTGGTGCGGGTGGGGGCGGGCCGTGGCTGACGGGGATGTCCGGTAATCCCCCTGGACACCTCGCCCCGGCGCGAGCAGGTTGCCCTCATGTCGAAACGAACCCGCAAGCGGAGGTGGCGCGTCCGTAAAGGCCGGGCCAACCACGGCCGCCGCCCGGCGTAGCGCGCGCTGTTTGAACCCGGGGGTCGTCTGCGGGCCGATGGGGGTTGCTCGCGAAGTTCCCCGCGCCCCTTCAAGGCCCAGTGCCCGCCTGCGGGTCGTGGACGGTTGCTCGCGCAGTTCCCCGCGCCCCTGAGAGGTCGCCGGTCACCTGCGGGCCGGTGGGGGCTGGCCGCGCAGTTCCCCGCGCCCCTCAAGGGCCCGGGGACAGTTGCCCGCGTCGGTCCCCGCGCCCCTCAAGGGCCCGGGGACAGTTGCTCCCGTCGGTTCCCGCGCCCCTTCAAGGCCCAGTGCCCGCCTCCGGGTCGTGGACGGTTGCTCGCGCAGTTCCCCGCGCCCCTTCGGGGCACGGTGACCGTTGCTCCCGTCGGTCCCTGTGCCCCGGACCGGAACGCTCTCGGGCTGGGAGGCGGCGTACTGCCCAGGGGCGCGGGGAACTGCGCGATCAGCCCCCACCGGGCCGCACACGAATCGGCACCGCAGGGGTCCAGGGGGCGCAGCCCCCGGTAAGGGGTTCGGGGGCCGAGCGCCCGAGGAAGCCGCACCCGCCCCCGTAGGGGCTCACAGCTCCGGCGCCGGCCACACTTCGGGATCCCGCGGAGCGAACAGCGCCGTAAGCCCCAGATGCGCCCCCATCGTCGCCAACGGCCACGCCAACAACGCCCCCTTCGCGTTCAGCCGAAGCGGCGCGTCGAAGACGACCCCCTTCCCCGCCGCCCGCGCCGCCGCGACCACGTCATCCGTGGGGCCCAGCCACTCCCCCAGCTCCATGGCCACCCAGGAACCGAGCAGCGCGCCCACCGCGAGCCCCACCACCAGCGGGATGCCCCCGCGCTTGCGCAGCAGGAAGACGAGAGCCGCGCAGAGCACACCGAACCCCAGCGCGAGCAGGATGAACGTTCCGTCCGCCCCGATCGCCTCCTCGCCCTCGGTGTCCTTCAGGAACACCGCCTTGTCGTCGGAGACGAGCGGCACCCGGGGCGACAGCCAGACCCACAGCAGCCCGAGCAGCACGCCCATGACCGCCACCGCGACCGCCGCGACCACGGCGTCCCGCAGCTCCGTCCTCATCGCGCTGCCCTCCTCGCTCGCCAGGGCCGCGGGGCCCTCGGCGCCCGGGCCGGAACGGGGGTGTGCGGAGTCCTGCCAGGCGTCGTCGTCCGGCGGCGGCTGGTGAGGCGGAGTCAGAGGTGCGGTCACCCCGCCATCGTGCCAGGCGCTCCTGTGCGGCGCCTCACCGGGAGACCGCCGCCCGCCGGTACGCCCACGTCGCCACGAGCAGCGACACCACCCCGACGCCCGCGCAGACCGCGAGGTCGAGCCCGATGACGGCCCAGTCGGGGTGCCCGCCGAAGCTGTGCGCGAACGCCTCCACCCCGTACGTGGAGGGCAGCAGATCGCGTGCGTACGCGATCGGTCCGGGCAGCCGGTCGGCGGGCAGGACGCCGAGCAACAGCGCCGCCGACATGCCCAACTGGCCCAGCAGGGTGGCCAGTTCCTGGCGCGGGGCCAGCAGTCCGAGGGCCGCGCCGAGCCCGGCGAGCGCGGCGCCCGCCAGCGGGATCACCGCGGCCAGTACCCACAGGTGCGCCACCGGCAGCCCGAACAGGGCGCAGCCGGTGACCGCCGTGACCAGCGTCCCGGGCACCGTGAACGAGGCGTACGCGGCGGCCGTGCCCAGCACCACCGAGGCGGGCGGCACCGGCAGCGTCGCGTAGTGGTCCAGGCCCCCGCCCGCCCGCAGGTGCCCGAAGTACTGCGCGAGCAGGTTGAGCGCGACGAAGGCCACCACCAGGACGCTCGACCCGGCGACCACGGCCCGCGCCTCGCTCCCGCCGTCCACGACCCCGCGCATCAGGACCATGATCCCGACGGACTGGAAGGTCGCCACGAAGAGCAGCGGGATCCGGGCCACCCTGGCCCGGGAGAGCTGGGCCCGGTAGACGGCCGCGAGGGCGGGCAGCAGCCGCGCCCGGGGCGCGAGCGGCGCGGCGGCGGCGGGCCGCGCCGGGGCGGCGACCGCCTCCGCGGGAGCCTCCACGGAAACCTCCAGGGGAATCGCGCTCACGCCTTCACCAGACCTTCCGTGCGGCCGCCGAGGGCGAGGTAGACGTCTTCCAGGCTCGGCGTGGCCAGGGTGAAGTCGTCGAGGGCGGCGAACGCCGGGCCGCCGGTGACCGCCGCGACGGCGGCGCGCGCCGCGTCGGGGCCGAGCCGCAGCACCCAGCGCCGCCCGGACTCCTGGGCGTCCGCCCGCAGCGCCGCGACCTCGGGCAGCTCGACGGGCGCCCGCTCGCGCCACACCAGCTCGACCCGGACCTCGGAGGCGACCCGTTCCTTGAGGCCCGCCGGGGTGTCGCAGGCGATGACCCTGCCGCGGTCGAGGACGGCGACCCGGTCGAGCACGGTCTCGGCCTCGATGACGTTGTGGGTGACGAGCAGCACGGTCGCGCCGCGCTCGGCCCGGCGGCGGTCCACGGCGGCCCAGACGGCCCGCCGGGCCACCGGGTCCATGCCGGTGGTCGGCTCGTCGAGGACGAGTACGGGCCGGTCGCCGACGAGGGCGGTGGCGAAGCAGGCGAGCCGCCGCTGTCCGCCGGAGAGCTTCTTCAGGGGCCGCCCGGCGAGCGCGGTCAGCCCGAGCTCCTCCAGTACGGCGCCGCACTCGGCGCGCGCGGCCCGGGCGGTGAGTCCGCGCAGCCGGCCGGTGGTCTCGGCGGCGAGCGCCACGGTCAGCTCGTCCAGGGCGGTGGACTCCTGCCCGAGGTAGCCGATCAGCCGGGCGGCCCGCTCGGGGTGGCGCACCAGGTCGTGGCCGAGGACGTCGACGCTGCCGGAGTCGGGCCGCATCAGGCCGGTGAGCTGGCGAACCAGGGTCGACTTGCCCGCGCCGTTGGGCCCGAGCAGGCCGAAGATCTCGCCGCCTCCCACGTCGAGGTCGATCCCGTCGGTGGCCCTGATCTCGGGCGTACCGGCCGAGCCGCGCCGTCCGCGCGCGGCGGGGTACGTCTTGGTGAGGCCCCGCACCGTGCAAACGGTGCCGGCCCGCGCCGCTGCTGTGCCGGTACTCACGGAGAACGAGCCTACGGGGTCGGCCGGGCCGCGCTGTCCCCGGACCCCCGGTTTGGTTCCGTTCACCGAACGACCGCGCGGGCGCGGAGCCGCCCCGGGGCCGCCTCAGTCCCCGGCCGGGGTGCGCTCGGCCGCCGCCCTGACGTCGATCTCCCGCCAGAACCCGGCCCGGATCGCGTACCGGTCGTGCTCGTCGATCTGGTCGTCCTTGTGGGCGAGGAGCCCGAACCGGGCCGCGTACCGCAGGAGTTCGCCGTCGATGCGGTGCGGGATGCGCGGGTACATCGTGGACAGCTTCTGTACGTGGGTGGTCTCCGGCAGCCGCCCCATCCAGCGGCGTGCGAAGACCTGCCCCACCTCGTAGGGGTCGCCGCCGACCGTGGTGATGTCCTCCTCGCGGTCCGCCCAGCGCTGCTCGGCGCTGGTCAGCTGGGCGAGGGTGGGCAGCGAGGCGGTCTCCGGGGACTCGCCGAGCGTGGCTCCCGGGCGCTCCACCCACCCTTTGTCGGAGGACCAGCGCAGGGTCGCGTGCGCGGCGTGCGGCGCGGGCGTCTGGGCGCCGGGCGCGCGCAGGGCCGCGAGGTCCTTGGGGGTGGGCACGCCCTTGACCGCGGTGCCGGGCGCGGGGGCGACCGCGGTGCCGTTGCCGACCGCCGCCGCGGGCTGCGCCGTCCCGTTGCGTACGGCGGCGGTCTGGGCGGCCCGGGCCGCCTCGGCGGCCCGCTCGGCGGAGGCGGCGAGCGCGGACTCGGGCAGCGGCGCGGAGAGGATGGCGGCGATCTCGGGGCGGGGGGCGGCGGCCGGGGCGTACATGCTGCTGAGTTCCTTCACCCGGACCGCCTGGGTGATCCACTTGCGGTCGAGTACCCGCCGCTCGTCGGCCTCGGCCACCAGGTCCTCGGACTGGTTGTAGTCGCCGTCGGCGGCCTGGACCGCCCACAGGTGCACGGCGACCCCGTGCTCCTTGGCCGACATGAGTCCGGGCAGCAGATCGCCGTCCCCGGTCACCAGGACCACATCGGAACAGGCGCGGTTTCTGGCCAACTCGGTGAGCTCGGCGTGCATCGCCGCGTCGACGCCCTTCTGCGCCCACCGCCCGTCGCTGCGGGTCAGCGCGCCGAGGCGGACCGTCACCCGGGACATCACCCGCAGCCTGCGGTGTTCGGGCTGGGGCACCCGGTCGGGGGCGCCGTCGAACCAGTAGATCCGCAGCAGCGGCTGCTCGGTGTCGGCCTCCGCCCGCTCGCGCAGCGCCTGGATCAGGGCGGCGTGGTCGACGGTGATCCGCGAACGGGCAGGCTCTCCGGCCAGAAGGCTCGCGGCCGCGCCCAGCAAGTAACCCGCATCCACAAGGACGACGCAGCGGTCCACGCGTTCCACCCTCTTTCAGAACCTTGAAAATCAAAAGATCAGAGGCAAAGGAGATCAGGGAGATAAGAGTGCAGGAGATCGAGAGATCAGGGAACGTACTTCGGGTTTCCTTCGAGTCTGCCCGACCCGGCGGGGGTTGACGGCCGGAACTCGATCATCGGCGTGGCGAACCGCTATCTACGGAGCCGTTACGGAGGATTACGCACGGTAATCGTCTGGAATGCGTTCTTTGTCGGGGTGTGTGAGTCTGGCAGCGGCCCTGGACCCTAGTCCCCACAGGAGGCATCACCATGGCCAAGAACAAGTCCGGCCGCAAGCAGCAGCCCGCCTCGCAGGCCGAGCGCGGTCAGCAGGAGGCCCAGAAGTCGTCGATGGAGGCGCAGGCGCTGTCCCAGCCCCAGGCGCAGGGCAGCCCGGCCGATGTTGCCCGTAAGCACCAGCGTCGCTTCGGTCACAACTGATAATTCCCCGCACATCAGGCACGTGAATACGGAAGGGGCGCGCCCTATTGGACGCGCCCCTTCCGCATGGAAATAAACCGCTCGACCGCTCCCCGGACCTCAGCCCGCCAGACAGGACGGACCGAGCAGCACCTTCAGATCACCGAAGAGCGCCGGGTCGGGCTGGACCCGGTGCCGGTCGAGCCGCAGCACCGTGGTCTTGCGCGGCCCCTGGAGTTTGATGCGCACCTCGGTGTTGCCCTTGTGGTGGCCGAGAATCTCCCCCAGCCGACTGATCATCGGCGGCGTCACCTTCACCGTCGGGATGGTCAGCACCACCGGGGCGTTGGTCCCCGCCGACGACAGGTCCGGCACCATCAGCTCCATCGCGACCAGGCGCGGGATGTCCTCGCGCTTGTCGAGGCGGCCCTTGACGAAGACCACCGCGTCCTCGACGAGCTGGGTGGAGACCAGCTGGTAGGTCGCCGGGAAGAACATGCACTCGATGGAGCCCGCCAGATCCTCGACGGTGGCGATCGCCCAGGCGTTGCCCTGCTTGGTCATCTTGCGCTGGAGGCCGGAGATGATGCCGCCGATGGTCACCACCGCGCCGTCCGCGTGCTCACCGCCGGTGAGCTGCTGGATGGAGGCGTCGCTCTTGTCGGAGAGCACATGCTCCAGACCGAAGAGCGGGTGGTCCGACACATACAGACCGAGCATCTCCCGCTCCTGGGCGAGCAGATAGGACTTCTCCCACTCCACGTCGGAGAACTCCACGTCCAGGCCGAAGCCCGGCTCGTCGGAGGCCTCGTCGCCCATCCCGCCGAAGAGGTCGAACTGCCCCTCGGCCTCCTTGCGCTTGACCTGCACCACGTTGTCGATCATCGGCTCGAACTGCGCGGTGAGGCCCTTGCGGGTGTGCTTCATCTCGTCGAAGGCGCCGGCCTTGATCAGCGACTCGACCGTCCGCTTGTTGCAGACGACCGCCTCGACCTTGTCCAGGAAGTCGGGGAAGGAGGTGTACTTCCCCTTCGCCTTGCGGGACTTGATGATCGAGTCCACCACGTTCTGACCGACGTTGCGCACGGCCGTCAGCCCGAAGAGGATCACGTCGTCGCCCTGCGCCGAGAAGTTCGACTCGGACTCGTTGACGTTGGGCGGCAGCACCTTGATGCCCATGCGGCGGCACTCGTTGAGGTAGACCGCGGACTTGTCCTTGTCGTCCTTGACCGAGGTCAGCAGGGCCGCCATGTACTCGGCGGGGTGGTTCGCCTTCAGATAGGCGGTCCAGTACGACACGAGGCCGTACGCGGCGGAGTGCGCCTTGTTGAAGGCGTATCCGGCGAAGGGGACCAGGACGTCCCACAGTTTCTGGATGGCCTCGTCGCTGTAGCCGTTCTTCTTGGCGCCGGCCTGGAAGATCGTGAAGTTCTTCGCCAGTTCGTCGGGCTTCTTCTTGCCCATGACGCGGCGCAGGATGTCGGCCTCGCCCAGCGAGTACCCGGCGATGATCTGGGCGGCCTTCTGCACCTGCTCCTGGTACACGATCAGGCCGTAGGTGACGCCGAGGACCTCCCTGAGGGGCTCCTCCAGCTCCGGGTGGATCGGGGTGATCTCCTGCTGCTTGTTCTTGCGCAGCGCGTAGTTCGTGTGCGAGTTCATGCCCATCGGGCCCGGGCGGTAGAGCGCGGACACGGCGGAGATGTCTTCGAAGTTGTCGGGCTTCATCAGCCGCAGCAGGGACCGCATGGGGCCGCCGTCGAACTGGAAGACGCCGAGGGTGTCGCCGCGCTGGAGCAGTTCGAAGGTCTTGGCGTCGTCGAGCGGCAGCCCGAGGAGATCGATGTCGATCCCCTTGTTGGACTTCACCATCTTGACGGCGTCGTCCATGATCGTCAGGTTGCGCAGACCCAGGAAGTCCATCTTCAGCAGGCCGAGCGACTCACAGCTCGGGTAGTCCCACTGGGTGATGGTCACCCCGTCGGTGTGGCGCACCCACACCGGGACATGCTCGGTAATGGTCTCGCTGGACATGATCACGCCGGCGGCGTGCACACCCATCTGACGGACCAGGCCCTCGACGCCCTTGGCGGTGTCGATGACCTTCTTCACGTCCGGCTCGTTCTCGTACATCGAGCGGATCTCACCCGCCTCGCTGTAGCGCGGGTGCTTGGGGTCGGTGATGCCGTTGAGGTCGATGCCCTTGCCCAGGACGTCGGCGGGCATCGCCTTGGTGAGGCGGTCGCCCATCGCGTACGGATAGCCGAGGACGCGCGCGGAGTCCTTGATCGCGTTCTTGGCCTTGATCTTTCCGTAGGTGCCGATCATGGCGACCTTGTCGGCGCCGTACTTCTCGGTCACGTACCGGATCACCTCGACGCGCCTGCGCTCGTCGAAGTCGATGTCGACATCGGGCATCGAGACGCGCTCGGGGTTGAGGAACCGCTCGAAGATCAGGCCGTGCGGGATCGGGTCGAGGTCGGTGATGCCCATCGCGTACGCCACGATCGAACCGGCCGCGGAGCCTCGGCCCGGGCCGACCGCGATGCCCTGCTTCTTGGCCCACATGATGAAGTCGGCGACCACGAGGAAGTAGCCGGGGAAGCCCATCGAGATGATGGTGTCCATCTCGTACTCCGCCTGCTTCATGCGGTCTTCCGGGATGCCGTCCGGGAAGCGGCGGTGCAGGCCCCGCATGGTCTCCTCGCGGAACCAGGTGACCTCGGTGTAGCCCTCGGGGATGTCGAACTTCGGCATGAGGTTCTTCGCCTCGAACATGCCGCTGACGTCGACCTGCTCGGCGACCAGGGCGGTGTTGGCGCAGCCCTGCTGCCAGGCGTCCGAGGCGTCGATCGCGTACATCTCGTCGGTCGACTTCAGGTAGTAACCGGTGCCGTCGAACTTGAAGCGGTCGGGGTCCGAGAGGTTCTTGCCGGTCTGGATGCACAGCAGCGCGTCGTGCGCGGTGGCCTCGTGCGCGTACGTGTAGTGCGAGTCGTTGGTGACCAGGGGCGGGATGCCCAGCTCCTTGCCGATCTTCAGCAGGTCGTCGCGGACCCGGCGCTCGATCTCGATGCCGTGGTCCATCAGTTCCAGGAAGTACCGGTCCTTGCCGAAGATGTCCTGGTAGTCGGAGGCGGCCTGGCGGGCCTCCTCGTACTGCCCCAGGCGCAGCCGGGTCTGGAGCTCGCCGGATGGGCAGCCGGTGGAGGCGATCAGACCCTCCGACCACTTGGAGATGGTCTCCTTGTCCATCCGGGGCCACTTCTGGAGCCAGCCCTCGGCGTACGCGTCGGAGGAGAGGCGGAAGAGGTTGTGCAGGCCCGTCGCGTTCGCCGCCCAGATCGTCTTGTGGGTGTAACCACCCGAACCGGACACGTCGTCGCGCTTCTGGTGCGGCTGGCCCCACTGGATCTTGCGCTTGTTGCGGCGGGACTCGGGCGCCACGTACGCCTCGATGCCGATGATCGGGGTGACCCCCGCCTTCTTCGCCGAGTGGAAGAAGTCGTACGCCCCGTGCAGGTTGCCGTGGTCGGACATCGCGATGTGCGTCATGCCCATCTCGTTGCACGCGTCGAACATGTCCTTGAGCCGCGCGGCACCGTCCAGCAGCGAGTACTGGGTGTGTACGTGAAGGTGCGTGAACGGCGGCTTCGACACGGTGGGGGCCTCCATGGCGGGGAGAGGGGGGACAGCCTGGAAGTCTACGTCGGCCGACTGACAGCCCGCGGGGGAACCGCTGCGGCTCACGGCTCACGGCCGGGGGGAGGCGGGCGGGGGGCGCCGGGCACTCCGGGGTACGGTCACGCGTTGGAAGGGGCGGAACCACCCGTCCCATCCGTTGCGCATCACCACCCGCACGTACGTACCAGGAGGCACCCGGCGATGTCGGTCCCGCAGCACACCGCCGATGAGCGCGGCGAGCAGATCCTCTCCGTCTTCGGCACCGCCTTCGGCGAGCTCCTGGCCGCCGACCCGGCCGCCTTCCGGGTCAAGTTCCGCAAGATGGCGGCCTCCGCGTTCGCCTTCTACCGGGGCACGGCCTGCCTGTTCTACGCGGACCTGGACGCGGAGAACGCCGGGCGCGGCGGCGGGAGCGTCCACAGCGGGCCGTACCTGGACGAGCGCACCGGCCGGGTGTGGATCCACGGCGACCTGCACGCCGAGAACTTCGGTACGTACATGGACGCCAACGGCCGGCTGATCTTCAATGTGAACGACTTCGACGAGGCGTACGTGGGCCCCTTCACCTGGGACCTCAGGCGCTTCGCCGCCTCCCTGGCCCTGATCGGCCACGCCAAGGCGCTCAGCGACGACCAGATCACCGGGCTGGTGCGGATCTACGCCGGCGCCTACCGCGAGCGGATCCACGCCCTGGCCGCCGGTGCCAAGGGGGACGAGGTGCCCTCCTTCACCCTGGACACCGCCGAGGGGCCGCTGCTCGGCGCCCTGCGCTCGGCACGCGCGCGTACGCGCTTCGCACTGCTCGACTCCATGACCGAGATCCGCGAGTACGAGCGCCGCTTCGCCGAGGGCGACGGCTCGATCGAGCTGGACGCGGCCACCCGCTACAAGGTCCTGGCCGCCTTCGACGGCTATCTGGAGACGCTGCCGGACTCCAGCCTGCTGCGCCCGGACTCCTACCGGGTCAAGGACGTGGTGGGGCGGCGCGGCATCGGGATCGGCTCGGCCGGTCTGCCCTCGTACAACATCCTCCTGGAGGGCCACAGCGACGCGCTGGAGAACGACGTCGTGATCTACATGAAGCAGGCCCAGACCCCGGCCGTCTCCCGGCACGTCACCGACCCGGCGGTGCGCGGCTACTTCCAGCACGAGGGCCACCGCACGGTGATCTCGCAGCGCGCCCTCCAGGCCGCCGCCGACCCGTGGCTGGGCTGGACGGAGATCGAAGAGGGAGGGCGCCGGGTCGGCCAGCTGGTCGCCGAGGTGTCGCCGTACGCGGTGGACCTGGACTGGTCGGACATCGACGACCCCGAGCAGATAGCGGCGGTCGTCGCCGACCTCGGCCGCGCCACCGCGACCATGCACGCGGCGGCGGACGACGAGAGCGGCCACTCGGAGCTGGTGCCGTTCTCCACCGAGCGGGCCATCGACGCGGCGATCGCGGCCGACGAGGAGGGCTTCGCGGGCCTGCTCGTGGACTTCGCGCACGACTACGGCGCGCGGGCGCGGGCGGACCACCAGATCTTCGTCGACCTGTTCCGTAACGGTCGGATTCCGGGTCTTCGGTCTCACTGAATTCTTAGGCTCCGCCGACAGCGGGCCGTGGCAGACTTCAGCACCGATGGACGTATCAGGGACCCGGCTCAGAGCGGCACGCGCGGCGCTTTTCACGGCGCTCGTCGTGGCGCTCTCCAGCGCGTCCCACGTCCTGCTCTCCCACGTCCCGCTGCCGGCGGGGCTGGTCGCGGGCGCGGCCGGCGCCGTGTTCCTGATCGCGTACGCGCTCGCCGGCCGTGAGCGCGGCTTCTGGTCGATCGCGGGACTGCTCGTCCCGCTGGAGCTGGCCGCCGACACCGTCTTCTCGACCGGCCAGCACGTCTGCTACGGGCCCTCCGGCGGCCCGGTCGCGGGCGCCCTGCGGTCGGTGGGCGTGGACGTGCTGTGCGGCGGGAGCATGGGCGCCGAGCTGCCGGGCGTCGCCGGGTCCCGGGCGAGCGCGGCCGCGCTCCTCGGCGGCCCCGGGCCCGCCGTGCCCTGGCTGCTGCTCGCCGCGCACGTGACGGTCGGGCTGCTGGCCGCGGCCTGGCTGCGGCGCGGCGAGGCAGCCCTGGCGCGCCTGGTGCGCACGGTCGGGGTGCTGGCGTTCCGGCCGCTGCTCCTCGCGGTCGCCGTGGTGGGCGGCGCGGTCCGCCCCTCGCGGGCGCGGACGCGGCCCGTGCGGCGCGCGGACCCGCCCTCGCGCGCCCGGCTGCTCGTGCACTGCGTGGGGCGGCGGGGACCGCCCCCCGCCGCGCTGCTCCCGGCCGTCTGAGCGACGGCCCCGCCGAGCACACGCGGCCCCCGCACGGGCCCCCAGCACTTCTCACCTGCCCCACCTGTCACACGGAGAAAACGATCATGAGCAAGCGCAACAGCCAGGCCAGCAAGGCAGCCGCCCGTGAGCGGCTGCGACTGGAGCGCGAGCGCCAGGCCAAGAAGGACAAGGTGCGCCGCCAGGTGGTCGTGGCCGCCTCGATCGTCGGCGTCCTCGCGATAGCCGGTGGTATCGGCTACGCGGTCATGCAGGCCAACAAGCCCGGCGAGTGGGACGCGGCGAAGGACAAGACGCTGGTCAAGCCCGCCAACACCACGGGCGCCGACGGCACCACCGTCGTCATCGGCAAGCCGGGCGCCAAGAAGACCCTGGAGATGTACGAGGACCCGCGCTGCCCGGTCTGCTCGGTCTTCGAGCAGCAGGTCGGCGCCACGGTCAAGAAGGACGTCGACGCCGGCAAGTACAAGGTCCAGTTCATCGGCGCCACCTTCATCGACAACGGCAGCCCGGGCACCGGCTCCAAGAACGCGCTCAGCGCGCTGGGCGCCGCGCTCAACGTGAGCCCCGAGGCGTTCATGGAGTACAAGGCACAGCTCTACTCGGCCAAGTGGCACCCGGCCGAGACCAGCGACAAGTTCGCCAAGGACGACTACCTGCTCCAGGTCGCCGACAGCGTCCCGGCGCTCAAGGGCAACGCCAAGTTCCAGAAGGACGTGCAGGACGGCACGTTCGACAAGTGGGCGCTCACCATGTCGAAGAAGTTCGACGACAGCGGTGTGACCGCGACGCCGACCCTGAAGATGGACGGCAAGAAGATCACCGGTGCGGGCAGCGACAACGCCCCGCAGGACCCGGCCGCGTTCACCGCCGCCATCGACAAGGCCCTGAAGGGCTGACCGGTCCCTCCCGGGTCCCGCCCGCGGCCGCCTGGCGCTGACGTACGCTCAGGTGGCCGCGGGCGGACGGGCGGACAAACATCTGCCGCGACCCTGCCCGTTCGCTCTACCCATCAGTAAGGTGTCCGGCTGTGACCAGTCGATTCACCTCCTCAACTCCCACGCGCCGCACGGTCGTCAAGGCCGCCGCCGCCACCGCCGTCGTCGCCGCGCCCCTGGTGGCCGGCGCGACCGCCGCCGCCGCGGACTCCGCCGCGGCCCCCGCCTTCCTGCACGGCGTCGCCTCCGGCGACCCGCTGCCCGACGGCATCCTGCTGTGGACCCGGGTCACCCCCGCTCCCGACGCGGTGCCGGGCTCGGGCAAGGGCCCGGACACCGAAGTCACCTGGGAGATGGCCGAGGACAAGGGCTTCGCCCGAATAGTGGCGCGGGGCAGCACGACGGCCACCGCCGCCGCCGACCACACCGTCAAGGCCGATGTGCGCGGTCTGCGCCCGGCGACGGCGTACTGGTACCGGTTCGCCGCGGGCGGCGTCTCCTCCCCCGCCGGCCGGACCCTGACCGCCCCCGCCACGGACGCGGCGGCCGCCAACGTCCGCTTCGGCGTGGTCTCCTGCGCCAACTGGGAGTCGGGCTACTTCTCCCCCTACCGTCATCTCGCCGCACGGGCCGACCTGGACGCGGTGCTGCACCTGGGCGACTACATCTACGAGTACGCCTCGGGCGCCTATCCGGAGGCGAAGTACGTCGTACGGCAGCACGAGCCGGCCCACGAGATCCTGAACCTGGCGGACTACCGCACCCGCCACGGCAAGTACAGGACGGACGCCGACCTCCAGGCGATGCACCAGGCCCACCCGGTGATCGCGATCTGGGACGACCACGAGTTCGCCAACGACGCCTGGTCGGGCGGCGCGGAGAACCACACGCCCGGTTCCGAGGGCGACTGGGCGGCGCGCGTGGCGGCCGCCAAGCAGGCCTACTTCGAGTGGATGCCGGTCCGCCCGTCCACCGCGGGCACCACCTACCGGCGCATCCGCTACGGCAAGCTGGCCGATCTGCACCTGCTCGACCTGCGCTCCTTCCGCTCCCAGCAGGCGAGCGTGGGCAGCGGCAAGGTGGACGACCCCGAGCACACCATCACCGGGCGCGCCCAGCTGGACTGGCTCAAGTCGGGGCTCTCCGCCTCGAACGCCGCCTGGCAGCTGGTCGGCACCTCGGTGATGATCTCCCCGGTCGCCTTCGGCGCGCTGCCGGCCGAGCTGACCGCCCCGCTGGCGGAGCTGCTGGGCCTGCCCAAGGAGGGCATCGCCATCAACGTCGACCAGTGGGACGGCTACACGGACGACCGCCGCGAGCTCCTGGCCCACCTGGTCGACAACGGCATCGAGAACACCGTCTTCCTCACCGGCGACATCCACATGGCCTGGGCCAACGACGTCCCCGTCAAGGCGGGCACCTACCCGCTGTCGAAGTCGGCGGGCACCGAGTTCGTGGTGACGTCGGTCACCTCCGACAACCTCGACGAGATGCTCCACGTCGCCCCGCACACCCTGTCGCTGGTCGCCGCGGCCGCCATCAAGGCCGCCAACCGCCATGTGAAGTGGGTCGACATGGACGGCCACGGCTACGGCGTCCTCGACGTCGACGCCCAGCGCTCGCAGATGGACTACTACACGGTGTCCGACAAGCGCAGGCAGGACGCCACGTCCTCGTGGACCCGCTCGTACCGGACGCTCAGCGGCAGCCAGAAGGCCGAGCGGGTCTACTCGCCGGTGGTCTGACCCCCGCGCCGCGCCCTACAGCGACGCCAGGAAGGCGAGCGCGGTGGTCCAGCTCTGCTCGGCCGCCGCCTCGTCGTAGTCCGGCAGTTCGCGGTCGGTGTACAGGTGCCCGGCGCCCGGGTACCGGTACACCTCCGCGTCGGCGCCGATCCTGCCCATGCGCAGGTACCACGTGTTCAGCCAGTCATGCGTCTCGAACGGGTCCGGGTCGGCCACATGGAGCTGCACGGGCAACTCGTCCACCGAGGCGTCCTCGGCGATGTCGGCGGTGCCGTGGAGGAGCAGCAGTCCACGGGCCTTCTCGTCGCCCAGCGCGAGGGTCTGGGCGAGCGAGCCGCCGAGCGAGAACCCGGCGTAGACCAGGCCCTCGTCGGAGTGCGGGGCGGCGGCCGCGATCGCCCGCTTCAGCAGTTCGTCGTTGCCGATCCCGTCCCGGATCGTCATGCCCTCCTCCACCGTCCCCGCGGTGCGCCCGTCATAGAGATCGGGTACGTGCACCAGGTGTCCGGCGGCGCGCAGCCGGTCGGCCGCCTCGTGCACGGCGGGCCGCAGGCCGTATGCCGAATGGAAAAGCATGATGTTCATGGAGCCATGGTGCCAGTTACGGTCGGGGGCATGGAGAACGTACTGCGCCCGTTGATCGTCATCGGTGGCTCGGTCGTGCTCACGCTGGCCCTCGTGTGGCTGGCCGACCGACTGCTCCGCCAGACCGATGCCCGGCACAGCGAGACCCCGTTGTGGGGCCTGCTGCGCCGCTGCCGCCTTCCCTTGCAGGTCGTCGTCCTGACCGCCCTGCTGAGAGGGACCTACCTCCAGATCAAATGGGCACCCGTCCAGGACCACCAGGCCGGCCTCGGCCAGACCCTCTCGCTCGTCCTCATCGGGGCGAGCGCCTGGCTGGTGGTACGGATCGCCACGGCGGTCGTCGAGGCGTCGTACACGCGGTACGCGGCCTCGGCGCACGACGCGGCCCGGGTCCGCCGGGTCCGTACGCAGGTGACGCTCATCCAGCGTGTGGTGACGGCCATCGTGGGCGTCGTCGCGGTCGCGGCGATGCTGCTGACCTTCCCCGCGATGCGGACGGCCGGGACCTCGATCCTCGCCTCCGCGGGCATCATCGGCATCGTGGCCGGTGTGGCCGCCCAGTCGACGCTCGGCAATCTCTTCGCGGGGCTGCAGATCGCGTTCGGCGACATGGTGCGGATAGGGGACACGGTCGTGGTGGACGGCGAGTGGGGCACGGTCGAGGAGATCACCCTGACCTTCCTGGCCGTCCGCACCTGGGACGAGCGCCGACTGACCATGCCGGTCTCGTACTTCACGAGCAAGCCGTTCGAGAACTGGTCGCGCGGCGGGGTGCAGATGACCGGCACGGTCTTCCTCCACCTCGACCACGCGGCCCCGGTGGCGCTGATGCGCGAGAAGCTCACCGACATCCTCAAGGAGTGCCCGGCCTGGGACGGCCGTGAGGGCGACCTCGCCGTCACCGACACCACCCCGTCCACGATCGTGGTGCGCGCCACGGTCACCGCGAAGGACGCGAGCGACCTCTGGACGGTCCGCTGCGCCGTCCGCGAGGAGATGGTGGCCTGGCTCCACGACCGCCACCCCGAGTCGCTGCCGCGCATCAACACCGACCGGATATGACCGCCGGGCGGGGGGCCGGTGCCCCCCGCCCCCCTCACTTCAGGCTGCGCACGTCCAGCTGGCGCAGCACGCGGTCCACGATCTCGGGGTCGGCCCCGGGCTCGCTGCGCGCGGCCAGGACCTCGTGCCGGGCCGCCGACATCATCTCGCGCTGGATCCGCTGGATGGTCCGCAGCCGCTCGACCCGCTTCGCGTACGCCTCGCGCCGCTCCTCGTCGACCATGTCCGGGCTCAGCCGCGCCCCCACGTCGTACGCCCGGCGCAGGAGCTGCTCCATGACCTCCTCGGGCAGCTCCTCCACGTCCTCGATCTCCCGCAGCCGCCGCTTGGCGGCCTTGGCCGCGCGGACCGCGAGCTCGCGCTCCAGGGCCCGTTCGGCGTCGGTGTCGGCCTGGACGCCGAGCCGGCGCACCAGCGCCGGCAGGGTGAGGCCCTGGACCACCAGCGTCGCCATGATCACGCAGAAGGCGATGAAGACGATCTCGTCGCGGGCGGGGAAGGGCGAGCCGTTCTCGGTGGTGAACGGGATGGCGAGGGCGAGCGCCACGGAGGCGACGCCGCGCATCCCCGCCCACCACATGACGATCGTCTCCCGCCAGGTGGTGGGGATCTCCTCGTCGTAGTCCCGCAGCGTGTGCAGTCGTTTGGCGAGCCAGGTGGCGGGAAGCAGCCACAGCAGCCGTACGCCGACGACGACCCCGACCACCACCGCGCCCCAGCCCGCCATCTCGCCGAGGCGGCCGGTGGCGGTGCCGAACACGTTGTGCAGTTCCAGACCGATGAGCCCGAACGCGATCCCCGTCACCAGGGTGTCGACGACCTGCCAGAACGTGGCCCCGGCCAGCCGCCCCTGGACGTCGTCGGCGTCCACCGCGTGCTCCGCCAGGAACAGCGCCAGAGTGAGCACCGCGAGCACCCCCGAGCCGCCGAACTCCTCGGCCAGCACATAGCCGACGAACGGCACGAGGAGCGTGAGGCCGATCTGGAGCGTGGCGTCGTCGAGCAGCCCCATCAGCTTGTTGGCCGTCCAGCCCAGGACAAGCCCGACCACGAGCGCCACCACGGCGGAGAGCACCAGTTTGCCCACCGCGTCCGGCCAGGAGAAGTCGCCGCTGACCGCGGCGGCGATCGCCACGTGGTAGAGCACGATCGCGGTGACGTCGTTGAAGAGTCCCTCGCCCTCCAGGATCGACACCAGCCGCCGGGGCAGCCCGAGCGAACCGGCGACGGCGGTGGCGGCGACCGGGTCGGGCGGCGCCACCAGGGCGCCCAGCGCGACGGCGGCGGCGATCGGCAGCCCCGGCACGATGGCGTGTGCCACGGCCGCGACCGCGGCCGTGGTGACGAACACCAGGGCCACCGCGAGCAGCAGGATCGGCCGGACGTTGGCCGCGAACTGCCGCCAGGAGGTGCGCTGGACCGAGGCGTACAGCAGCGGCGGCAGCACAAGCGGAAGGATGAAGTCCGGCGGCACGTCGACGTTCGGGACGAACGGCAGCAGGGCGAGGACACCGCCGAGGAGCGTCATCAGGACCGGCGCGGGAAGCCCCAGCCGGTTCCCGACCGGCACCGTGACCACGGCTCCGAGCAGGAGCACGAACATCAGGGCGAGCTGGTCCACGAAGGCCCTCCGGCGGCGAGGCGATCAAGAACCTCCAGCGTGCCACGCGGCTGCCGTCCGGGCCTCGGCTCACGGGCCGTGCGTGGCCGATCGCACAGGTCGCCGGGCCTGGCCGGAGTCTGGCCGGGGTTTCGGCGCCTACGCCCGGGGCGTCACTCGCTCTCCGCCCGGATCACGTCCAGCGCGTGCTGGAGGTCGTCCGGGTAGTCGCTCGCGAACTCGACCCAGCCGCCGTCCGACGGGTGCTCGAAGCCGAGCCGCACCGCGTGCAGCCACTGCCGGGTCAGACCGAGCCGCTTGGCGATCGTGGGGTCCGCGCCGTACGTCAGGTCGCCGACGCACGGGTGGCGGTGGGCGGACATGTGCACGCGGATCTGGTGCGTACGCCCCGTCTCCAGCTTGATGTCGAGCAGCGAGGCCGCCCGGAACGCCTCGATCAGGTCGTAGTGCGTCACCGACGGCTTGCCCTCGGCCGTGACCGCCCACTTGTAGTCGTGGTTGGGGTGGCGGCCGATGGGCGCGTCGATCGTGCCGCTCATCGGGTCCGGGTGGCCCTGCACCAGGGCGTGGTAGCGCTTGTCCACGACGCGGTCGTGGAACTGGCGCTTCAGATACGTGTACGCCCGCTCGGACTTGGCGACGACCATCAGCCCCGAGGTGCCGACGTCGAGCCGGTGGACGATGCCCTGGCGCTCGGCGGCGCCCGAGGTGGAGATCCGGTACCCGGCCGCCGCGAGACCGCCGATGACCGTCGTCCCCGTCCAGCCCGGGCTGGGGTGGGCGGCGACGCCGACCGGCTTCACGATGACGACGATGTCGTCGTCGTCGTGCACGATCTCCATGCCCTCGACCGGCTCGGCCACGATCTGCACCGGCGCGGGCGCCTGGGGCATCTCGACCTCCAGCCACGCGCCCCCGTGGACCCGCTCGGACTTGCCCACCACCGAGCCGTCGACCTGGACCTTCCCCGCCGCCGCGAGCTCGGCCGCCTTCGTACGGGAGAACCCGAACATGCGGGAGATGGCGGCGTCGACGCGCTCGCCCTCCAGGCCATCGGGAACGGGCAGGGTGCGGATCTCGGGAAACGTACTCACCCGTCGAGTATGCCTTGCCCCACCGACATCCCCGTCCGCCCGAGGACCGGGATCAGTCCTTGTGGACCGTTCCGTCCGGGTCCAGGCCCCGGAACGAGAGGATCACGATGAGGAAGCCGCCGCAGACGATCGCGGAGTCGGCCAGGTTGAAGACGGCGAAGTGGGCGGGTGCGATGAAGTCGACGACCGCGCCCTCGAAGACGCCCGGGGAGCGGAAGATCCGGTCGGTCAGGTTGCCGAGCGCGCCGCCGAGCAGCAGACCCAGCGCGATCGCCCACGGCAGGCTGTAGAGCTTGCGGGCCAGCCGGACGATCACCGCGATCACCGTCGCCGCGATCACCGTGAAGATCACGGTGAAGGCCTCGCCCATGCCGAACGCGGCGCCCGGGTTACGGATCGCCTCCAGCTTCAGCAGGTCGCCCACGACGTCGATGGGCTCGTGGTGCTCCAGCTTGGCCACCACGAGCATCTTGCTGCCGAGGTCGAGCAGGTACGCGAGGAGCGCCACCACGAACAGGACGGCGATCCTGCGCCCGCCCCGGGGCCGCTCGTCGGGAGCCGCGGCCCCCTCGGGCCCTTCTACGTCCGGCGTACCGATGATGCGCTCCGCCTCTGCCACGTGAGTCCCTCAACCCTAGGTACCTGACTGGGGACGAGCGTACGACACGCGCGTACGGACTCAGCCCCGGCGTTCCTGCTTCTGCTTGTCCTCCACACAGAGGGTCGCGCGCGGGAAGGCCTGCATCCGCGCCTTGCCGATGGGATTGCCGCAGACCTCGCAGTAGCCGTACGTACCGGCATCGAGCCGTTCCAGCGCCCGCTCGGTCTGCTCCAGCATCTCGCGCGCGTTGGCGGCGAGCGCCATCTCGTGCTCGCGGGTGATGTTCTTGGTCCCGGTGTCGGCGTCGTCGTCGCCCGCGCCGTCCCCGGAGTCCCGCATCAGCCCGCTCAAGGCGGCCTCGGAGGCCTCGATCTCGGCCCGCAGCCGCGAGACCTCGCCGGTCAGCTCGGTGCGCGCCTCGGCGACCTCCTCGGGCGTCCACGGGTCCTCCCCTGGCCGCACCGGCAGCTCGCCGGGCACCCCGGCGACGACCGCCCGGGCCTTCGGCACGGCCGAGGCCGCCGTGGACTTCCTGGTCGCGGCCTCGCCGGCCGTGTTCTTGGCAACCACGTTCTCGGTTCCCCTCTGCTCCGCGGCCTCGGCCGCCCCCTGGGCCGCCGTGGCGGCCGTCTTCGCTGCCCCACCGGCAGCCTTGCCCGCGCCCGCCCGCCCGACGCCCGCCTTGCCACCAGCGGCCTTACCGGACGCCGCGGTCTTCTGGGCGGCGGCTCCCTCGACCGGGGCCGCCTTCTTGGCGACAGCCTTACCGGCGGACGCGGTCTTGGTAGCGACAGCCTTGTCGGCGGACGCGGTCTTCGTAGCGACAGCCTTCTTGGCGGACGCCGTCTTCTTGGCTACAGCCTTGTCGGCCGACGCCGTCTTCTTGGCGGCAGCCTTCTTGGCCGGGGCCGTCTTGTCGACAGCGGCTTTCTCGGCCACGGGGTTCTCGGCCACCGTCTCCTTGGCCGAGGCCTTCTTGGCTGCGGTCTTCTTGGGTCCGGCCTTGTCGGCTACGGCTTTCTTGGCCGGGGCCTTCTTGGCCGGGGCCTTCTTGGCCGGGGCCTTCTTGGCGCCGGGCTCGTCGGCCACGGCTTTCTTGGCCGGGGCCTTCTTGGCGCCGGGCTCGTCGGCCACGGCTTTCTTGGCCGCGGCCTTCTTCACCGAAGACGCCGTCTTCTTGGCCGCGGCTTTCTTTGCCACGGCCTTCTTCGGGACCGCCTCCTTCTTGGCCGGCGCCTGCTTCTTGGCCGCCGCCTGCTTCCCGGACGCGGACCCGCTCTCCGTGGCCGCGGCCACCACGGCGTCCTCGGACGCCAACGCGGTCTTCCCTGCCACCATGGCCGCGGCCCCTTCACATATTGTGATCTTGCTCGCGCATCGTGCTGGGACGATAAATCGACCCCAGGCCCGCGGCAACGGGGCACGCCGCCGGTCCACCCCCGCCCGACGTGCCCGGAGGGGAACCTGCATCCGTTGTGCCCAGCTCTCCGGCCGGTAATCCGCCACACGGGCGGCACCGGATCCCACCCGCCCACGTATGCCCATTCGGGTCATCCGCGCGCGCGTGGCGGCCCGGACGGGGCCCCGCCGAATATCCGGTCCGCCGCTGTCGGTGCGGGCCCTTACACTGGGCGCAGCGAGAGGCGTGAATGGGACGAGTAGCGTCGTACGCAGCCAAGAGCGATCCGGGGACGGTGGGAGCCCGGAGGCGAGCGCGATGTGAAGATCACCCCGGAGCCGCCGGAAGAAAGCACCCCCGGGTGCGAGTAGAACCGGCTTCGCGACCCCAATGAGGGGGCGGTGTCCCGTACACCGCCAAGGAGGGTGGTACCGCGGGAGCGCGGGGCCGTAGGACGGCCGCAGCTCTCGTCCCTCCGACGGAAACGTACGACGATCCGCCGGAGGATGTACGGATGTCGCAGTACCGCCAGGTGCCCGCCCAGGTCGACCTGCCCGCGCTGGAGCACGCCGTGCTCGACTTCTGGCGCGAGGCCAAGGTCTTCGCCAAGAGTCTCGAGCAGTCCGAGGGCCGCCCCGAGTGGGTGTTCTACGAGGGCCCGCCGACCGCCAACGGCATGCCCGGCGCCCACCACATCGAGGCCCGCGTCTTCAAGGACGTCTTCCCCCGCTTCCGGACCATGCAGGGCTACCACGTGGCCCGCAAGGCCGGCTGGGACTGCCACGGCCTGCCGGTCGAGCTCGCCGTCGAGAAGGAGCTCGGCTTCAACGGCAAGAAGGACATCGAGGCGTACGGCATCGCCGAGTTCAACGCCAAGTGCCGCGAGTCGGTGACCCGCCACACCGACGCCTTCGCCGAGCTCACGACCCGGATGGGCTACTGGGTCGACCTGGACGACGCCTACCGGACCATGGACCCCGAGTACGTGGAGTCCGTCTGGTGGTCCCTGAAGGAGATCTTCAACAAGGGCCTGCTCACCCAGGACCACCGCGTCGCCCCCTGGTGCCCCCGCTGCGGCACCGGCCTGTCCGACCACGAGCTGGCGCAGGGGTACGAGACGGTCGTCGACCCCTCGGTCTTCGTCCGCTTCCCGCTGACCGGCGGCCCCCTCGCGGGCGAGGCGGCGCTCCTGGTCTGGACGACCACGCCCTGGACGCTGGTCTCCAACACCGCCGTGGCCGCGCACCCCGACGTCACGTACGTGGTCGCCACCAACGGCGAGGAGAAGCTGGTCGTCGCCCAGCCGCTGCTGGAGAAGGCGCTCGGCGAGGGCTGGGAGGCCACCGGGCAGACCTTCACCGGCGCCGAGATGGAGCGCTGGACCTACCAGCGCCCCTTCGAGCTCATCGAGTTCCCCGAGCCCGCGCACTACGTGGTGAACGCCGAGTACGTGACGACCGAGGACGGTACGGGCCTGGTCCACCAGTCCCCCGCCTTCGGCGCCGACGACCTCCTGGTCTGCAAGGCGTACGGCCTGCCGGTGGTGAACCCGGTCCGCCCCGACGGCACCTTCGAGGAGGAGGTCCCGCTGGTCGGCGGTGTCTTCTTCAAGAAGGCCGACGAGAAGCTGACCGCCGACCTGGCCGAGCGCGGTCTGCTCTTCCGCCACGTCCCGTACGAGCACAGCTACCCGCACTGCTGGCGCTGCCACACCGCGCTGCTCTACTACGCGCAGCCGTCGTGGTACATCCGCACCACCGCCGTCAAGGACGCGATGCTGCGGGAGAACGAGAAGACCAACTGGTTCCCGGACTCCGTCAAGCAGGGCCGCTTCGGCGACTGGCTGAACAACAACATCGACTGGGCGCTCTCCCGCAACCGCTACTGGGGCACCCCGCTGCCGATCTGGCGCTGCGAGGACGACCACCTGACCTGCGTCGGCTCGCGCGCCGAGCTGAGCGAGCTGTCCGGCACCGACCAGAGCGCGCTCGACCCGCACCGCCCGTTCATCGACGACATCACCTTCACGTGCACGGCCGAGGGCTGCTCGCACACGGCGGTCCGCGTCCCCGAGGTCATCGACGCCTGGTACGACTCGGGCTCGATGCCGTTCGCGCAGTGGGGCTATCCGTACAAGAACAAGGAACTGTTCGAGAGCCGTTACCCGGCTCAGTTCATCTCCGAGGCCATCGACCAGACCCGAGGCTGGTTCTACACGCTGATGGCGGTCGGCACGCTGGTCTTCGACAAGTCGTCGTACGAGAACGTGGTCTGCCTGGGCCACATCCTCGCCGAGGACGGCCGCAAGATGTCCAAGCACCTGGGCAACATCCTCCAGCCCATCCCGCTCATGGACCAGCACGGCGCGGACGCGGTCCGCTGGTTCATGGCGGCCGGCGGCTCCCCGTGGGCGGCGCGCCGCGTGGGCCACGGCACCATCCAGGAGGTCGTCCGCAAGACGCTCCTCACGTACTGGAACACGGTGGCCTTCCAGGCGCTGTACGCGCGCACGTCCGACTGGGCGCCGAGCGCGGCCGACCCGGCCCCGGCGGAGCGCACGGTCCTGGACCGCTGGCTGCTGAGCGAGCTGAACACGCTGGTGGACCAGGTGACGCAGGCGCTGGAGGCGTACGACACGCAGCGCGCCGGCAAGCTCCTCTCCTCCTTCGTGGACGACCTGTCCAACTGGTACGTGCGCCGCTCGCGGCGCCGGTTCTGGCAGGGCGACAAGGCGGCGCTGCGCACGCTGCACGACGTGGTGGAGACCGTGACGCGGCTGCTGGCCCCGCTCACGCCGTTCATCACCGAGCGGGTGTGGCAGGACATGGTGGTGCCGGTGACGCCGGGCGCGCCGGAGTCCGTGCACCTCTCCTCCTGGCCGAAGGCGGACGCCTCGGCGATCGACCCGGCGCTGTCGCGGCAGATGCTGCTGGTGCGGCGTCTGGTGGAGCTCGGCCGCGCCACGCGCGCGGAGTCGGGCGTCAAGACGCGCCAGCCGCTCTCGCGCGCGCTGGTGGCCGTGGCGGGCTTCGAATCCCTCTCTCCGGAGCTGCACGCGCAGATCACGGAGGAGCTGAACGTCTCGTCCCTGGCGTCCCTGTCCGAGGTCGGCGGCTCGCTGGTCGACACCACGGCCAAGGCGAACTTCCGTGCCCTGGGCAAGCGGTTCGGCAAGGGCGTCCAGGACGTGGCCAAGGCGGTCGCGGCGGCGGACGCGGCGGCGCTCTCGGCGTCCCTGCGGGACACCGGGGCGGCGACGGTCGAGGTGGGCGGCGAGCAGGTGGTGCTGGCCCCCGACGAGGTGATCATCACCGAGACGCCGCGCGAGGGCTGGTCGGTGGCGTCCGACTCGGGCGCGACGGTCGCCCTCGACCTGGAGATCACACCGGAGCTGCGGCTGGCGGGTCTGGCCCGGGACGCGATCCGGCTGATCCAGGAGGCGCGCAAGAACAGCGGGCTGGATGTGGCGGACCGGATCGCGGTGCGGTGGGAGTCGTCGGACGCGGAGGTCGTCTCGGCGCTGAGCGCGCACGCGGAGCTGATCGCGGAGGAGGTTCTGGCGACGGAGTACGCGTCCGGGGCGGGGGACGACACCTACGGCGCCCCGTTCACGGACGAGCCCCTGTCCCTGACGTTCCGCCTGCGCAAGGCGTAGCACTCCCCCGGGGGCCGGTGCGCGACGCGCCGTCCGGGCAGGTGGTAGCACTCTCGCCCGGGTAGGGGGAGCGCTCCCGCCCGGGCCCGTAGGCCACGTTCCGCCTGCGCGCGCGCCGCACTTCCACCGGAGCTGGTAGCGGCCCGTCCTCCCTTGCCGGGGGGGCGGGCCGCTTTTGCTTTCCCCCACCCCGCCCCTTCCCGAAAGCCTCCGGCGGATGGGCTGTCGTGCGGGTGCGCCTGAGTGGGGGCTGGTCGCGCAGTTCCCCGCGCCCCTGAAAACAAGGGCCCGAGCCACGCTTCCCACGGACGGCCCCCAAGGGGCGCGGGGAACTGCGCGGCCAGCGCCCCCTCCCCACGCCCCGCAGCGAAGACGAAGGACGGAGCCGCGCTACCCGCTCACCGGGACCCCCAAAGGGCGCGAGGAACTGCACAACCCGCGACCCACGCCCCGCACTGAAGACGAAGGGCCGAACCCGCGCTACCCGCTCACGGGAAACCCCCAAGGGGCGCGGGGAACTGCGCGACCAGCCCCCCACGACCCGCAGCGGAAGGAGACCGGCGGGAGCCGGGGGGCAAAGCCCCACCGGGGTGCAGGGGCGCAGCCCCGCCCAGGCCCCGGGGCGGAACCCCGGAGAGCGGCCCCCTCCCGCCCCCGGTTGGGGAAGGGGCGGGGCGGGGTGAAGCACCCCGTAGAGCGAGGGCACGAAAAGGGCCGGGCCCCCGGAAAAATCCGGGGGCCCGGCCCTCAGCCTGCCGAAGGCTACGCGTGCGTCACACGCGACCCGCCCGTCAGTTGTCGTCCTCGTCGATGAGGAAGCCCCGCATCGGAGACGGAGCCTGCTGCATCGGCGACGGCCCCTGCGGCCGCACCGGCGCCATCGGCTGCGTCATCGCGGGCGACATCTGCTGCTGCCCGCCGTACGAGGACGCGCCACCCATGGACGGCTGGCCGCCCATCGTGTGGCCCATCGACCCCGCCCCGGCCGACGCCATCGACCCGCTCATCTGCGGAGCCGGCGGCAGCGACGCGGTCGCCGGGGTGCGCGGCGGAGCCAGCGAGTCGTCCGCCTGGGTCTCCAGCTGGCGCAGCTGCGACTCCAGGTAGGACTTCAGACGCGTACGGTACTCGCGCTCGAAGCCGCGCAGGTCCTCGACCTTGCGCTCCAGGGTCGCGCGGGCGGACTCCAGCGAGCCCATCGCGACGCGGTGCTTCTCCTGCGCGTCCCGCTCCAGCGCGTCCGCCTTGGCGCGGGCGTCCCGCTCCAGGCCCTCGGCACGCGACCGGGCCTCGCCGACGATCTTGTTGGCCTCGGAACGGGCCTCAGCGATCGCCTGGTCGGCGGTCTGCTGGGCCAGCGACAGGACACGCGCGGCACTGTCGCCGCCGGGGCCCTGGCCGGGCTGCGACATCTGCGGACCGTGGCCGCCCATGGGGCCGCCCATCTGCTGGCCCATGGGGCCCTGGCCGAGCTGGTTCTGACCCATCGGACCCTGGCCCATGGGACCCTGCCCCATCGGACCCTGGCCGAGCTGGTTCTGACCCATCTGGTTCTGACCCATCGGACCCTGGCCCATGGGGCCCTGGCCGAGCTGGTTCTGACCCATCTGGTTCTGACCCATGGGACCCTGGCCGTGCTGGCCCTGCGGGCCGTGTCCACCGGGGCCGGCGGGCAGCTGGGGAGCACCGCTCGGCAGCTGGGGCGGGCCGCCCATCTGCTGCTGCTGCTGAACCTGCGGAGGTCCGGATATGGCGGCGGGCACGGGCGCACCCGGACCGCGCTGGTCCTGCGGTTCCGGCTTGCGCATACCCTGCTGCTGCTGGTTCTGCGCGGCGGCACGCGTCGCGGCGGCCAGCTTGGCGCGCAGGTCCTCGTTCTCGCGAAGCAGGCGGGTCAGTTCGGCTTCGACCTCGTCCAGGAAGGCATCGACCTCGTCCTCGTCGTAGCCTTCTCGGAGCCGGACGGTCGTGAACTGCTTGTTCCGCACGTCCTCGGGGGTCAGCGGCATCTCTTCTTCACCTCTACGTAGTCGTCGGCAGTCGGCAGGACCGTGTCGCTCACATCTATCTCCCCACGCTGGTGACGATGGAGATCAGGATGTACACGATGATCATCAGAACGAAGAAGGACAGGTCGAGTGCCACGCCCCCGAGACGCAGCGGCGGAATGAACCGCCGCAGAAGCTTGAGCGGTGGATCGGTGACAGTGTAGGTGGCCTCAAGAACGACCACCATCGGCTTGCCAGGTTCCCATGAACGTGCGAACTGCAAGACGTAGTCCATGACGAGCCGGAAGATCAGCACGATGAGGAAGCACATCAGCGCGATGTAGACCACATCCAGTGCGACGCCCATCTCGCGCTTCCCTCTCCCCTTGCTCTCTGTGCCCCCGGCCCCGTGGCCGGATCGTTCCCGGTGTCGTGTCTCAGCTCTGGTTGAAGAAACCGCCCTCTGCGATACGGGCCTTGTCCTCCGCCGTGACATCGACGTTAGCAGGCGACAACAGGAACACCTTCTGCGTCACCCGTTCAATACTGCCGTGCAAACCAAACACAAGACCGGCGGCAAAGTCGACAAGTCGCTTCGCATCGGTGTCGTCCATCTCGGTGAGGTTCATGATCACCGGCGTGCCCTCGCGGAAGTGTTCCCCGATGGTACGGGCCTCGTTGTAGGTCCGCGGGTGCAGCGTGGTGATGCGGTAGGGCTCCCGCTCGGACACGACCTTGGGCATGATCACCGGTGCGTTCTTCTCCAGGCTCGGACGTTCAGGTGTGATGGATGCCACGGGGGCGATTCGCGCCGGACGCCCCGATTCCGCGGGCATCACGGCTGCGTGGGAGACAGGTTCACGGGGGGCCGGCGGCTGTACGGCTCGTACCGGTTCGTCCCGTTCGACCTGATGCGGGGGCTGGTGCCGCCGACGGTCCCGCTCGGGCTCCGGCTCGGGTTCGAACTCGTCATCGGGGTCGAACCCCGGGCCGTCGTACCCATCGTCCTCCACGAGACCGAGGTAGACCGCCATCTTGCGCATCGCGCCGGCCATGCTCCGATTCCTCCGCTCTGTGGTGGATCGCCCTTGTCGCCAAATGTCGCAGTGTCACCAAGTGCCCACGATCCACTAGGTCTGCCCACCGAAAGTGGGAATGACCATATTTTCTGCTGTGGTCCGACTTGCTTCGCGACGTTACCCGAGCCGGGGTCGGACTCCGAGTACCGCCGTACCGACGCGTACATGTGTCGCTCCGGCCGCTACAGCCTCTTCGAGATCCGCACTCATCCCTGCTGACACCATGTTCGCAGCAGGATGAGCGCGGCGCAGGTCAGTCGACAAATCCATCAGCCGCTCGAACGCGGCGCGTTCGCGGCCCGCGTACTCGCCCGCCAGCGGTGCCACGGTCATCAGACCGTCCAGCCGCAGACCGGGAGCGTCCGCCACAAGCCGGGCCAACTGCTCGATTCCGTCCGGGGCGACGCCGCCCCGGTCGCCCCGCGCCCCCGACTCCGCGTCGAGCGCGACCTGGATGAGGCACCCCACCTCCCGTTCCGCCTTCACGGCGGCGGCGGAGAGGGCGGTGACCAGCCGGTCCCGGTCGACGGACTGCACCAGATCCGCGTAGGCCACCACGGAACGGACCTTGTTCGTCTGGAGCTGGCCCACGAAGTGCCAGCGCAGATCGGTCAGATCCGCGCACTCGGCCGCCTTGGGCGCCGCGTCCTGGTCCCGGTTCTCGGCGACCTGACGCACCCCCAGCTCATGGAGGAGCCGGACGTCGCTCGCCGGGTAGGTCTTGGTGACCACGATGAGCGTCACGTCGTCCCGCTTGCGCCCGGCCGCCGCGCAGGCAGCGGAGATACGTTCCTCCACCCGCGCGAGGTTCGCGGCCAGCTCCGCCTTGCGACCCGCCGGGTCCGTCCGGCCCGTCGTGCCCGTCCGGTCCGTCATGCCCCGCTCCCCTCTCCCCCGGCGGCCGGCGCCGCGTCGAGCCAGACGTATCCGGCGAGCCGGCCGGTGGTGCGGTCGCGGCGGTACGAGAAGTGGTCCTTCGATTCGAGCGTGCACACCCCCGACGCCTGCCGGTCCGTCACCCCGAGCGCCGCGAGCTGCGCGTGCACCCCGGCGGTGACGTCGACGGCCGGGGTCCCCCAGCCGGTCTCGGCCCAGGCGGCGGGCTCGGCCGCGGCGACCTCGTCCCGCATCGCCGCCGGGACCTCGTAGCACCTGCCGCAGACGGCGGGCCCGGTCCGCGCGGTGATCCGGGACGGCTCGGCCCCGAGCGAGACCATCGCCCGGACCGCCGCGGGCACCACGCCCGCGACCATCCCGGGCCGTCCCGCGTGCGCCGCGGCCGCCACTCCGGCGACCGGGTCGGCGAGGAGAACGGGTGTGCAGTCGGCGGTCAGCACCGCGAGGGCGAGCCCGCGCCGGGCGGTCACGACCGCGTCCACGGCCGGAACGTGCCCGGCCCCGTCGCCGTCCGCGCCCCAGGGCCCGTCCACCACGGCCACGTCCCGCCCGTGCACCTGGTTCATCCAGACCACCCGGTCCGCGTCGATGCCCAGCGCCCGCGCGCTGAGTCCGCGGTTGGTCCGGACCACGTCGGGGTCGTCGCCGACCGCTCCGCCGAGGTTGAGCTCCTCGTACGGAGCGGCGCTCACTCCGCCCCACCGGTCGGTGAAGGCGAAGTGCGCGCCGCTCACGAGGGAGTGCTGCCCTATCACTTCAAGAAGTCCGGGACGTCCAGCTCTTCGGCCTGGCTGTCCTGGTACGGGCGGGCCGTGGGCACCTGCGGCGGGGCGGTCTCGCCGGCCGGGGCCGTCTCGACCGGGGCCGGGGCCGGAGCCGGGGTGTCCTCGCGCGGGCTCACGGTGCCGAGCCCGCCCAGCGGGCGGTCGGCCGCGCGGACCGGCGCGGGCTCCTCGCGCTTGGCCGTGGTGGAGCCGAGCACCGTGTCACGGCGGGCGGGCGGCTGGCCGCCGTCGAATCCGGCCGCGATGACCGTGACCCGGACCTCGTCGCCGAGCGCGTCATCGATGACCGCGCCGAAGATGATGTTGGCCTCGGGGTGGGCGGCCTCGCTGACCAGCTGCGCGGCCTCGTTGATCTCGAAGAGACCGAGGTCGGAGCCGCCGGAGATGGAGAGCAGCACACCGCGGGCGCCGTCGATGGACGCCTCCAGGAGCGGCGAGGAGATCGCCATCTCGGCGGCGGCCACCGCGCGGTCGTCGCCGCGCGCCGAGCCGATGCCCATGAGCGCCGAACCGGCCTCCGACATGACCGACTTGACGTCGGCGAAGTCGAGGTTGATCAGACCCGGGGTGGTGATCAGGTCGGTGATGCCCTGGACGCCGGAGAGCAGCACCTGGTCGGCCGACTTGAACGCGTCGAGCACGCTGACCTGGCGGTCCGAGATGGACAGCAGCCGGTCGTTGGGGATGACGATGAGGGTGTCGACCTCTTCGCGGAGCTCGGCGATGCCGTCCTCTGCCTGGTTGGCGCGGCGGCGCCCCTCGAAGGTGAACGGCCGGGTGACCACACCGATGGTGAGGGCGCCGAGCGAGCGCGCGATGTTGGCGACGACGGGCGCGCCGCCGGTGCCGGTGCCGCCGCCCTCGCCCGCGGTGACGAAGACCATGTCGGCCCCCTTGAGGACCTCCTCGATCTCCTCGCGGTGGTCCTCTGCCGCCTTGCGCCCGACTGCCGGGTTGGCTCCGGCCCCGAGGCCGCGGGTCAGTTCACGGCCGACGTCGAGCTTGACGTCGGCGTCGCTCATCAACAGAGCTTGTGCGTCGGTGTTGATCGCGATGAACTCGACGCCCTTGAGACCGACCTCGATCATTCGGTTGATGGCATTGACACCACCGCCGCCGACACCGATGACCTTGATGACTGCGAGGTAGTTCTGCGGTGCTGCCACGTCGAAGGCCTCTCGCCTCGAGTTACGGGTCGTCACGTGCGGGTGTCGCACGACGACGACGAATGCCGATGTGGGACGGTCCGAACGCCGACCCGAACCCTAACGTTGAAGTTTAGGGTTACCAATGTGTCTGTTCACTGGACTCTTCCGAACAGGACACTAAGTCGACAAGTGGCGCACGTTCAACGAACACGCCGAACCTCCCGTTTTTCTTTTCACCCTATGTGATCACCCGTAGCGATGACCAACCAGGGTGCTGGCCAGCGCATATGTGCGTCAACTCCCCGATACCGCCGGGGCGGTGGGGGCACTCACATCGAAGTACCGCGCCCGGGGCGCGGCTTTCATGAGGGCGACCAGCGTACGGGCCTTGAGCTCCCCCTCCTCCTCACTGCCCCACATGACGGTACGCCCGCGCCCCAGCTCCAGGGAGACCGCGTCGTAGGAGGTGACCCGTACGAGGCGGGTGTCCTTGGCGACGGCGGACGGGAGTTCGCCCGCCACCCGCACCGCCGCGCGCACCAGCACGTCGGCCGGAAAGCGGCGCAGCGAGGACGAGTTGTCCGGGTTCAGGTCGAGCAGCGGTACGTGTGCGGGCGCCTTGGCGACCGTGGCGAACCGCACACCCCTGGCGTCCACTTCGGTGAAGTTCGCGCCTTTTTTCATCAGCAGAACGGGCTTGCGCTCGGTGACGTCGAGGGTGATGCCGTGCGGCCAGGAGCGGCCGACGTCCACCGAGTCCAGCCGCGGCAGTTCGCGCAGCAGCCGGGCCTCGATCGCGTCCGTGTCGACCGAGACCAGCGGCGATCCGACCGGAACGGCCGCCGCCGCTTCGACCTCGGCCGGGGTGAGCACCTCGGTGCCGGTGATTTCCACCTGTTCGACCCGCAGCCAAGTGGACCCGTACAGCAACCACATCAGCGCCGCGCCGACGACGAGCGCGGTGGCCAGAATCAGCACCAGCCGCCGCCGGGCGGGCAGCCGCGGCCGCAGCCGTCGCAGGGGCCGGCGGGGACCGGACGGGCCGGACTTCTCCGCCTGCCCCGCCCCGCGTCGAGCGGTCGCCTGTCCGGCCACGGTCCCCTGCCTTCTGCCGCTCCGTCAGCGCGCGGCGATCGCCTCGTACACCATGCCGACGAGCAGGTCGTCGGCGTCCCGGCGGCCGAACTCGGAGGCGGCGCGGGACATCTCGTACAGCCGGTGCGGGTCGGCGAGCACGGGCAGGACCTGGTCCTGCACCCACGCGGGGGTGAGTTCGGCGTCGTCGACCAGCAGACCGCCGCCCGCCTTCACCACCGGCTGGGCGTTGAGCCGCTGTTCGCCGTTGCCGATCGGCAGCGGGACGTAGGCGGCGGGCAGCCCGACGGCGGAGAGCTCGGCGACGGTCATCGCGCCCGCGCGGCAGAGCATCATGTCGGCCGCGGCGTACGCGAGGTCCATCCGGTCCACGTACGGTACCGGGATGTACGGCGGCATTCCGGGCATGTTGTCCACGCGCGGCAGTTCGTTCTTCGGCCCGACCGCGTGCAGGATCTGGATGCCGGAGCGCTGGAGCACCGGAGCGACCTGCTGGATCACCTCGTTGAGGCGGCGGGCGCCCTGTGAGCCGCCGGAGACGAGCAGCGTCGGCAGATTGGGGTCCAGGCCGAACGCGGCGCGCGCCTCGGGGCGGACCCGGGCGCGGTCGAGGGTGGCGATGGAGTGCCGCAGCGGGATGCCGATGTAGCGGGCGCCGCGCAGCTTGCTGTCGGGCGTGGCGACGGCGACCCCGGCCGCGTACCGCGAGCCGATCTTGTTGGCCAGACCGGGGCGGGCGTTGGCCTCGTGGACGACGATCGGCACCCCGAGGCGCTTGGCCGCGAGGTAGCCGGGCAGCGCCACATAACCGCCGAAGCCGACGACGCAGTCGGCCTTGGTGCGCTCCAGGATCTGCTCGGCTGCCTTGATCGTGCCGCGCAGCCGCCCCGGGACCGTGATCAGTTCGGGGGTGGGCCTGCGGGGCAGCGGGACGGCCGGGATGAGCGCGAGCTCATAGCCCCGTTCGGGGACCAGCCGCGTCTCCAGGCCCTTCTCCGTGCCGAGGGCCGTGATCCCCACGGTCGGGTCCTGCCTGCGCAGGGCGTCCGCGAGGGCGAGCGCGGGCTCGATGTGGCCGGCGGTCCCCCCACCGGCGAGTACGACATGCACCGAAATTCACCGCTCTCCGGACGGACGCTTCTTGACGCGCCGTCTCATCGACTTCCAACTCACCCGAGGCTGCCGCATGGCCAGCGCCGCCCGCGCCGCGGGGTCGTCCCGCGCGAACGCGATCAGCAGCCCCACGGCGAACATGGTCGGCAGCAGGGCGGACCCCCCGTAGGAGAACAGCGGGAGCGGGACCCCGGCGATCGGCAGCAGGCCGAGCACCGCACCGATGTTGATCACGGCCTGGGCCACGATCCAGGTGGTCACACCTCCCGCGGCGTACCTCACGAAGGGGTCCTCCGTGCGTCCGGCCACGCGGATACCCGCATAGCCTAGAGCCGCGAACAGGGCGAGCACCGACAGTGTGCCCGCCAGGCCCAGTTCCTCACCGGTGATGGCGAAGATGAAGTCGGTGTGGGGTTCGGGGAGTTGGCCCCATTTTTCCACACTCGCGCCCAGTCCGGAACCGAACCATCCGCCCGAGGCGAGCGCGTAGATCCCGTGCACGGCCTGCCAGCACTGGTCCTGCGGGCCGGGGTCGGTGGCCCCGATGCAGGCGAGCCGGCCCATCCGGTTGGGGCTGGTCTTGATGAGGAGCACGGCGATGGTCGTGGCCACCGCGAGGACGCCGCCGAAGAGCCGGGTGGGCGCCCCGGCGAGCCAGAGCAGCCCGAAGAGGATCGCGCAGAGGATGATCGCGGTGCCCATGTCGCCGCCGAGCATGATCAGGCCGAGCAGCAGGAACGCCACCGGGACCAGCGGCACCAGCATGTGCTTCCACTGGGTGAGCAACCGTTTGTCCTGCTTGCGGGCGAGCAGGTCCGCGCCCCACAGGATCAGCGCCAGCTTGCCGAACTCGCTGGGCTGGAGCTGGAAGGGGCCGCCGAGGTAGATCCAGTTCTGGTTGCCGTTGACCGACATCCCTATCCCGGGGATCTGCACCAGGACCATCAGGAAGACGGTCACCACCAGCATCGGGTACGACAGGGCCCGGTGGAGCTTGGCGGGCATCCGGGAGGCCGAGAACATCAGCGCCCCGCCGATCAGGGCGGCGAGGAACTGCTTGCGGAAGAAGTACGAGGCCGGCAGCGACAGCTCCAGGGCCTTGATCATCGAGGCCGAGTAGACCATCACCAGACCGAGCACGGTGATCAGCAGCGAGCTGCCGAGGATCAGGTAGTACGCGGTGAGCGGGCGGTCCCAGCCCCGCCGGGCCCGCTCCACCAGCCGCCGCGGACCGCCGCCGCGGGGCCGTGGCGGGGCACCGCGCCCGCCGCCGCGCCCGACCGCGGGGCGGCGCGGGGAGGCCGCGGCACGGCTGCGCAGGACGAGCCCGGGCGGGGTCGCTTCGGCCGGCATGTGTGCTGTCCCCTCCAGTCGTGCCCGGCGCCGCCGGCCCGCGGGACGGGTCCCGGCCGGCTAGGCGCGCTCGGCGGCGAGTTCGCGGACCGCTTCCGCGAAGGCCTCGCCGCGCTTGTTGTAGTTGGTGAACATGTCCATCGAGGCGCAGGCCGGGGCCAGCAGGACCGTGTCCCCGGGCTTGGCCAGCCCGGCCGCCTCGCGGACCGCCGCGGACATCGCCCCAGTGTCGGTCCGGTCGAGGTCGACCACCGGTACCTGGGGGGCGTGTCGCGCCAGCGCTTCGGCGATGAGGTGGCGCTCGGCGCCGATCAGGACGACCCCGCGCAGCCGCTCGGCCGACCGGCGTACCAGCTCGTCGAAGGACGCGCCCTTGGCCAGGCCCCCGGCGATCCAGACGATCGGGTCGTAGGAGGCCAGGGAGGCCTCGGCGGCATGGGTGTTGGTGGCCTTGGAGTCGTCCACGTAGGCGACCGAGTCCACGTCCGCCACGTGCGCGATCCGGTGGGCGTCGGGCGTGAAGGCCCGCAGTCCGTCCCGTACGGCCTTGGGCTCGACGCCGAAGGCACGGGCCAGGGCCGCCGCCGCGAGGGCGTTGGCGATGTTGTGGGGGGCCGCGGGAGTGACGTCCGCGACCTCGGCCAGCTCCTGGGCGTTCTTCTGCCGGTTGGCGACGAAGGCGCGGTCGACGAGGATGCCGTCCACGACGCCGAGCTGGGAGGGGCCGGGGGTGCCGAGGGTGAAGCCGATCGCCCGGCAGCCCTCCTCGACGTCCGCCTCGCGCACCAGGTCCTCGGTGGCGGGGTCCGCGGCGTTGTAGACGCAGGCGACCGTGTTGCCCTCGTAGATCCGGCCCTTGTCGGCGGCGTACGCCTCCATGGAGCCGTGCCAGTCGAGGTGGTCGGGCGCCAGGTTGAGCACGGCCGCCGAGTGGGCGCGCAGCGAGGGGGCCCAGTGCAGCTGGTAGCTGGAGAGCTCCACGGCGAGCACGTCGTAGGTCTCCTCGCCGAGCACCACGTCGACGATCGGCGTACCGATGTTGCCGACGGCGGCGGTGCGCAGGCCCGCCGCGCGCAGGATCGAGGCCAGCATCTGCGTGGTGGTGGTCTTGCCGTTGGTGCCGGTGACCGCCAGCCAGGGCGCGGCCTTCCTGCCGTCCAGCTCCCGCAGCCGCCAGGCGATCTCCACGTCCCCGACCACGTCCACGCCCGCCTCGGCGGCGGCCGCGAACAGCGGGGAGTCGGGCTTCCAGCCGGGCGAGGTGACGACGAGTCCGGTCCCCCCGGGGAGGGTGTCCGCGTCTCCCAGCCGTACGGAGACGCCGTGCTGCGCCAGTTCGGCCGCGCGCTCGTGGTGGGCGGCGGAGTCACCGCCGTCCACGACCGTCACCACGGCTCCGAGACCGGCCAGGGCGCGGGCGGCGCTGACGCCGCTCACCCCGAGGCCGGCGACGGTGATCCGCATGCCCTGCCAGCTCTGGCTCACTTGTCGGCTGCCCATCCCGCGTAGAAGAGACCCAGACCCACGATGACGCACATGCCCTGGATGATCCAGAACCGCACCACCACAAGGACTTCGGACCACCCCTTGAGTTCGAAGTGGTGCTGGAGCGGGGCCATCCGGAAGACGCGCTTGCCGGTCATCTTGAACGAGCCGACCTGGATGACCACCGACATGGTGATCATCACGAAGAGGCCGCCGAGCAGCGCGATCAGGAACTCGGTGCGCGAGCAGATCGCGAGACCGGCGAGCGCGCCGCCGAGCGCGAGCGAACCGGTGTCACCCATGAAGATCTTGGCGGGCGAGGTGTTCCACCACAGGAAGCCGAAGCAGGAGCCCATCAGGGCCGAGGCGACGACCGCGAGGTCCAGGGGGTCGCGCACCTCGAAACAGGCGTTGGGGTTGGTCAGGGTCTGCGCGTTGGCGCAGGACTCCTGGAACTGCCACAGCCCGATGAAGGTGTAGGCGCCGAAGACCATCACCGACGCGCCGGTGGCCAGGCCGTCCAGACCGTCCGTCAGGTTCACGCCGTTGGACATGGCGAGAATCATGAACAGCGCCCAGATCACGAACAGCACGGGCCCGATGGACCAGCCGAAGTCCGTGATGAAGGAGAGCTTGGTGGAGGCCGGGGTCTGGTGCCGCTTGTCCTCGAACTGGAGGGACAGCACCGCGAAGGCGATGCCGACGATCAGCTGACCGGCCATCTTCGCCTTGGCGCGCAGACCGAGCGAACGCTGCTTGACGATCTTGATGTAGTCGTCGAGGAAGCCGACCAGGCCCATGCCCGCGGTCAGGAAGAGCACCAGCAGACCCGAGAAGGTCGGGTCCTCGCTGGTGATCACCTTCGTCGCGGCGTACGCGATGAGCGTCGCCAGGATGAAGGCGATGCCGCCCATGGTGGGCGTGCCCTTCTTGCCGGCGTGCCCGCGCGGGCCGTCGTCGCGGATGAACTGGCCGTAGCCCTTGCGGGCGAGCAGCTTGATGAGCAACGGGGTGCCGACCAGGGTCAGGAAGAGACCGATGGCTCCCGCGAAGAGGATCTGCCTCATCGGGCGGCGACCTCGCCCTCGACGCCACCGTCGAGCAGCGCGAGTGCCACCCGTTCCAGGCCGACCGACCGCGATGCCTTCACCAGCACGACGTCTCCCGGGCGCAGTTCACTGCGCAGCAGGTCGACGGCCGCCTGTGCGTCGGACACGTGCACCGACTCCTCACCCCACGAACCCTCGTTATATGCGCCCAGTTGCAGCCAGGACGCTTCCCGGTCCCCGACTGCCACGAGCTTGCTGACGTTGAGCCGGACGGCGAGCCGTCCGACCGCGTCGTGCTCGGCGAGCGATTCGTCGCCGAGCTCGGCCATCGGACCGAGCACCGCCCACGTACGTCCTCCCCTGGCCCGGGCGGCCTCGCCCATGGCTGCGAGCGCGCGCAGGGCGGCTCGCATGGACTCGGGGTTCGCGTTGTAGGCGTCGTTGACGACTGTCACACCGTCCGGACGCTCGGTGACCTCCATACGCCAGCGGGAGAGGGTGCCCGCCTCGGAGAGCGCGCGGGCGATCTCGTCTGCGGACATGCCCAGCTCATGGGCGACGGCGGCCGCGGCGAGCGCGTTCGACACGTGGTGCTCACCGTACAGGCGCAAGGTCACGTCGCTGCACCCGGAGGGTGTGTGAAGCCTGAAGGAAGGCTGTCCGGCTCCTGTGAGCCGGACATTCTCGGCGCGTACGTCCGCGTCGCCGGCCTCGCCGAACAGCACGACGCGCGCCTTGGTGCGCGACGCCATGGCCCGCACCAGCGGGTCGTCGGCGTTCAGCACGGCAAGGCCGCCCTCCTCCGCCGTCGGCAGCCCCTCCACCAGCTCGCCCTTGGCCTGGGCGATCTGCTCCCGGCCGCCGAACTCGCCGATGTGCGCCGAGCCGACGTTGAGGACGAGTCCGATCCGCGGCGGGGTCAGCCCGGTCAGATAGCGGATGTGGCCGATCCCGCGCGCGCCCATCTCCAGGACCAGGTGACGGGTCTCGGAGGTCGCGGTGAGCGCGGTCAGCGGCAGGCCGATCTCGTTGTTGAGCGAGCCCGGCGTGTAGACCGTGGGCGCGTGCCGCTGGAGCACCTGCGCGATCAGGTCCTTGGTGGAGGTCTTGCCGGAGGAGCCGGTGAGCGCCACCACGTCGGTGCCCAAGCGGCCCACGACCTCGCGGGCCAGCGCGCCGAGCGCGCCCTGGACGTCGTCGACGACGATCGCGGGCACGCCGACGGGCCGGGTGGCCAGCACGGCCACCGCGCCCGCCTCGTACGCCCCGCGCGCGTAGTCGTGGCCGTCGACGCGCTCGCCCGCGAAGGCGGCGAAGAGGGAACCGGGCGCCACGGCGCGGGAGTCGATGACCACGGATCCGGTGACCTGGACGGACGGATCCGGTATGTCGTGCGACTGCCCGCCGACGATTTCGGCGATCTCGGCGAGGGAGAGGGCGATCACTGCTTCATCCCTGACTGTGCTTGGCGGTGTTCGATCGCGGCCCGCAGGACCACACGGTCGTCGAAGGGGCGGATCACCCCGTGGGTGTCCTGGCCCTGCTCATGGCCCTTGCCCGCGACCAGGACGGTGTCGCCCGGTTCGGCGCGGGCCACGGCCGCGGCGATGGCGGCGGCCCGGTCGGCGTCGACCAGGACGTCACCGCGCTCGTGCGCGGGCACCTCGGCGGCACCCGCGAGCATCGCGGCGAGGATTCCGAGCGGATCCTCGGAACGGGGGTTGTCCGAGGTCAGTACGGCGGTGTCGGCGAGCCGGGCGGCGGCCGCGCCCATCGGCCCGCGCTTGGTGCGGTCGCGGTCCCCGCCGCAGCCGAGCACCAGGTGCACCTTGCCGCGGGTGACCTTGCGCAGCGAGCGCAGAACCGATTCGACGGCGTCCGTCTTGTGCGCGTAGTCCACCACCGCGAGGAACGGCTGGCCCGCGTCCACCCGCTCCAGGCGGCCGGGCACGCCGGGCACGGCGGCCACGCCGTCGGCGGCGGTCTGCGGGTCGACGCCGGCGACGGCCAGCGTGACGATCGCGGCGAGGGTGTTGGCCACGTTGAAGGGGCCGGGCAGCGGGGCGGTGGCGGAGATCCGCTCGTCCTTGGGCCCGACGACCGTGAAGGTGGAGCTGTCCTGGGTGACGTCCACGTCCTCGGCGCGCCAGTCGGCGTCCGGGTGGCCCTCGGCCGAGAAGGTGGTGACCGGGATCTCCGACTCGGTCACCAGCCTGCGGCCGTACTCGTCGTCGAAGTTCACCACCCCGACCCGGGCGCGCCGCCGCGTGAACAGCTGCGCCTTCGCCCGGAAGTAGTCCTCCATGTCGGAGTGGAACTCCATGTGCTCCGGGCTGAGGTTGTTGAAGACGGCGACGTCGAAGACGCAGCCGTCGACCCGGCCGAGCACCAGGGCGTGGCTGGAGACCTCCATGGCGACCGACTCCACCCCGCGCTCGCGCATCACCGCGAACAGGGCCTGGAGGTCGGTGGCTTCGGGGGTGGTGCGCTCGGACTTGAGGCGCTCGTCGCCGATGCGCGTCTCGACCGTGCCGATCAGGCCGGTGCGGTGCCCGGCCCCGCGCAGCCCGCCCTCGACGAGGTACGCGGTGGTGGTCTTCCCCGAGGTGCCGGTGATGCCCAGCTGGAGCAGGTCGCGGCCGGGGTGACCGTAGATCTCGGCGGCCAGTTCGCCCATGGCGCCGCGCGGGTCCTCGGTGACCAGGACCGGCAGGCCGGTCGCGGCGGCGCGTTCGGCGCCCGCCGGGTCGGTGAGGACGGCGGCGGCGCCCAGGCCCGCGGCCTGGGCCGCGAAGTCGGCGCCGTGGAAGCGGGCGCCGGGCAGGGCCGCGTAGAGGTCGCCGGGGCGCACCGCGCGGGAGTCATGGGTGATGCCCGTGACCTCTCCCGGCCCGGGGTTCTCGGCTCCCAGCCGCTCGGCCAGCCCGCTCAGGGGCGTCGGGCTGCCCCGGTCCGGACGGGGCGCTCCCGGCTGGTGCGCGGGTGCGTCCTGCGGGGCGGTTCGGTACTGATCAGCGTGTGGCACGGCGGTGAGCGTACCGGGCGCACCCGCCGGGTCGCCAAAAGAGGGGGGCGGGGCGTGGTGGTCGCGGTTCTGGTTCCCGGGGCCGGGGGTGATGGTTGTCACTGATGGTTCCGGATTCAGTCGGTGCCGCCGAAGGAGACGGGCAGTTTGGGCGGCTGGGCGCCGGTCGGCGGGATCTGCAGCGTCTTGAGCGCGAACTCCATCACCTGCTTGTAGATCGGTCCGCAGATCTGACCGCCGAAGTAGCTGCCCCTGGTGGGGTTCTGGATGGCGCAGTAGACGGTGATCGCGGGCTTGTCGGCGGGGGCGAACCCGGCGAAGGACGCCGTGTAGCCGTGGTAGCGGCCGGTCCTGGGGTCGACCCGGTTGGCGGTGCCGGTCTTGCCCGCGACCCGGTAGCCGGGGATGCGGGCCTTGGTTCCGGTTCCCTCCTCGTCGCCGACGACCGATTCCAGCATCTGCGCCACGGTCCTGGCGGTCTTCTCGCTGACCACCCTGGACTGCCGGGGCGCCGGGGCCGGGGTGAAGCGGCCGTCGGGGCCCCTGGTGCCGCGCACCAGCGTCGGCTCCACGCGCACCCCGCCGTTGGCGATCGTCGAGTACACCGAGGTGGCCTGCATGGCGCTGAGCGAGAGGCCCTGGCCGAAGCGGATCGTGTACTGCTGGGAGGTGGACCACTTCTGCGGCGGCGCGAGGATGCCGGGGGTCTCGCCCGGGTAGCCGAGGCCGGTGGGCGAGCCGAGGCCGAACTTGCGCAGGTACGAGTAGAGGACCCGGTCGGCCTCGGCGTCGGTCTTGCCGAGCTGCTCGACCGCGAGGATCGTGCCGATGTTGCTGGACTTGGCGAGGACGCCGTTGAGCGTCAGGTTCCAGGTCGGGTGGTCGATGTCGTCCTTGAAGAGCCGGTCGCCGCGGTGCAGCCGGTTGGGGACGGTGACGTGGGTCAGCGGGGTCGCCGCGTTCTCCTCCAGGACCGCGGCCATGGACATGACCTTGGCGGTGGAGCCGGGCTCGTACACGTCCTGGACGGCCGCGTTGCCCAGCGCCGCCCTGCCGGCGTGGGTGATGTCGTTGGGGTCGAAGCCCGGAGCGTTGGCCATGGCGAGGACCTCGCCGGTGTCGGTGCGCTGGACCACCACATAGCCCCGGTCGGCCTGGGACTTGCGGACCTGGTCGGTGATGGCCTTCTGGGCCATCCACTGGATGTCCCGGTCCAGGGTCAGTTCGACTCCGGAGCCGGGGACGGCCGGGGTCTCGCGGGTGCCCGCGGTGGGCACCCGGCGCCCGCCGGACTGGGCGTAGGTGATCTTGCCGTCCTCACCGGCCAGGACCTTGTCGAGCTGGGACTCCAGGCCCCCGCCGCCGCGGCCCTCGGCGTTGACGTACCCCAGTATCCCGGCGGCGAGGTCGCCGTTGGGGTAGACCCGCTTGCTGCTCGACTCGTTGAAGACACCGCCGAGCACATTGGCGCCGGTGCCGCCCTTGGCGAGGTCGGCGCGGGCCTTCTCGGCGAAGACCTTCTTCAGGTCCTTGATCTGGTTCCACACCTGCGGGGTCTGGCGGCGGGCGAGGACCACATAGCGGCTGCGGGGTGTCCGCAGTTTCTTGGCGATCTCCTCCTGGTCCTTGCCGATCAGCGGGGAGAGCAGGGCCGCGGCCTGCTGGGGGGCGTCGGGGGCCTTGCTGGTCGCCGGGGTGAACATCGAGGGGTCGGCGGTGATGTCGTACGCGTCGACGCTGGTGGCCAGGGCGATGCCGTCGCGGTCGGTGATCTCACCGCGCTCGGCGGGCAGCGCGTAGCTGGCGTACCGGTTCTTCTCCGCCTTGGCGGAGTACGCGCTGGCGTCGACCGCCTGCACCTGGAGCAGCCGCACCACGAACGCGATCATGACCAGGGTGAGCCCCAGGCTGACCAGGCGCAGCCGGGGGCGGGGGCTGCCGAGCCTTATCCGGGCGGGGGGCTTGGGGCGGCGCTGCGCCGGGCGGGCCTGGGGGCGCGGCCGCGCGGGTCCTGGCACCCGGCGGCGCGGCGGTTCCTGGGGGCTCACTGCGTCACCTGCCGGGGGTCGGGGAGGTCTTCGCGGGCGCCGGGGGCGCCGGGGCGCGCGTCGGCGTACCGGACGGGGTCTGCGCGGGCGCGGGGGCCGGCGCGGGAGTGCCGGACGGCTGCGCGCCGGGGGCGGGAGAGGCGGACGGGGACTCGGGGGACGGGGCGGGGGCGGTCACGGCCGGGCCCTGGACCAGCTCGGGGCTGGGCGCCGGGGCGGGCTGGACGGCGCCGGCCCCCGGCACGCCCTTGACCGTGCCGTCCGGGTTGAGGAAGAGCGGGCTGCCGCCGGGGACCATGCCGAGCTCGGTGGCCCGCCGGGAGAGCGCGTCGGGGGCGGAGAGGCCGTCCACGTCGTGCTGGAGGGCCTGCTGCTCGTCGGTGAGTTCGGTGGTCTGGCGGCGCAGCTCGCTCAGTTTGAACGAGCCCTCGTTCAGCGCCGAGTTCAGCAGCAGCAGGCTGATCAGGCCGCCGCCGAGAAGGACGACGACCAGCAGGACGAAGGGGGTGCGGGCGGGGCTGCCCGTGCCCGCGGGGGGCAGCAGTCTGCCGAGCCGGGCGGCCCGCCCCCGCAGCTGCCTGGCCGGTTCGCTCACCGCACGTCCTCCCGGATCCGCTGGGCCCCGCGGAACCTGGCGGGGGCCGCCCGCCGGTTCTCGGCGACCTCCTCCTCCGTGGGCAGTTCGGCGCCGCGGGTCAGGAGCTTCAGCCGCGGCTGGTACTGCTCGGGCACCACCGGCAGGCCCGGCGGGGCGGTGGTGGCGGCGCCGGCCGCGAAGACCTGCTTGACCAGGCGGTCCTCCAGCGAGTGGTACGACAGGACCGCGATCCGCCCGCCCACGTCCAGGGCCGCCACGGCGGCCGGGATCGCCCGCTCCAGGACCGAGAGCTCGCCGTTGACCTCGATGCGCAGCGCCTGGAAGGTGCGCTTGGCGGGGTTGCCGCCGGTGCGCTTGGCGGCCTGCGGCAGCGAGTCGCGGATCAGCTCGACGAGCCGCGCGCTGTTGCTGAACGGCTCCTTCTCACGCTCGCGGACGATCGCCGAGACGATCCGCTTGGCCTGCTTCTCCTCGCCGTACTGCCGCAGGATGCGCACCAGTTCGCCCGGCGCGTACGTGTTGAGCACCTCGGCGGCGCTCATCCCGGTGGTCTGGTCCATGCGCATGTCGAGCGGGGCGTCCTGCGCGTAGGCGAAGCCGCGGTCGGCCTCGTCGAGCTGCATCGAGGAGACGCCGAGGTCGAAGAGGATGCCCTGGACGCGCGGGACGCCGAGCCTGTCCAGGACCTCGGGGAGCTCGTCGTAGACGGCGTGGACCAGGGTCGCGCGCTCCCCGAAGGGCGCCAGGCGCTCGCCGGAGAGGCGCAGGGCCTCCTTGTCCCGGTCGAGGGCGATCAGGCGCGCCTCGGGGAACCGGGTGAGCAGGGCCTCGCTGTGCCCGCCGAGGCCCAGGGTGCAGTCGACGACGACCGCGCCGGGCTGTGTCAGGGCCGGGGCCAGCAGGTCCAGGCACCGCTGGAGCATCACCGGGACGTGCCGGGTCCGCCCCTCCCGTCGCCCGCCGTCGCCCTCGCTGGGAAGCGCTTCGCGCCCTGTCACTTTGGCCCTCTCGGTCCGGCGGGCACCCCGCGCATACGGCCGGGTCCCCGCCCGCCCGGAAGGTCTGCCGGCGCCGGGGAAGGGGCGTCAGCCGACCGGCGAGCGGGAGGAGGCCGAGCCGTACGCGCGCCGCGCACGCGGGGGGAAACTGTGCAACTGCTCTGTGGTGCGGATACGGAATCCGTCCCCGCCAGCGGGGCGGAGTGTGTCACCCCTCCCACTTCGCGTCACTTTAGTCCACCGGTCCTTTCGGTCAATCAACGGCCCAGCGCGCCGCGGGGTGCGCTTTTCACCCGCACGGGTGAGCGATCACCACACCTGTGGGTTACCTCACAGCCGACCGAGTTGACGGGATTTTTCCACCCCCACGACAAGACCGGACGATCTACGGCGACTAACGTCATAGACATGTCGACTCCTGCGCACCTCCCCGCAGAGCCCCCCGCCCACCCCCGTCCGACGGTGGGCAGTGGGGGATCCGTCACCGACCGGCTGGTCGAAGCGAACCGCAGGTACGCACAGGCGTTCGACGATCCCGGGATGGACGCCCGCCCGGTCCTGCGTGTCGCCGTGGTGGCCTGCATGGACGCCCGCCTCGACCTGCACGCGGCCCTCGGCCTGGAACTCGGCGACTGCCACACCATCCGCAACGCCGGCGGTGTGGTCACCGACGACGTCATCCGGTCGCTGACCATAAGTCAGCGGGCGCTCGGCACCCGCAGCGTCATGCTCGTCCACCACACCGGTTGCGGCCTGGAGTCGCTCACCGAGGACTTCCGCCACGAGCTGGAGGACGAGGTCGGCCAGCGCCCCGCCTGGGCGGTGGAGTCCTTCCGCGACGTCGAGCAGGACGTACGCCAGTCCATGCAGCGGGTCCGCACCTCGCCGTTCCTGCCGCACACCGACGACGTGCGCGGATTCGTCTTCGACGTCACCACCGGCCTGCTGCGCGAGATCGACCCGGCCGCCTAGCCCGGCCCGCCGCTCGGCCGGTTGTCCGGCCGGGGCGGTTCGGACTCGATTCCGCGTCGCTTCGGAATCTCTTCGGCGACTCTTCGGGGTTCCTTCGGGGACAAAAGCACGGCAACCCCCGACATATCCCCCCCAGTTATCCACAGGCGAGTGACACGACGCGGCGACGGCAACAAGAATGCGGGGGTGGCATCCGTCCGAACGCCTCGGACGCGGTGTCCCTATTTCGAAGTGGGCCGTTCCGTTTCCAGTGTGCCGGCCCGCAGGCAACTGGGGTAACCCCCCGCTCCCTGAGCGGGGGGAAGGGCCGAGGAGGGCCGGGTGACGACCTATGACGAGCGAGCGAGCCTCACAGATCTGACCGCCACTGCGGAGCGCGTCCGCAGGTCGGTGGAGGGTGTGATCGAGGGCAAGCCCGAGGTCGTACGGCTCTCGCTGACCGTACTGCTCGCCGAGGGGCACCTCCTGATCGAGGACGTCCCGGGCGTGGGCAAGACCATGCTGGCCAAGGCGCTGGCCAAGTCCATCGACTGCTCGGTGCGGCGCATCCAGTTCACGCCGGACCTGCTGCCCTCGGACATCACCGGGGTGTCCATCTACGACCAGCAGCGCCGGGACTTCGAGTTCAAGCCGGGCGCGATCTTCGCGCAGATCGTCATCGGCGACGAGATCAACCGCGCCTCGCCCAAGACCCAGTCGGCGCTCCTGGAGTCGATGGAGGAGCGCCAGGTCACCATCGACGGGCAGACCTATGAACTGCCCAGCCCCTTCATGGTGGTGGCCACCCAGAACCCGGTCGAGATGGAGGGCACCTACCCGCTGCCCGAGGCCCAGCGTGACCGCTTCATGGCCCGCGTCTCGATCGGCTACCCGTCGGCCGAGGCCGAGCTCCAGATGCTCGACGTGCACGGCGCGGTCTCCCCCCTCGACGACCTCCAGCCGGTGGCGCACGCGCACGACATCGTCAAGCTGGTCGATGCCGTCCGCACGGTCCATGTGGCCGACGCCGTGCGGCGGTACGCGGTGCAGCTCGTCGGGGCCACCCGCAACCACCCCGACCTCAGACTCGGCGCCTCGCCGCGCGCCACGCTCCACCTGCTGCGCGCCGCCAAGGCCGCCGCGGCCCTGAGCGGCCGGGAGTACGCGCTGCCGGACGACGTCCAGGCGCTCGCCGTCGCGGTCCTCGCGCACCGACTGCTGCCCACCGCCCAGGCCCAGTTGAACCGCCGCACCGCCGAGCAGGTCGTCCTGGAGATCCTCCAGCACACCCCCGTGCCGCAGGCCGGCGGCCCGCTCTACGGCCAGCAGCAGCCCGGCACCCGGCGGCTGTGATGGCGGCCGGGGCTCCCCCGGCGGGGGCGGGGCCGGAGGAGACCGACAAGGGCGGGGCCCGGGCCGCCCTGTCCGGACTGACCACCCGCGGCCGGTCGTTCCTGGCCGCCGGGATCGCCGCCGCGACCTGCGCGTACGTCCTCGGCCAGGAGGATCTGCTGCGGGTCGGGCTGTTGCTCGCCGTGCTGCCCCTGGTCTGCACGACCGTCCTGTACCGCACGCGCTACCGGGTCGCGGGCAGCCGCCGGCTGGCCCCCGCGCGCGTGCCCGCGGGCTCCGAGGCCCGGGTGCACCTGCGCGTCGACAACGTCTCCCGGCTGCCCACGGGCCTGCTCATGCTCCAGGACCGGGTGCCGTACGTGCTGGGGCCGCGCCCCCGCTTCGTCCTGGACCGGGTGGAGGCGGGCGGCAAGCGCGAGGTGTCCTACCGGGTCCGTTCGGATCTGCGCGGGCGCTATCCGCTGGGCCCGCTCCAGCTGCGCCTGACCGACCCGTTCGGGATGTGCGAGCTCACGCGCGCGTTCAGCGCCTTCGACACCCTCACGGTGATACCGCGCACCGAGCCCCTGCCGCCGGTCCGCCTGACCGGCGAGGCCGCCGGGTACGGCGACGGCCGCCACCGCTCGCTGGCGCTGGCCGGCGAGGACGACGTGATTCCCCGGCTGTACCGGCACGGCGACGACCTGCGCCGGGTCCACTGGCGCTCCACCGCGCGCTACGGCGAGCTGATGGTGCGCCGCGAGGAGCAGCCGCAGCGGGCCAGGTGCACGGTGCTCCTGGACACCCGTGACCTCGCGTACGCGGGCGCCGGCCCCGACTCGGCCTTCGAGTGGGCGGTCTCGGGCGCGGCCTCGGCGCTGGTGCACATGCTGGAGCGCGGCTACTCGGTGCGGCTGCTGACCGACACCGGAAGCTCGGTGCCGGGCGAGGGCGAGGGCGGGTTCGCCGGAACCACCCAGGACTCCTCGGACGCTGCGGGGCTCATGATGGACACCCTCGCGGTCGTGGACCACTCCGACGGCGGCGGCCTCTCGCGCGCCTACGACGTGCTGCGCGGCGGGAACGAAGGGCTGCTCGTCGGGTTCTTCGGGGACCTCGACGAGGAGCAGGCCGCGGTCGCGGCGAAGATGAGGCGGCGCAGCGGCGCCGCGGTCGCCTTCGTGCTGGACAGCGACCTGTGGACGTACGGCTCGGCGCCGCCCGGGGGCTTCGGCCCGGCCGAGCGGACGCTGCGGCTGCTGCGCGAGGCGGGGTGGACGGCGCTGGCCGTGCCACCCGGCGCCTCGCTCGCCCAGCTGTGGCGCCAGGCGGGTCAGGAACGGACGGGCGCGGGGGCCGCTTCGGGCGGCGCGTCGTGGCCGTCGGAAACATCGGGAACACCGGGAACACCGGGAATGTCAGGGGTGTGGTCATGAGCGGGCGCGGACGGCTGGCGCTGAGCGCCTTCGCCGCCACGGTGATGACGTCGTGCTCCATGCTGCCGCTCGTCGACCGGGCGACCTGGATCGTGCAGGCCGCGTTCCTGCTCGCCCTCCAGGCCGGGGTGGGCGCGCTCGGCCGCCGGGTGCCGCTGGCGCGGCCGCTGACGGTGCTGGCGCAGGCGGCGGTGACGCTGGTGCTGCTGACCGCGGTGTTCGCCCGGGAGCAGGCGCTGGCCGGGCTGCTGCCGGGGCCGGACGCCCTGGAGCACCTCGCCGGGCTGCTCCGGCAGGGTGCCGACGACGTCAGCCGGTACACGATCCCGGCCCCCGCCACCGACGGCATCCGGCTGATGGTGGTGGGCGGCACGCTCGTGATCGGGCTGGTGGTGGACGCGCTCGCGGTGACCTTCCGCAGCGCCGCCCCCGCCGGGCTGCCGCTGCTGGCGCTGTACTCGGTGGCCGCGGGGCTCTCGGGCGGCGGGGCGAGCTGGCTGTGGTTCCTGCTGGCGGCGGCCGGCTATCTGCTGCTCCTGCTCGCCGAGGGCCGCGACCGGCTCTCGCAGTGGGGGCGGATGTTCGGCGGGGCGGCCCGGTCCGACCGGCCGCAGACGCCGTTCGAGGCGGACAGCGGCCCGCTGGCTCCGGTGCGTACCGGCCGCCGGATCGGGGCGCTCGCCCTGGGCATCGCCCTGGTGATCCCGGCCGCGCTGCCCGCCATGGGCACCGGCCTGCTCGGCGGGAGCGGCGGCAGCGGCGAGGGCGGCGGAGGCGGCACGATCTCCGCGGTCAACCCGTTGGTCTCGCTCCAGAACAGCCTCAACCAGCCCGAGGACCGTGAGGTCCTGCGCTACCGCACCAACGCGCAGGACACCCAGGACCTGTATCTGCGGATCGTGGCCCTCGACCAGTTCGACGGGGCGTCCTGGAAGTCCTCCGAGCGCAAGATCAAGGACGTGCCGGACGTGCTGCCGCAGCCCGAGGGGCTGAGCCCGGCGATCGGCACCGCCGAGATCCGTACGAGCGTGTCGGCCGCCGGCTGGTACACCCAGAACTGGCTGCCGATGCCCTATCCGGCGACCAAGGTCGACATCGGTGGGCACTGGCGCTTCGAGCCGGTCGGCCGGACCCTGGTGGGCGACCGCGGCCAGACGACCCAGGGCGCCCAGTACCAGGTCAGCAGCCTCCAGGTGCGCCCGACGGCGGACCAGTTGGCCGCCGCGCAGCCCGCTCCCCCGGGGCTGGCGCGGGAGTACACGAAGGTCCCGCAGACCCTGCCGCGCATCGTCGGCACGACGGCCCGCAGGATCACCAGGGGCGCCACCACGGACTACCAGCGGGCCGTGCTGCTCCAGGACTGGTTCGCGGTGAAGGGCGGGTTCACCTACGACACCCAGGTCGAGTCCGGCAGTGGTACGGAGGCGATAGCCCGCTTCCTCAAGGACAAGCAGGGTTTCTGCGTCCACTTCTCCTTCACGATGGCCGCGATGGCCCGGACCCTGGGCATACCGGCGCGGGTGGCGGTGGGCTTCACGCCCGGCGAGCCGCGTTCGGACGGCACGATGTCGGTGGGGCTGCGGGACGCGCACGCGTGGCCCGAGCTGTACTTCGAGGGGGTGGGCTGGACCCGCTTCGAGCCGACCCCCTCGCGCGGTTCGGCCCCCGACTACACCCGCCCCGACACCCCGTCGGGCGCTCCCAGCAACCCGGTGAAGCCCTCCGAGGGCCCCTCGACGCGGCCCTCCCCGGCGCCCGCCCCGTCCTCCTCCTGCCCGGCGCAGCTGCGCAAGCAGAACGAGTGCGGCGAGGTGGCCCCGGCGACCCCCCTGGGCGGCGACGACGGCGGGACCCCCGCGGGCACGGTGGCCGCGGTGTCCCTCGGCGTGCTGGCGGCGCTGGCACTGCCGCTGCTGCCGTGGCTGTGGCGGGTACGGGTCCGCTCCCGGCGACTGGCCAGGGCCGGACACCCGGACGCCGATCCGGTCGCCGCCACGCTCACGGTGTGGCGGGAGGTCATCGACACGGCCTGGGACCACGGCATCGTCCCCGACGACTCGCTGACGCCGCGCAAGGCGGCGGCGCGCATGGTGCGGCTGGGCGCTCTTGAGGGCCCGGCGGCGGAGTCGGCGCACCGGGCGGCGAGCGCGGTGGAACAGGTCCTGTACGCCCCGGCCCCCCGACTCCCCGCGGACCTCCCGGAGACGGCGAACGCCATCCGCACGGGCCTGCGCGCGTCCCTCCCCCTCTGGCCCCGCCTACGAGCAGACCTGGCCCCGCGCTCAGCGGCACGGCTGGCCTGGACGGCAACGGCGAAGTGGGAGTCCCTGACGTCCCGGACGGCGACAAGGCTGGGGACGGTGTGGAGGACGGTGCTGCGGAGGCCGACGAGGGGGTCCGTGTAAGGGGCGTGGCCGGCCCGTCCCGGCGCTTGAGGACGAGCGAGGGCCGCGGGCCGAGGCGACGGCCCGCACAGCGGGACGGGCGGAGGCACCCCCGCATCAATGCAGCCCGTCCGGCGCCCGAGGACGAGCGAAGGCCGCAGGCCGAGGCGACGGCCCGCACAGCGGGCAAAGGGGCAACCAACCCCATGGGTGCCGACCAATCAGCCCGTCCGGCGCCTGAGGACGAGCGAAGGCCGCAGGCCGAGTGACACCACTGAGGGGCGACCACCGCATCGGTGATCGCCCCTCAGCCACGTTCGAACACAGCCCCGCCGCGCCTAGCGACCCCCTTCGTCGCGGCGCCGCTGCCAACGCTGCTCGATGCGGTCCATCACCGACCGCTTCGGGGCGCGTGTGCGGGCCGCGGGCCGAGCCGCCGCACCGCCGCCGCCACCCACCGGCTGTTCGCCACGCCGTGGCGCCTTGCGCCAACCGGTGACCGCGAGCACGGCACAGCCGAGCATGATGAGGAACCCGACCACACTGATCCAGATCCCCTGCCCGATACCAATCATGAGGAGCGCGATACCCACCAAGAAGCCAGCGACCGCCTGGTAGACCCGTCGTCGGGTGTACGTACGCAGCCCGCTTCCCTCAAGCGCTGTCGCGAACTTGGGATCTTCGGCGTACAGCGCTCGCTCCATCTGCTCGAGCATGCGCTGCTCGTGCTCCGAGAGCGGCACGGAGTCCTCCTACTCGTCGGTCGCGGGGGTGCGACCGGATGCGGCCCCTTCAGGATAGGCAGGGATTCGCCCCCGTGAAACCCGCCCTCTACGCCAATTCGCCAATCCGAGCCGCCACGGCGGCCCGCCCGGTGGGGAGTGGATTCCCCGTCGAACGACCCGCCATGCCGGACCATGTACCCCGATCATACGGGGCGAAGCCGCCGATCGGGGGGCCTGTGGCGTACTCCATGCCGCTACTCCGTCCGGGACAGCTTCGCTGATCAGCGCGGGGACGCCCGGGCGTGGGACCGGCCGCGCACCGGCGGCCCGCACCGCGTCCGTCCGGGCGGCGGCCCGGGCGGACGGACACCGCCGTGCGAACCCGTGCCGGGTGGACGTGCGGGGCACACCCGGGGCAGTGCGCCGGACGCCGGGTCAGGCGCGCTTCTCGCCCAGGACGTGCAACTGCGTCGCCACGGAGTGGAACGCGGGCAGCTCGGCCGCCGCCGCCTCCAGCTTGAGCAGGGCGTCGAACGCCCCCGGCTCGGTGTCCACCAGGACCCCGGGCACCAGGTCCGCGAAGACCCGTACGCCGTGGACCGCGCCGACCTCCACCCCCGTCGCCGCGACCAGCGCGGTGAGCTGCTCGGCCGTGAACCGCCGCGGCACCGGGTCGCCCTCGCCCCAGCGCCCTGCCGGGTCGCCCAGGGCGCGGCGGGCCTCGGTGAAGTGCCCGGCGAGCGCGCGGGCGAGCACCGCGCCGCCGAGTCCGGCGGCGAGCAGGCTCAGCGCCCCCTCGGCGCGCAGCGCGTCCACCGCGTTGCGTACGCCCTCGGCCGGGTCCTCCACGTACTCCAGGACGCCGTGGCACAGCACCGCGTCGTAGCCGCCGCGCTCCACGACGTCGAAGAGGCCGAGCACATCGCCCTGCACGCCGCGGACCCGGTCGGCCACGTCGGCCTCGGCGGCCCGGCGCTCCAGGGCGAAGAGCGCGTTGGGGCTGGGGTCGACCACGGTGACGCGGTGGCCCAGGCGGGCGACGGGCACCGCGAAGTTGCCCGAGCCGCCGCCGGTGTCCAGGACGTCCAGCGCCTCGCGCCCGGTCGCCTTGACCCGGCGGTCGAGGGCGTCCTTGAGGACCTCCCAGACCACGGCGGTACGGAGAGAGGCGCGGGGGCGCATGGGGTCCGGCACGGCAGTTGACTCCTCGGCGCGGCGCCGCCGCGGGACGGCGGGGCAAAGAACGGTGAAGGCCCGTCCACCCTATTGCCTCGGGGACCCGCCCCCGCTCATCCCCGCACCTCACCGCACTCCCCCGCCCCTCACCCCGCGTCCGGCTCCCGGGTCCTCGGCTGGGGCAGCGCGGGCTGCAGGACGAGCAGGCGCTCGACCAGCCGCAGGAACATCGCCGCGTCGCGGACGAGGTCGTCGGCGTCGCGGGCGGTGGCCGCGCCCTGGATGCCCGCCTCGGCGCGCGCCCGGCGGGTGGCGCCGGAGGCGAACAGCGCGCTCCACTCGGCCAGTTCGGGCGCTATCTCCGGCAGCACCTCCCAGGCGCTTCGGATCCGCTGCCGCCGGCGCGGCCCGGTCTCGGGCCGGCCCCGGGCGGCGAGGACGGCGGCGGCGGTGCGCAGCGCGGCCAGGTGCGCCGTCGCGTACCGCTCGTTGGGGGCGTCGAGCACGGCGGCCTCGTCCAGTCCGCTGCGGGCCTGGGCGAGCAGGTCGAGGGCGGCGGGTGGCGCACCGTCCCTGCGCAGCACGGGGTGGATGTCGCTCGCGGGACCGTTCAGTGAGGGGGCAGGGCCGAGGGGGCGGAGCCGGTGGGCGGCTGCCGCGCGATGGCTGGCCATGACGAACCTCCTGTCGTCGTGTGACGGCGCTGTGGCCGTATGTGTCCATCGTGAGGGCCCCCACTGACAATCGGCCTTCACCAGGCCCCGACCGCGCCCCCGCCAGGCCCTCACCGGACCCTTCCCCGCCCCTGACCTGCCTCTTTGCCTCGTACGCGGATCCGGGGTTACTTTTGTACTGACCAGTCAGTTCAAAGAATTCGTCAGCTCAACGAATGGGGGGACCGTGGACAGCCCGCACGGAGCAGGCGTCACCGCCGAGGACTTCGGGCTCAAGGGGCCACGCGGCTGGGTCTTCCGGCACGTGCGGCTGGCGGCCGCACCCGGTTCGCTCGTCGCTGTCGAGGGCCCCTCCGGCTCCGGGCGTACCTGTCTGCTTCTGGCCCTCACCGGCCGGATGAAACCCACCGAGGGCCATGCCGAGGTCGGCGGCGAGCGGCTGCCGCGCCGCATGGCCGCCGTCCGCCGGTTCAGCGCCCTGGGCCCGGTCCCGGGCGTGAACGATCTCGATCCCGCCCTGACCGTCGCCGAGCACCTGCGCGAACGCGCGCTGCTCCGCCGCCGCTTCGACGGGTCCGTACGCACTCTGCTGCGCACGCCCGCCGAGCGCCGCACCGAGGCCAGGGCCGCTATCGACGAGGCGCTGGAGGCCGCGCGTCTGGACCTCGCGACCCTGCCGAAGGCGGAGCGCACGTACGTTCGCGATCTGGAGCGGCTGGAAGCACTGCGCTTGTCGGTGGCCCTGGGGCTGATGGGGCGGCCGCGGCTGCTCGGCGTCGACGACACCGACATGAAGCTCTCCGACGCCGAGCGCACCGAGGCGTGGGCGCTGCTGCGGGCCACGGCGGACGCGGGTACGACGGTGCTCGCCGTCTGCAGCCAGGCCCCCGAGGAAGCCGACCTGTCGGTGGGGACCACGCAGGACCAGCAGGACGGCAAGGACGGGCAGGACGGGGACGAGAAGGGGGCGGGGGATGCGTTCGCCACGACTGGCCACGCTTGAGCTGAAACGGTTCGGCAGGGGGAAGCTGCCGCGCGCCGCGCTGGTCGCGCTCCTGCTGCTGCCGCTGCTGTACGGGGCGCTCTACCTGTGGTCGTTCTGGGATCCGTACGGACGGCTCGACCGGGTGCCGGTCGCGCTGGTCAACGAGGACAAGGGCGCCACCGCGGGTGGCCAGAAGATCACCGCGGGCGACGGCATCGCCGAGGGGCTGCACGACAGCAAGACGTTCGACTGGCACGAGGTCAGCGCCGAGAAGGCGCGCAAGGGCGTCGAGGACGGCACGTACTACCTGTCGCTGACCATGCCCGCGGACTTCAGTGAGCGGATCGCGTCGAGTTCCGGGGACTCGCCCGAGACGGGCGCCCTCCAGGTGCGCACCAACGACGCCAACAACTACATCGTGGGGTCCATCTCCCGCACGGTCTTCTCCGAGGTGCGCTCGGCGGCCTCCGCCAAGGCCTCGCGCTCCTTCCTGGACAAGATCTTCATCTCCTTCTCCGACCTGCACGACCAGACCGAGAAGGCCGCCAAGGGCGCCGCCGACCTCAAGGGGGGCCTCGGCAAGGCGAAGAAGGGCTCCAAGGACCTCGCGGACGGCCTGGGCGACGCCAAGGCGGGCAGCGGCAAGCTGGCGGGCGGCATCAAGAAGCTCGACAGCGGCTCCGCCGAGCTGGAGACCGGCGCCCGCAAGGTCGCGGCGGGCACCCAGACGCTGGCGAGCAAGGTCAACGCGGCAGCGGACGAGGCGCGTCCCTTCCTCAGGGAGAACGCCAAGGCCATCGGAGACACGGCCAAGCTGGTCGACGACACGGTAGGGCCGCTGCGCGACCACCTGGCCGACGTGGTCAGGAGGGCACCCGCCGCCGCGACCGGCGCCCGCAAGGCCTCCGACGACCTCGACAAGGCGTACGCCAAGCTGTGCGGGCCGTCCGCGACGCCCGGCCCGCTCTGCCCGGAGCTCAAGCGCGCCAAGCAGGCGGCGGCGACCGCGGCGACCCTCGCCGAGGACCTCAACCAGGTCATCCAGGACCAGAACGGCGACCTCAAGAAGCTCGACAAGAACCTGGTCGAGCTCCAGAAGCAGGCGCGCCGGGTCGCCAGGAACGCGCCGACGCTCGCCAAGGACCTGGACAAGGCCGTCGGTGACATCAACGCCCTCAACAAGGGCGCCAAGGAGGTCGCCAAGGGCGCCGGCACCCTGCACACCGGTCTGACCACGGCCAAGTCGGGCGCCACCGACCTGGACAGCGGCGTGGGCAAGCTCAAGAAGGGCGCGGGCACCCTCGACGGCGGCCTGCTCAAGCTCTCCGACGGCTCCGCGCAGCTCGCGGGCGGACTGCACGACGGCGTCGGCAAGATCCCCGACTACGACAAGCAGGACCGCGACAAGCGCACCGAGGTGATGGCCGACCCGGTCCGGCTCGCCTCGCAGGCGCTGCACAAGGCGCCCAACTACGGCACCGGCTTCGCCCCGTACTTCATCCCGCTCTCCCTGTGGGTGGGCGCGATGGTCGCCTACATGCTGATCCAGCCGCTCAACCGGCGGGCGCTCGCGACGGGCGCCCCGGCGTGGCGGATCGCGCTGGCGGGCTGGCTGCCGGTGGCGGCCATCGGGGTGCTCCAGGTGGGCGCGCTGATGGCGGTGCTGCACTACGGACTCGGTCTGGAGATGGAACGCGCCGGGGGGACGATCGCTTTCCTGGCACTCGTCTCGTGCTGTTTCGCGGCGATCGTGCAGTGGCTCAACGCCCGCTTCGGGGCGGCCGGACGCATCCTGGTGCTGGCGCTGCTGATGCTCCAGCTGACCTCGGCGGGCGGCACCTATCCGGTGCAGACGAGCCCGGCGTTCTTCAACGCGATCCACCCGTACCTGCCGATGAGTTACGTGGTCGAGGGGCTGCGCAGGCTCATCACCGGCGGCGGGCTCGGGCCGGTGTGGCAGGGGTGCGCGGTACTGGTGGCGTTCACGGTGGGCTCACTGGCGCTGACCGCGCTGTCGGCGCGGCGCAAGCAGGTCTGGACGCTGGACCGGCTCCACCCCGAGCTGAGCCTCTAGGGGCGCCGGACCTGTGAGAATCGACCGTATGGAGTCCAGCACCAGACGGCAGGCGACCCGGCAGAAGCTCTACGAGGCGGCGGTGACGCTCATCGCCGAGCAGGGGTTCTCGGCGACGACCGTCGACGAGATCGCGGAGCGGGCCGGTGTCGCCAAGGGCACCGTCTACTACAACTTCAAGAGCAAGACCGAGCTGTTCGAGGAGTTGCTGCGGCACGGGGTGGGGCTGCTCACCGCCTCGCTCCAGGAGGCCGCCGACGCCACCCACGCGCGCGGTGGCACCAGGGTTGAGGCGCTGGACGCCATGATCCGGGCCGGTCTGGAGTTCATCCACCGCTATCCGGCCTTCACCCAGCTGTACGTGGCGGAGCTGTGGCGCACCAACCGGGCCTGGCAGTCCACCTTGATGGTGGTGCGCCGGGAGGCGGTGGCCGTCGTCGAGACGGTGCTGCGCGAGGCCGTCGCCCAGGGCGAGCTGAGCGAGGAGATCGACATTCCGCTCACGGCGGCCGCGCTGGTCGGGATGGTGCTGGTGGCGGCGCTCGACTGGCAGGCGTTCCAGAGCGAGCGCTCCCTGGACGAGGTGCACGCGGCGCTGTCGCGGCTGCTGCACGGGAGGGTCAGCGGGCGCTGACCGCCGCCACGCGCGCGTGGACACACCGGTGCGGCGAGGCCCCGATCCCCCCTGGGCCTCGCCGCACCGGCGTATTTCTTTCGGAACACGTCCCCCGTACGTCGCTCTGGGCACTTCAGTACCCCCGTACCCCCCGTGCCCCGTTCGGTCGGGGGAGCCGCGCTCGTTCCGCCGCCCCGTGTCGGCGGTACGGGCGCGCCTGCCCCTTCCGTGTCCTCCACTCTTCCGTCCGCGCAGGTGGGACCCCATCCGCGCACCTACTCATCTCCTCTTCTGAGTACGGATACTCAGGCGTGTGTGCTCAACCCCAGCTGCACCGAGCCGGAACTGGTTACGATCACGTCCGTGTCCGTACTCCCCCTGGTGTTCACCAGCGGCTGGGCCAGCGGAATCAACGCGTACGCGGTGGTCCTGCTGCTCGGCGTCTTCGGCGCGACCGGAGTCACCGACGAGGTGCCCGACGCGCTCCAGCGCCCCGACGTCCTCATCGTCGCGGGGGTGCTCTTCCTCTGCGAGGCCGTCGCCGACAAGATCCCGTACGTCGACTCGGTCTGGGACTCCGTCCACACGGTGATCCGGCCGGCGGCGGGCGCGGTGGTGGGCGCGCTGCTGGCCGGGCAGAGCGGGTCGCTGCCGGATCTGGCGGCGGGCGCGATCGGCGGGTCCACGGCGCTGATGAGCCATCTGGTCAAGGCCGGGACGCGGATGGCGGTGAACACCTCTCCGGAGCCGTTCAGCAACATCGCGCTCAGCACCGCCGAGGACCTCGGCGTCGCCGGGATCATCAGTTTCGCGATCTTCCACCCGGTCGCCGCGGCCGTGATCGCGGGCACGCTGCTGGTGCTCGGAGTGGCGATACTGGCCTTCCTGTGGAGCCGGATCCGCCGCTTCCGGCGCCGCCGCGCCCAGCTCCGCGAGGAGCGGCGGCCGGCCGCGGCCCGAGAGGCCGGCCCGCCCCGGTGAGGCCGCCCGGCCCGGGCGGCGGCGTTGTCAGTGGCGGCCGATAAAGTCCCTGGCATGGCACGGATTGCGGTGATCGGCGCCGGGATGGGCGCCATGGCGGCTGCCGCCCGGCTGGCCGTGGCAGGCCACCGGGTGACGGTGTACGAGCGCACGTCGACGTACGGCGGGGCGCTGGGCAGGTTCGAGCGGGACGGGTTCGTGTTCGACACCGGCCCCGGTCTGCTGCGCCTGCCCGCGGTCTACCGCGACCTCTTCCTCAAGACCGGCAAGGAGCCGCTGGAGGACCGGGTCGCGCTCACACCGACCGACCCCGCCGCCCGCCACCTCTTCGCCGACGGCACGGACGTCTCGCTGCCCAACGCCTCGCGCGCGGGCGTCGTCTCCGCGCTGGACCGGGCGCTCGGCGCGGGCGCGGGCGAGACCTGGGGCGACTTCCTGGGCCGCGCGCGGGACGCCTGGGACCGCTCGCGGCGCCCGCTCCTGGAGGAGCCGCTCTGGCCCGACTGGCAGGTGCTGGCCCGCGACCCGTATCCGTCGCTCAAACAGCGCCGCCTGCTGCGCTCGCCGCGCCAGGCGTCCACCCTGGCGGAGGTCGGCTCCTGGGAGCTGGGCGACCCCCGCCTGGCCGCGCTCCTCGCGAGCTACGCGCTGGCGGAGGGCCTGGATCCGCGCACGGCCCCGGCCGCCGCCGCCCTGCTGCCCTATCTGGAACAGAGCTTCGGCAGTTGGTATGTCCGCGGCGGTATGCGGGAGCTGGCGCGCGCGGTGTACGAGCGGTGTCTGAAGCGGCGGGTCGCCTTCGTCTTCGACGCCGAGGTCACGGCAGTCGTCGAGAAGGACGGCCGCGCGGCGGGCGTGGAGCTGGCCTCGGGCGAGGTGGTCCAGGCGGACCAGGTGGTCCTCGCCGCCCAGCCGCGCCCGGGCGCGGGCCCGCTGCGCGGGCGCGAGCCGTGGCGGGACGGCGAGGTGCGCCCCGCGACCGACCCGGCCCCCGGACGGTTCACGGTGCTGCTCGCCCTGCGCGGGGGGCGCCCGGCCGACGCGGTGCACCGCACGGTCGTCCACTCCCCGGACCCGGCCGCCGAGGCGGAGGCCGTCTTCACCGCCCGCCGCCCCGCCGTGCCGCCGACGGTCACGGTGCTGCGCCCGGACGACCCGGCCACCCGCCCGGACGAGGCCCACGAGGCGATCACGCTGACCGCGACCGTGCCCCCGCAGGGTCCGGTCGACTGGACCGACGAGCGGACCCGCGAGGAGTACGCGGACACGCTGGTCCGGGCCGCCGGGGCAGCGGTGGCGGGACTGCGCGAGCGCGTCCTGTGGCGGGTGGTGCGCACTCCTGCGGACACCGAGGCCGAGACCGGCGCGGAGGGCGGCTCGGTCCCGGCGCCCTCGCTGGCCGGGGCCGGTGCCACCCGGCTCCACCCCGCCAACCGCACCTCGCTGCCGGGCCTGTATCTGGCGGGCGGCTGGGCCCACCCCGGTGGCGGGCTCGCCCACGCCGGGATGTCCGGAGCGCTGGTCAGCGGCCTGATCGTGGAGGGCGACGACTTCCGCGGCTCGCAGTGAGCGCCGTGGCCGGGGGGATCGCCGGGCCGTCCCGGCGATCACTCAATAGCGGTACGGCTGCTGGTCGTTGAGGTAACCGGATCCGGTGCCGCCGCCCGCCCCGTTGCCGTACTCCCCGCCGGACGGGTACGGCGCGGGCTGCTCCTCGGCGTACGGCTGGGGCTCGTTGTCGCGCTGCTGCGGCACCCAGACCCCGCCGGGCGGGGTGTCCATGCCGTAGTTCTGGGCGTAGGGGTCGGCGTAGGCCTGCTGGGGCGCGGCATAGCTGTCGTAGCTGCCGTAGCCCTGGGTGGTGCCGCTGCCGATGTACGGGTCGGAATAGGCGGCGTAGCTCTGCTGACCGGTGTCCGTGCCGTAGTCGTACTGGCCCGCGTAGGGATCGGCGAACTGCTGCTGCCCGGTGTCGAACCCGGCGTACTGCTGCTGGGCGCCCGCGGAGGCGCTCTCGCTGTAGACGCCGTACTGGCCGGTGTCGTCGGGCAGCGGCTGCGGCTCGTAGACGGACTCCCGGGCGGCGTCCGGGAGACCGGTGTCCTCGCCCGCCGGGGCGCCCTGCGGGGCGTCGCCGTCCTCGTACCGGACGTCGGAGGCCTGGAGCACCGGGTCGTTCAGCGGGGCCGCCCCGCCCTTGCGGCGACGGCGGCTGGCGCCCGGCCTGCCGCCGACCGCCCACCCCGTGGAGAAGCCCCGGCGGAAGGAGAGCGTCACACAGGTCTGGCCGACCCCGAAGGCCAGCGCGCCCAGGATGATCACGAACACCGACGGCAGGAGCACGCCCAGGACGACGCCCATGAAGCCCGCGAAGGCCAGCAGCCGCCAGCGCAGCCGCGCCTTGTACTGCAGGAGCACTTCGCCGAGCAGCCAGAGCGCGACGACGCCGAACGCGATGTAGAGGACCGCCCAGCCCATGTACGCCCCTCTCCAGGTGGCCGCCGCCCCCCTTGTCGGGACGGCCGGCCGGTACGCCAGATGCGACTGATCAGGGCTGCTGGTGCAGACCCAGATTCTCGTAGATCTCGAGTGTCGCCGTGGAGTTGTTGAGGGTAATGAAGTGCAACCCGGGTACGCCATCGGCGAGCAGCCGCGCGCAGAACTCCGTGGCGAACTCGATGCCAATGGAGCGTACAGCGGCCGGATCGTCCTTGACGGCGAGGATCCGCTCTTTCAGCTCGGGCGGGAACTCGGCGTTGCTGAGCTGGGGCAGCCGCTCCAGCTGCTTCACGCTGGTCACCGGCATGACCTCGGGGATGATCGGCGTCGTGCAGCCCGCCGCGGCGGCCTTGTCGCGCAGCCGCGCATAGCTCTCGGGCCGGAAGAACATCTGCGTGATGGCGTAGTCCGCGCCGGCCCGGCACTTGTCGACGAAGTGCCGTACGTCGGTGTCCCACGCGGTGGAGCGCGGGTGCATCTCGGGGAAGGCCGCGACACCCACGCAGAAGTCGCCGGACTCCTTGATGAGGCGGACCAGGTCCGCCGCGTAGGTGACGCCCTCGGGATGCTTGACCCAGTCCCCCATCGGGTCGCCCGGCGGGTCGCCGCGGACCGCGAGGATGTTGCGGATCCCGGCGTCCGCGTACTGGCCGATCATGTTGCGCAGCTCCGCCACCGAGTGGCCGACGGCCGTCAGATGGGCGACCGGGGTCAGCGTGGAGTCGGCGGCGATCTGCTCGGTGGCCTTGACCGTGCCGGAGCGGGTGGAGCCGCCCGCGCCGTAGGTCACGGAGACGAAGCTCGGGGCCACCGCCTCCACCCGGCGCAGCGCGTTCCAGAGGTTGCGCTCGCCCTTCTCGGTCTTGGGCGCCCAGAACTCGAACGAGTACGTCGTCTCACCGGTCGCGAGCATCTCGCGCACGGTGCGTGCGTGGTCCGTCCTGGTGGAAGCAGTGCCAAGGGCCATACCCGCAGGTTAGCCAGGCCCCGGCGGTCCCCCAACAAGACCGGGGTAAATTGTCCGTATCGTCGGACTCTTGTCCATCCCTCGGACAACCGGCCGCTAGCGGGCCGCCAGCCGTTCACGTATGCGCTCGGCCAGGTTCGCCGTCGCCTCGGCCGGGTCCTCGGCCTCGGTGATCGCGCGGACCACCACGATCCGCTCCGCGCCCGCGTCGAGCACTTCGTCGAGGTTGCCGGCGTCGATGCCGCCGATCGCGAACCAGGGACGCGCGGTGGCGAGCGAGGCCGTGTAGCGCACCAGGTCCAGGCCCGGGGCGTGGCGGCCGGGCTTGGTGGGGGTGGGCCAGCAGGGGCCCGTGCAGAAGTAGTCCACGCCCGGCTCGACGGCCGCCGCGAAGGCCTCCGCGTCGGCGTGCGTGGAGCGGCCGATCAGGACCTCGTCGCCCAGGATCGCCCGGGCGGCCGGGACCGGCAGATCGCCCTGGCCCAGGTGCAGCACGTCGGCGCCGATGGCGTGCGCCACGTCGGCCCGGTCGTTGACCGAGAGCAGCTTGCCGTGCCGGCGGCAGGCGTCGGCGAAGACGGCGAGGTGTTCCAGCTCCTCGGCGGCCTCCATGCCCTTGTCCCGCAGCTGGACGATGTCCACGCCCGAGGAGAGCACCGCGTCGAGGAAGGCGGGCAGATCGCCCTGGCGCCTGCGGGCGTCCGTGCAGAGGTACAGGCGGGCGTCGGCGAGCCGCTCACGGGCCGTGGGCATGAAGGTCCCCCGTGGGATGCGGTGGGGCGCGGACCGGGTGGGCCGGTCCGCGCCGCACCTGGTGGCGATCGGGTCAGACGGCGAGCGCCTGGGCGCGGCGCTTCACCTCCGTGCCGCGATTCTCGCTCAGGGCCTGCGCGGGGGTGCCGGGCAGGGTCGGGTCGGGGGTGAAGAGCCACTCCAGCATCTCCTGGTCGGAGTAGCCGTCGTCCCGCAGCAGCGTGAGGGTGCCGCTGAGGCCCTTCACGACCTTGTCGCCGTCGATGAAGGCGGCGGGCACCTGCAACGTCCTGTTCTCACCGCGGCGCACGGCGATGAGCTGGCCCTCCTTGACCAGCTGCCGCACCCGCGTCACCTCGACGTCGAGCATCTCCGCGATGTCGGGAAGGTGGAGCCAGGCCGGGACGAGTGCATCGGTTTTCGCGTCAATCTCGTTCACGGGACAAGCGTGCCATCCCCGACTGACACTCGGTAGCCAGAGGTCAGCCGACTGCCGCCTTGAGGGGGACGGACGGGTCGGCGGCGCGGGCCGGATCCAGCCTCGCACCTGCCTCGATGAGCTTGCGGCCCTGCGCCAGATCGCGCGGTCGGCCGACGGCCAGGAGGGCGACGAGGACCCCCTCGCGCAGCCAGCACACCGACCAGGCGGCGCCCGCCGGGTCGCCCCGCCACAGCAGCCGGTCGGCCCCGCCGTGGTGGCCGGCGTACTGGACGAACCTGCCGAACTGCTCGGACCAGAAGTACGGCACCGGGTCGTACGGCAGGACCGCCTCGCCGACGATGTCCGCGGCCACCGTGCGCGGCCCCTGGAGCGCGTTGTCCCAGTGGTGGATGAGCAGCCGCTCCCCGTACCGGGCCGAGGGGAAGGAGGCGCAGTCGCCGACCGCGTAGACGTCCGGCAGCGAGGTCCGCAGCCGGTCGTCGGCGGTGACAGCGCCCTCCGCCCCGCGCTCGATGCCGGTGCCCGCCAGCCAGGCGGTGGTGGGACGGGCGCCAATGCCGACGACGACCGCGTCGGCCGGCAACCGGCGGCCGTCCGTGAGGACCACGGCCCCGGGCTCGACCGTCGCCACGCGCGCGCGGGTGAGCAGTTCGGCGCCGCTCTCCGCGTACCAGGCGGCCATCGGCACGGTGACCTCGGCGGGCAGCGCGCCCGCGAGCGGGCGGTCGGCGGCCTCGACGACGGTGACCGCGCAGCCCGCCTCGCGCGCGGCCGTGGCGAACTCGGCGCCGATCCAGCCCGCCCCGACGACCACGACGCGCCGCTGCGCGCCGAGCACCGCGCGCAGCCGCCCGGCGTCTTCGAGGGTGCGCAGGAGGTGGACGTCCGCAAGGTCCTCGACGCCGGGCAGGGTGAGGGGTTCGGCGCCGGAGGCGATCACCAGCGCGTCGTACCGGACGGGTCCGGCCGCGGTGTCGACCTCGTGCTCACGCGCGCGTACGCCGGTGACCGGCTCGCCCAGGCGCAGCTCCACGCCGAGGCCCTCGAAGTCCACCTCGAAGGCCGAGCCCTCGGCCTTGCCGAGCAGCACCGCCTTGGAGAGCGGGGGCCGGTCGTAGGGCTGGTGGGGTTCGGCGCCGATGAGGGTGATCCGGCCGGGGAAGCCCTGTTCGCGCAGGGCCACCGCGGTCTGGACCCCGGCCATGCCCGCGCCGACGACCACCACGTGCCGCTGTTCCGCATGCGTCTGCTGTTCGCTCACCCGATCACCTTAAACATCTGACGAATCGTCAGACAGCCCGGCCCGGACGCCGCCTACTGCCGATGGGCCGCTGGGGTTAGTCTGGCCGACGTACCGTCCGCACCCCGGAGCCCCGGCCCCGGGACGCGCGGCGGCACCACAACCATCTCGCGGGAGCCCGGACGCACCGGGCTGAGAGGGAGGCTGCTGCGGCCTCCGACCGTACGAACCTGATCCGGGTCATGCCGGCGAAGGGAGGGGCTGGACGCCCATGCATTCATCCCGAAAAGGGGCAGTTCCCCACGGGTCGGACGTGCTGGTGATCGGTGGCGGCGTCATCGGCCTCGTCACGGCCTGGCGGGCGGCGCGGCAGGGCCTGCGCACCGCGCTCGCCGACCCCGCGCCCGGCGGCGGCGCCGCCCAGGTGGCGGCCGGCATGCTCGCCGCCGTCACCGAGCTCCACTACGGCGAGGAGACCCTCCTCGGCCTCAACCTCGCCTCCGCCCGGCGCTACCCGGACTTCGTGGCCGAGCTGGAGGAGGCGAGCGGGCTCAGCACCGGCTACCGCGCCTGCGGCACCCTCGCGGTCGCCCTGGACGCCGACGACCGCGCCCATCTGCGCGAGCTGCACACGCTCCAGCAGCGCCTCGGACTCGACTCCCAGTGGCTCACCGGGCGCGAGTGCCGCCGACTGGAGCCGATGCTGGCGCCCGGGGTGCGCGGCGGGCTGCGGGTCGACGGCGACCACCAGATCGACCCGCGACGGCTCGCCGGCGCCCTTCTCGCGGCCTGCGAGCGGGCCGGGGTGGAGTTCCACCACGGCTGGGCCGAACGGCTCTCGGTGGTCCGCGGGCGGGCCGCCGGGGCCGTCCTCGCCGACGGCACCGGGCTCGCCGCCGACCAGGTCGTCCTCGCGGGCGGCAGTCTCAGCGCCCGGCTCGCCGGGGTCCCGGACGAGGTGCGCCCTCCCGTACGCCCGGTCAAGGGCCAGGTGCTGCGGCTGACCGTACCGCCCGCGTACGCCCCGTTCCTGTCCCGCACGGTCCGCGCGGTGGTCCGCGGCAGCCACGTCTACCTGGTGCCGCGCGCCGACGGCGAACTCGTCGTCGGCGCCACCAGCGAGGAGCTGGGCTGGGACACCACGGTCACCGCGGGCGGCGTCTACGAACTGCTGCGCGACGCGCACGAGCTGGTGCCCGGCATCACCGAACTGCCGCTCACCGAGACGCGCGCGGGACTGCGCCCCGGCTCCCCCGACAACGCGCCGCTGCTCGGCCCGACCGCGCTGCCCGGGCTGCACCTGGCCACCGGCCACTACCGCAACGGGGTGCTGCTCACCCCCGTCACCGGCGACGCCCTGGCGCACGCGCTGGCCACCGGCGAGCTGCCCGCCGAGGCGCGCCCCTTCACCCCCGGCCGTTTCACCTCCGCCCCGGCGGAGTCCGTACCGCAGGAGCTGACCGTATGACCGCCTCCTTGACGACCGTCTCCGTGAACGGCGAGGCACGCGACCTCGCCGCCGGCACCACTCTCGACGTCCTCGTCGCCACCCTGACGCCCGCGTCCGCCGGGGTCGCCGCCGCCGTCAACGAGACGGTGGTGCCGCGCGGCCGGTGGGCCGCGACCACGCTCGGCGACGGCGACCGCGTCGAGGTCCTGACCGCCGTGCAGGGGGGCTGACATGGCCGACGACCTGTTCACCCTGGGCGGTACGACCTTCACCTCGCGGCTGATCATGGGCACCGGCGGGGCGCCGAGCCTGGACGTCCTGGAGCGCTCGCTCGCCGCCTCCGGCACGGAGCTGACGACCGTCGCCATGCGCCGCCTCGACCCGACCGTGCAGGGCTCGGTCCTGTCCGTCCTGGAGAAGCTCGGCATCTCCGTGCTGCCCAACACGGCGGGCTGCTTCACGGCGGGGGAGGCCGTGCTCACCGCCCGCCTCGCGCGCGAGGCGCTCGGCACGGACTGGGTGAAGCTGGAGGTGGTCGCCGACGAGCGCACCCTGCTGCCCGATCCGGTCGAGCTGCTCGACGCGGCGGAGGTGCTGGTCGACGACGGTTTCACGGTGCTGCCGTACACCAGCGACGACCCGGTGCTCGCCCGGCGGCTGGAGGACGTGGGGTGCGCGGCGATCATGCCGCTCGGCTCCCCCATCGGCTCCGGCCTCGGCATCCGCAACCCGCACAACTTCGAGCTGATCGTGGACCGCGCCACCGTCCCGGTCATCCTGGACGCGGGCGCGGGCACGGCATCCGACGCGGCGCTCGCCATGGAGCTGGGGTGCTCGGCGGTGATGCTCGCCTCGGCGGTCACGCGCGCGCAGGAGCCGGTGCTGATGGCGGAGGGGATGCGGTACGCCGTGGAGGCGGGACGCCTGGCGTACCGGGCGGGCCGCATCCCCCGCCGCCACTTCGCCGAGGCGTCGTCCCCCCGGGAGGGCCGAGCAACCCTGGACCCGGAACGCCCGGCCTTCTGAGCGCTATCTTCTGCGGGCCGGTGGGGGCTGCGGGGCACGTGGGGTGCGCTCTCATCTGCGGGCCGGTGGGGGTCGCGGGGCGGGTGGGGTGCGCTCTCATCTGTGGGCCGGTGGGGGTCGCGGGGCGGGTGGGGTGCGCTGTCACCTGCGGGCCGGTGGGGGCTGGTCGCGCAGTTCCCCGCGCCCCTAAGAGGGCCCTGCGGGCCCATAGGACGTCCGCCCGCACCCGAAGACGCACCTCGGCCCCATCAGGGGCGCGGGGAACTGCGCGAGCAACCACCGACCACCCGCACACAAAGACCCACAACCACCCACCACCCGCAGACGAAAGGCAGCCCAGGACCGGCCCCAGGCCCACCCCCCACGTCACAGCTCCGCTTCAGTCCCGCCCCCGCCCCACCCGGGACGGCAGGCGTGTCCGAGGCCGCTCGTAGACTCTGCTGCGTGGATACGACCCTTCAGGACCCGCTCGTCGGGCAGGTGCTCGACAGCCGCTACCGCGTCGAGGCGCGCATCGCCGTCGGCGGTATGGCCACGGTCTACCGGGCCGTCGACACCCGGCTCGACCGGGTGCTCGCCCTCAAGGTGATGCACCCGGCCCTCGCCGCCGACGGCTCGTTCGTGGAGCGGTTCATCCGCGAGGCCAAGTCCGTCGCCCGGCTCGCCCACCCCAACGTGGTCGGCGTCTTCGACCAGGGCACCGACGGCGGATACGTCTACCTGGCGATGGAGTACGTGGCGGGCTGCACCCTGCGCGACGTGCTGCGCGAGCGCGGCGCCCTCCAGCCCCGCGCCGCCCTCGACATCCTGGAGCCGGTCCTGGCGGCCCTCGGCGCGGCCCACCGCGCCGGGTTCGTCCACCGGGACATGAAGCCGGAGAACGTGCTGATAGGAGACGACGGCCGGGTCAAGGTCGCCGACTTCGGCCTGGTCAGGGCGGTGGACGCGGTCACCAGCACCACTGGAAGCGTCCTGGGCACCGTCTCCTACCTCGCCCCCGAGCAGATCGAGCACGGGACCGCGGACACCCGTGCCGACGTCTACGCGTGCGGTGTCGTGCTCTACGAGATGCTCACCGGCGCCAAACCGCACTCCGGCGAGAACGCCGCCCAGATCCTCTACGCCCACCTCCACGAGGGCGTGCCCGCCCCGTCCGCCGCCGTGCCCGGCCTCGCCCCGGAGCTGGACGAGCTGGTGGCCTCGGCCACCGCCCGCCACCCCGACGCGCGGCCGTACGACGCGGTGGGCCTGCTCGCGCAGACCCACGCGGCCCGTGCCGCGCTCACCGACGAGCAGCTGGACGCGGAGCCCCCGCAGGCCCTGCCGACGGCCCGGACCACCGGCTCCGAAGACCGTACGAGCGTCATACCGCGCGCGGCCGCCACTCCGCCCCGGGGCACCGCGCCCCGAAGCGCCGCGGGCGCCGCGCCCGTCGCGGGCGCCGCCCCCCTCCCGGCCGAGCAGGACCACGTCAACCGCACCAGCCGGCTCACCATGCCCCCGCCCGGTCCCGCCCCGGCACGCGCGCGCGGCGCCCGGACCCGGCTCGTGCTGAACGGCCGGCGCGGACTGGTCGCCGTGATCGCCGCCGTGTTGCTGCTCCTGGGCGTCGGCGCCGGGGTCTGGTACATCAACTCCGGCCAGTTCACCCACGTCCCCGCCGTCATCGGGCAGAGCGAGAGCGCCGCCAAGAAGCGGCTGGAGGACGCGGGCCTGTCGGTGAGGAAGGTCGAGCGCCGCCACAGCGACACCGTCAAGCGCGGCACGGTGATCGAGACGGACCCGGAGACGGGCGCGCGCGTGCGCGGCAACGCCTCGGTGACCGTCGTCCTCTCCAGCGGGCCCGAGATGGTCAAGGTCCCGGACGTCGACGGCAAGTCCCTGGACGACGCCAAGAAGGCCCTGACCGACGCGGGGCTCACCCCGGGCGCGGTCACCGAGGAGTTCGACGAGGACACCGACCAGGGCTCGGTCGTCAGCACCGAACCGGCCGCCGGCGCCAAGCGCCGCGCGGACACCGCGGTCGCCCTCGTCGTCAGCAAGGGCGCCCCGATCGAGACCCCCGGCGTCGTCGGGGACTCGGTGGAGGACGCCACCTCCGCCCTGAAGGACGCGGGGCTGGAGGTGACCGTCGCACCCGAGAAGGTCAACTCGGCGCAGGAGGCGGGCAGCGTCGCCGCCCAGTCCGCGCCGGAGGGCTCCCGCCTCGCCAAGGGCGACACGGTCACGCTCACCGTCTCCAAGGGACCCCGGATGGTCACCGTGCCCAAGGTGACCGGCGAGAAGAGCGACGACGCCAGGAAGGACCTGGAGAAGGCGGGCTTCAAGGTCAAGGTCGACCACGGGTTCCCGTTCCTCAGCGACGAGATCGCCAGCCAGTCCGTCGAGGCCGGCTCCCAGGCGCCCGAGGGCTCCACCATCACCATCAAGACCAAGGGACTCTGAACCACCCCATGCGCAACCCCATCGGCGGCCACGTCCCCGTGGCCGGCGGCCTCGCCACGACCGGCCTCGCCTACGCGCGCGACATCGGCGCCGAGACCGTCCAGGTCTTCGTCGCCAACCCGCGCGGCTGGGCGACACCGCCCGGCAACCCCGCCCAGGACGAGAAGTTCCGCGCGGAGTGCGCCGCCGCGGGCATCTCCGCGTACGTCCACGCCCCGTATCTGATCAACTTCGGCTCGCACACCGAGGCGACCGCCGAGAGGTCGGTGGAGTCGCTGCGGCACTCACTGCGCCGGGGCCGTGAGATCGGCGCGCTCGGCGTGGTCGTGCACACCGGCTCGGCGACCGGCGGCAGGCCGCGCGCCGAGGCGCTGGCGCAGGTACGGGAGCGGCTGCTGCCGCTCCTGGACGAGCTCACCCACGACGACGACCCGTTCCTGCTGCTGGAGTCGACGGCGGGGCAGGGTGCCTCGCTGTGCTCGCGGACCTGGGACTTCGGCCCGTACTTCGAGGCGCTGGACGCCCACCCCCGGCTCGGCGTCTGCCTGGACACCTGCCACATCCACGCGGCCGGACACGACCTGGCCGCGCCCGGCGGGGCGGCTCAGACCCTGGACCTGCTGGTGGAGACCGTCGGCGCGGGGCGGCTGAAGCTGATCCACGCCAACGACTCCAAGGAGGGCGTCGACTCGCACCTGGACCGGCACGTGAACATCGGCGCGGGTCACATAGGCGCGGGGCCGTTCGGCGAGCTGCTGCGGCACCCGGCGACGGAGGGCGTACCGCTGGTCATCGAGACGCCCGGCGGGAAGGAGGGACAGGCGGCGGACGTGGCGCTGCTGAAGTCCCTGAGACCCGACAGCCCCTGAGGACCTGATCTTCCCTCTTGAGGAATACCCCTGGGGGGTATACCGTTCTTGTCATCGACAGGAACGGTCATCCGGCGTTGGGGGAAGTCATGCAGCACGAGGCGCACACGCACACCGAGCACGGCCACCACGAGCACGGCCACCACGAGCACCAGCAGCACGGCGACGCGCACGCCCAGCACGCCCAGCACGCCCACCACGCCCATCAGGGCCACGGCGGCGGCAAGGTCAGCTGGTCGATGGCCGCCCAGGCCACCCTGCACTGCCTCACCGGGTGCGCCATCGGCGAGGTGCTCGGCATGATCGTGGGCACCGCGCTGGGCTGGGGGAACATGCCGACGATGGTGCTGGCCATCGCCTTGGCCTTCTTCTTCGGCTACTCGCTCACCCTGCGCGGCATCACGCGCGCCGGGGTCGACTTCGGCACCGCGTTCAAGGTGGCCCTCGCCGCGGACACCCTCTCCATCGCCGTGATGGAGCTGATCGACAACGGGGTGATCGTCCTCTGGCCGTCCGCCATGGACGCGACGCTCTCGGACGTGCTGTTCTGGGGCTCGCTGGCGGTCTCCCTGGCGCTCGCCTTCGTGATCACCACACCGGTCAACAAGTGGATGATCGGGCGCGGCAAGGGCCACGCGGTGGTGCACCAGTACCACCACTGACCATCGCGGACACCCCACGCACCGCACGCACCGCACGTACTCCACGCAGCGCACACACACGCACACGCAGGAATCAGAGCTCGGGGCCGTCCCCGGGCTCTTCCTGGTACGAGTAGCGCTGCTCCCGCCAGGGGTCGCCGACGTTGTGGTAGCCCCGCTCCTCCCAGAAGCCCCGCCGGTCCGCCGTCATGTACTCGATGCCGCGGACCCACTTCGGGCCCTTCCAGGCGTACAGGTGCGGGACGACCAGCCGTACCGGGAAACCGTGCTCCGCGGTCAGCAGGTCACCGCCCTTGTGGGTGGCGAAGACCGTGCGGTCGGAGAGGAAGTCGGCGAGGCGCAGATTGGAGCTGAAGCCGTACTCGGCCCAGACCATCACATGGGTGACATCCGGGGCGGGCGGGGCGAGTTCGGCGACCGTACGCGCGAGGACTCCGCCCCATTCGGCCCCCAGCATCGAGAACTTCGTGACACAGTGAAGATCCGCGACGACGGTGGCGAAGGGCAGGGCCGTGAACTCCTCGTGGTTCCAGCAGTGCTTGTCGCCGTCGGCGGTGGCCCCGAAGACCCGGAACTCCCACCGCTCCGGCTTGAACCGGGGCACCGGACCGTAGTGGGTGACCGGCCAGCCGCGCTGGAGCCGCTGCCCCGGGGGAAGCTCCGACTGCGCTGCTCCCCGTTGCTCCGGGCGTTCCGGCTGACCCATGCCTCCATGGTGACAGACGGCGAGGGGTGGTCATGACCAGCGGCGCCCCGATTCGGGCAACTCCTACTAAGCGTGCACTTACTGGACGCTCCTCGTACGCGATGCGAGGATGCGCGCGAATCTGCCCCTCACCCGTGTGGAAGGAGCCTCTGCGATGCAGGGCGACCCCGAGGTCATCGAGTTCCTGAACGAGCAGCTCACCGCCGAGCTCACCGCGATCAACCAGTACTTCCTGCACGCGAAGATGCAGGAGAACTTCGGCTGGACGAAGCTCGCCAAGTACACGCGCCACGAGTCGTTCGACGAGATGAAGCACGCGGAGGTGCTGACCGACCGGATCCTGTTCCTGGACGGGCTGCCCAACTACCAGCGGCTCTTCCACGTCCGGATCGGGCAGACGGTCACCGAGATGTTCCAGGCGGACCGGCAGGTGGAGGTCGAGGCGATCGACCGTCTCAAGCGCGGGATCGAGGTCATGCGGGCCAAGGGGGACATCACCTCGGCGAACATCTTCGAGTCGATCCTGGCGGACGAGGAGCACCACATCGACTACCTCGACACCCAGCTCGAACTGGTCGAGAAGCTCGGTGAGGCGCTGTACATCGCGCAGCTGATCGAGCAGCCGGAGAGCTAGCCGACTCGTCGGGCGGCCGGGGAGAACCGGTGCCGCCGGGGACTGGGGCCGCCGGGAAGCCGGTGCCGTCAGGGAGCGGGTGCGGCCCTAGGCCGCGTCGGCGAGCTCCTGGTCGGTGGCGAGCACCGCGCCCCTCTCGCCCTTCTCCATCAGCTCCCGGCGGGGGCAGGCGCCGCGGCCCAGCAGACCCTGGATGGTGCGCACACAGGAGCCGCAGTCCGTGCCCGCCTTGGTAACCGAGGCGATCTGGCGCGGGGTGCAGGCGCCGGCGGCCGCGTGCTGCTCGACCTGCTTGTCGGTGATGCCGAAGCAAGAGCAGACGTACACGCGGGTTCACCTCCCTGGCAGGAACGGTCCGGCAGCCATCCCCTGTTCGGTGAGGCTTACCTAACCGTACCTGCTGTCCCGGAGGACGAAAAGCCCCGGATACGCCCGTGGGGCGCGGATCACAGATCCGCGCCCCACGTCTCGTAGAAAGCTCCTCACTGATCGCGGTACATCTCCGCGACCAGGAACGCCAGGTCCAGCGACTGGCTGCGGTTCAGGCGCGGGTCGCAGGCCGTCTCGTACCGCTGGTGCAGGTCGTCGACGAAGATCTCGTCGCCGCCGCCCACGCACTCGGTGACGTCGTCGCCGGTGAGCTCGACGTGGATGCCGCCCGGGTGGGTGCCCAGGCCCTTGTGGACCTCGAAGAAGCCCTTGACCTCGTCGAGCACGTCGTCGAAGCGGCGGGTCTTGTGGCCGGAGGCCGCCTCGAAGGTGTTGCCGTGCATCGGGTCGGTGACCCAGGCGACGACCGCGCCGGAGGCGGTGACCTTCTCCACCAGCTCGGGCAGCTTGTCACGGACCTTGTCGGCGCCCATCCGGACGATGAAGGTCAGTCGGCCGGGCTCGCGGTCCGGGTCGAGCCGGTCCACGTAGGTGAGCGCCTCGTCGACCGAGGTCGTGGGGCCGAGCTTGATCCCGATCGGGTTGCTGATGCGGGAGGCGAACTCGATGTGCGCGTGGTCGAGCTGCCGGGTGCGCTCGCCGACCCAGACCATGTGGCCGGAGGTGTCGTAGAGCTTGCCGGTGCGCGAGTCGGTCCGGGTGAGCGCCGACTCGTAGTCGAGGAGCAGCGCCTCGTGCGAGGCGTAGAACTCGACGGCCTTGAACTCGGCCGGGTCGGTGCCGCACGCCTTCATGAAGTTGAGCGCGTTGTCGATCTCGCGGGCCAGCTGCTCGTAGCGCTGGCCGGACGGGGACTGCTTGACGAAGTCCTGGTTCCAGGCGTGCACCTGGCGCAGATCGGCGTAGCCGCCGGTGGTGAAGGCGCGGACCAGGTTCAGCGTGGAGGCGGACGCGTGGTACATCCGCTTCAGGCGCTCGGGGTCCGGAACGCGCGCGGCCTCGGTGAAGTCGAAGCCGTTGACCGAGTCCCCCCGGTAGGTGGGCAGGGTCACGCCGTCGCGGGTCTCGGTGCCCTTGGAGCGCGGCTTGGAGTACTGTCCGGCGATCCGGCCGACCTTGACGACGGGCACGGAGGCGGCGTACGTCAGCACGGCGCTCATCTGGAGGAGGGTCTTCAGCTTGGCCCTGATGTGATCGGCGGACACCCCGTCGAACGCCTCGGCGCAGTCACCGCCCTGGAGCAGGAACGCCTCGCCCTTGGCGACGGCCCCCATCCGGGCGCGCAGCTGGTCGCACTCGCCCGCGAAGACGAGCGGCGGATACGACTCGAGGTCCGCGATCACATCGCGCAGAGCCTCGGCATCGGGGTACTCGGGCTGCTGCGCCGCGGGAAGGTCACGCCAGGTGTTTACGTTCACGGTCACCCCCACCACCTTACGGGGTCGGCTCAGCCGTCCATACGCCCGCCCATCTGATGAGACACGCGGACGGCCGCCCGGTGACGGGGCCCGGCCGAGGGCCTGCTAGCCTCTGCGCGTTTCAGAAGTGCTTCAGAAATCAACAGAGCGATGCAGGGGTGGGCGTTGAAGCGGAGTCACCGCAGAGACCGCAAGAAGAAGCTGATCGCTTACGGGGTGAGCACGGCGGTCGTCGCCGGTGCGGCGATCACCGGTTTGGCGGTGGCCTCCCCCGGCCCCGCCACCGCGAACACCAGGCCGACCGGTCCGGCCACCGAGCTCCAGGCCCGGTTCGCCGACGCCGCCCGGGAGTTCCACGTGCCCCAGAGCGTGCTGATGGCGGTCTCGTACCGGCAGACGCTGTGGGAGAGCCACGGCGGGCAGCCGTCGACGACCGGCGCGTACAACGTCATGGGCCTGACCCGGGTGACGGCGGACGACATCGAGCAGCCGACGGACGCCGAGCGCCTGTCGCACCTCAACATGAGCGGCGACCCGGCCGTCATGAAGCACTTCGACGCCAAGCGCGCCCTGAAGAAGGCGCCGAAGGCCGTCGACACGAGCGACCCCCGGCTGCACACGCTGGACGAGGCCGCCGAGCTGATCGACAAGCCGGTGGACGCGGTCCGCGAGGACGCGAACCAGTCCGTCCGCGCGGGCGCCGCACTGCTCGCGAAGTACCAGAAGGACGCGACGGGCTCGCTGCCCGAGGACGCGGGCCACTGGTACGCGGCCGTGGCCCGCTACAGCCAGGCGCCGGACACCAAGGGCGCGTCGCTGTTCGCGAAGCGGGTGTACGAGTCGATCCGGACCGGTGAGGCCCGTGTCACCGCCGACGGCCAGCAGCTCGCCCTGGCGGCCGACCCGTCGGTGAAGCCGGTCAGGCCGGAGACGCTGTCGCTGGCGGCGTTCACCGCGACGACGGCGCAGACGCCGGAGTGCCCGGCGGGGCTGAACTGCGACTTCCAGGGGGCGGCGTTCGCGCACAACCCGCCCGCCCCCGGCAAGCCGGACGACCCCACGGACTTCGGCAACTACAACGTCTCCAACCGTCCGGGCAACGGTGAGGACATCCGTTCCATCGTCATCCACGACACGGAGACCCCTTATTCCTCGGCGCTGAACACCTTCAAGAACTCGGCGACCTATGTGTCCGCCCACTATGTGATCCGGGCCTCGGACGGTCACGTCACGCAGATGGTGGCGACCAAGGACGAGGCCTGGCACGCGGGCAACAAGACGATGAACATGCACTCGATCGGCATCGAGCACGAGGGCTATGCCATCAAGGACAACGCCACGTGGTACACCGAGCCTCAGTACGAGTCCTCGGCCGCGCTGGTGAAGTACCTGGCGAACCGGTTCTCCATCCCGCTCGACCGTGAGCACATCGTCGGCCACGACGAGGTGCCGGGCGTTCTGGACCGCAATGTGAGGTCCCAGCACTGGGATCCGGGCCCGTACTGGGACTGGAACCACTACATGACCCTGGCCGGCGCGCCCAGCGGAGACCAGGGCGCGGGCGGCCCGCTCAAGGCGGGCCAGCTGGTCCGCGTGGTTCCGCCGTTCACCACGGCCAACCAGCCCACGGTGACGTACAACGGCAGCACCTACAGCCGTCCGGCGAACTTCGGCTACCTGTACGAGACGCCGTCCACGTCGGGCAAGCCCTTGGCCGACCCCTACCTCGGCAGCCAGACCGCGACCGAGGGCCCCAACTGGTCCAACAAGGTCGTCGCCGGCGGCAAGTACGTCGTCGCCGAGGCGCAGACCGACTGGACCGCCATCTGGTACGGCGGCCAAAAGGCCTGGTTCTACAACCCCGGCGGCAAGTTCACCGCACCCGTGGGCAAGACCGGCCAGCCGGTCCTGAAGGCCAAGGCCGGCGCGAGTTCCGTCCGGGTGTACGGGCGTGCCTATCCGGAGGATTCGGCCTATGCGGGGACCGGAGTCCCGGTCCAGGACGATGTCATCAACAACACCAAGAACTCCGACCCGCTCACGCTGTACACGGTTCCGGCCGGTCAGGCCTACGTGCAGGCAGGCCCGGCGCGGAACGGCGACTACTGGTACGCCGGGACGTTCGCCGGTACCGGCACCGCCGACCGGACGCTGGTAAAGGGCAATACGGCCTTCTACCCGATCCGGTACAACCACCGTCTGGCCTTTGTGAAGGCGGATGACGTCGAGCAGGCCACCAGCACCGCCCCCGACCCCGGCACCACCCGCTACAACCTGCTGGGCCGGGACTCCTCCGGCGTGCTGTGGCAGTACCAGGGCACCGGCAGCGCCTCGACGCCGTTCTACGGGCGGTACAAGGTCGGCGGCGGCTGGCAGGGGTACAACACCGTCTCCGCGATGACCGCGCTGCGCGCGGACGGCACCGGCGACATGGTGGCCCGCGACGGCACCGGCACGCTCTGGTACTACCAGGGCAGCGGCAACCCGGACGTGCCCTTCCAGGGGCGCCTCAAGGTCGGCGGCGGCTGGCAGACGTACAACTTCCTGACCGGTGCCCGTGACCTCAACGGTGACGGCAGGGCCGACCTGATCGCCCGCGACGGCACCGGCACGCTCTGGTACTACCAGGGCACCGGCACCCCGGCGGCGCCCTTCGCCGCGCGCGTGAAGATAGGCGGCGGCTGGCAGGGCTACAACGCGATGGTCTCGACCGGCGACCTCAACCGGGACGGCAGGGCCGATCTGGTGGCCCGGGACGGCTCCGGCGTGCTCTGGTACTACAAGGGCACCGGCACCCCGACCGCCCCGTACGCCCCGCGCGTCCAGGTCGGCGGCGGCTGGCAGGGCTACAACACCCTGCTCGGCCCGAGCGACCTGAACGGCGACGGCCTTCCGGACCTGGTGGCCCGGGACTCCTCGGGCGTGCTCTGGTACTACAAGGGCACGGGCAGCGCGACCGGCGCGCCGTTCGCCGCGCGGGTCCAGGTGGGCGGCGGCTGGCAGATGTTCAACCTGCTGGTCTGAGCAGAATCGATTCAGCAGGGCCCGTCCGCCCCTCGGATTCCGAGGGGCGGACGGGCCTTCGCGCATTCCGCGCCTCTTCCGCTAGGGTGCGGAGCATGTTCGCGCACTCGCACCAGAACTGGTGGTGGACCGCTCATCCGGCGGCCCACTGATCGCGCGTACTCCAGAGCACGCGAAAGGCCGCCCGAGGGGCGGCCTTTTCTCTTTCCCGCGGCCGTTCCTCCCTCCCTCCTTCCGGAAGGAACAACCCCATGCGCACCACGCCGCTGGAAAGACTCCTCGACGACGACTGCCCGCCCTTCGCGCTGATCCGGCGCCGTACGCCCGGCCGCGACCACGACGTGGTCGAGCTGCTCATCGGCGGCGTACGGGAGGTGGAGCGGCTCGCCGACATCCCGTGCGGTCCGCGGCCCTCACTCGCCCTGGTCCCGTTCCGGCAGATCCGCGAGCGCGGCTTCGACGTACGCGACGACGGCACTCCGCTGGCCGTCCTGGAGGCGGACGAGACGTACGAACTGCCGCTGGAGGAGGTCCTGGAGGCGCTGCCCCGGCACGAGGTGGCGGTCGAGGGCGGGTGCTTCGACGTCGGGGACGAGGAGTACGCCGGGATCGTGCGGCGGGTGATCGAGGACGAGATCGGGCAGGGCGAGGGCGCCAACTTCGTCATCCGGCGCACCTACACGGGCGAGATCCCCGGCTTCGGCCGGGCGGACGCGCTGGCGCTGTTCCGCCGGCTGCTGGCGGGCGAGCGGGGGGCGTACTGGACGTTCGTCGTCCACACCGGCGGGCGCACGCTCGTGGGGGCGAGCCCCGAGGTGCATGTGCGGATGGCGGGCGGGACGGTGGTCATGAACCCGATCAGCGGCACCTACCGCTACCCGGCGGCCGGCCCCACGGCCGAGGACCTGCTCGCCTTCCTCTCCGACGAGAAGGAGATCGACGAGCTCTCCATGGTCGTCGACGAGGAGCTGAAGATGATGTGCACGGTGGGCGACCGGGGCGGGGTGGTGGTCGGGCCCCGGCTCAAGGAGATGGCCCACCTGGCCCACACCGAGTACGAGTTGCGGGGCCGCAGCTCGCTGGACGCGCGCGAGGTGCTGCGCGAGACGATGTTCGCGGCGACGGTGACGGGGTCGCCGGTGCAGAACGCGTGCCGGGTGATCGAGCGGTACGAGGCGGGCGGGCGCGGCTACTACGCGGGCGCGCTCGCCTTGCTCGGACGGGACGCGAGCGGCGCCCAGACGCTCGACTCACCCATCCTGATCCGTACGGCCGACATCGCGGCGGACGGGCGGGTACGGGTGCCGATCGGGGCGACGCTGGTGCGCCACTCGGATCCGGCGGGCGAGGTGGCGGAGACGCACGCCAAGGCGGCGGGGGTGCTGGCGGCGCTGGGGGCGGCCCCGGGCCGGCCGGCCCCCGCCCGTCCGGCGCCCGCCCTGGGCGACGATCCGCGGGTGCGGGCGGCGCTGGACGCGCGGCGGGCGGACCTGGCGCCGTTCTGGCTGCGGATGCGGGAGCCCGTCCCGATGACGGGGGGCGAGGCGCTGGTGGTGGACGCCGAGGACACCTTCACCGCGATGCTGGCGCATCTGCTGAGGTCGTCGGGGCTGGGGGTGTCGGTGGTGCGGTACGACGCGGCCGGGCTGCGGGAGCGGGTGCTCGGGCACCGGGGGCCGGTGGTCCTGGGGCCCGGCCCCGGGGACCCCTCGGACGGGTCCGACGAGAAGATGCGTGTGCTGCGCCCGCTGGCGGCGGAGCTGCTGCGCTCCCATCGGCACGGGCTGCTGGGGGTGTGCCTGGGGCACGAACTGATCGCGGCGGAGCTGGGGCTGCCGCTGGTGCGCAAGCGGGTGCCGTACCAGGGGGCGCAGGTGCGGATCGACCTCTTCGGGCGTGCGGAGCGGGTCGGGTTCTACAACAGCTTCACGGCGCGGTGCGGGGAGGGGGAGGCTGTGGCGCTGGCCGGGCGGGGGGTGGAGGTGAGTCGGGACGTGGTGTCGGGGGAGGTGCATGCCCTGCGGGGGCCCGGGTTCGCAGGGGTGCAGTTTCATCCGGAGTCGGTGTTGACTTTGCGGGGGGTGGGGGTTGTGGGGGAGTTGGTGCGGGGGGTTTCGTCCCGGGTGTGAGTTGCCCCTCCCCGCCCCTTCCCTCAACCCTCCGGGGGTGGGGGCGGGTGGCTGTCCGGGGGCTGTGCCCCCGGGCCCCGGGGGCACAGCCCCCGGGTGGGGTTGCGTCGGGTTTGGGTGCGGGTTGGTGGGGGGGCTGGTCGCGCAGTTCCCCACGCCCCTGAAAGGCTTGGGCCTGCGGCCCTCATCCCCCTGTTCGTCTGCGGGCCCGTGGGGGCTGAGCGCGCCGTTCCCCGCGCCCCTGTGAGGGCGGGGCCTGCGGCCCCTGCCCTCTTGGCCCCTTGGCCCCCTGGCCCCCTGGCCCCCGGAGGGGGTACCCGCTTGTCGGGGTCAGCCGAAGAAGACTTCCGCCTCCGCGTAGAGTTCCGGGTTCACCGTCTTCAGGCGGGACGTCGCCTGGGCGATGGGTACGCGGACGATCGCCGTGCCCTGGAGGGCCACCATCTTGCCGAAGTCGCCGTCCCGGACCGCCTCGATCGCGTGCAGGCCGAACCTCGTGGCCAGCCAGCGGTCGAAGGCGCTGGGGGTGCCGCCGCGCTGGACGTGGCCCAGGACCGTCGTCCTGGCCTCCTTGCCCGTGCGCTTCTCGATCTCCTTGGCCAGCCACTCCCCGACGCCCGAGAGCCGCACATGGCCGAAGGAGTCCAGCGTCTGGTCCTTGAGGACCATGTCGCCATCCTTCGGCATCGCCCCCTCCGCGACCACCACGATCGGCGCGTACGACGCCTTGAAGCGGGAGGTGATCCAGCCGCAGACCCGGTCGACGTCGAAGCGCTGCTCGGGGATGAGGATGACGTTGGCGCCGCCCGCCAGGCCCGAGTGGAGGGCGATCCAGCCCGCGTGGCGGCCCATCACCTCGACGACCAGGACCCGCATGTGGGACTCGGCGGTGGTGTGGAGGCGGTCGATGGCCTCCGTCGCGATGCCGACCGCCGTGTCGAAGCCGAAGGTGTAGTCCGTGGCGGAGAGGTCGTTGTCGATGGTCTTCGGCACGCCGACGCACTTCACGCCGTACTCGTCGCTGAGCCGGGCCGCCACCCCCAGGGTGTCCTCGCCGCCGATCGCGATCATCGCGTCGACCTCGTGCTTGGCGAGGTTCTCCTTGATGCGGCGCACCCCGTCCTCGGCCTTGAGCGGGTTGGTGCGCGAGGAGCCGAGGATGGTGCCTCCCCGGGGCAGGATGCCGCGCACGGCGGGGATGTCCAGCTTGACCGTGTCCCCCTCCAGCGGGCCGCGCCAGCCGTCCTTGAACCCTACGAAGTCAAAGCCGTACTCCTGCACGCCCTTGCGGACGACACCCCGGATGACGGCGTTGAGCCCGGGGCAGTCACCGCCTCCGGTCAGTACTCCGACCCGCATGGAATTGTCCCTTCGCCGTGACGGACGCATGGGAGGCCCCGAAGGCCTCTACGGTCACGCTAAGGGTGACGCAGGTCACCCCGGGATGGGGCGAAAGGTCAATTCCTTGAATTCTGGGGGCCGTTGACGATTGGTCATTCACCCGTACGAGCGGAGCACGTCCACGCGCGCGTGGCTCACACCTCGTCGAGGCCCTGCTCTATCGCGTACCGCACGAGCTCGACGCGGTTGTGGAGCTGGAGCTTGCCCAGGGTGTTCTGGACGTGGTTCTGGACGGTGCGGTGCGAGATGACCAGGCGCTCGGCGATCTGCTTGTACGACAGGCCCTTGGCCACCAGGCGCAGCACCTCGGTCTCGCGCTCGGTGAGCTGCGGGGCCTTCGGCTCGTCGGCGGCGGCGGGCGCCGGGTCCGAGGCCAGGCGGCGGTACTCGCCGAGGACCAGACCGGCCAGGCCCGGGGTGAACACCGGGTCGCCGACTGCGGTGCGGCGCACGGCGTCGGTGAGCTCCTCGGTGCTCGCGGACTTCAGCAGATAGCCGGTGGCCCCGGACTTCACGGCCTCCAGGACGTCCGCGTGCTCCCCGGAGGCGGACAGGACCAGGACCCTGAGCGCCGGATTGGCGCCGACCAGCTCCTTGCAGACCTGGACGCCCGGCATCCCGGGCAGATTGAGGTCCAGGACCAGTACGTCGGGCGTGACCGCCTGGGCGCGGCGGACCGCCTGCGGGCCGTCCCCGGCGGTGGCCACCACGTCGAACCCGGCCGCCGCCAGGTCGCGCGCCACCGCGTCGCGCCACATCGGGTGGTCGTCGACCACCATGACCTTCACCGTCGTCAGCTCACTCATGCCTTCGCCTTCCCCCGTGGAACCTTCAGCTCTACTTCCGTCCCCTGGCCCGGCACCGAGATCAGCTCGGCGGTGCCGCCCAGGTCCCGCAGCCGGCCGCGGATCGAGAGGGCGACGCCCAGGCGCCCCTCCCCCTCGGCCTGCGCGAGCCGGCCCTCCGGGATGCCGGGACCGTCGTCCCGGACCGTCACGATCACTTCGTCCCCCCAGTCCTCGACCAGGATCCAGGCCTGGGCCGACTCCCCCGCGTGTCTGCGGACATTGTCCAACGCGGCACTGACAGCGGCCGCGAGCTCCCGCGCCGCCGGGGGCGCGAGCAGCACCGGAGCGCCCGGTTCCGCCAGCGAGACCCGTGATCCGGCGTGCGGGGCGAGCAGGGCGCGCAGATCCACCTCGGCGTCCTCGGCCCCGGGCCGCGCCTCGGTCTCGTCGTCCTCGACCGTACGGACCAGGGCGCCGAGCGCCGGGTCCTCGGACGCGCGCGTGGTGGGCACCAGACCGCTGGAGACCAGGGTCCGCAGGGCCACCTCCTGCTCCCCCGCCATCCGGCCGAGCTCCGCCGCCTCGCCGCCGAGGGCGGTGCCGCGCCGCTGCACCATGGCGAGGACCTGGAGCACGCTGTCGTGGATGTCGCGGGCCAGCCGCTCCCGCTCCCGGGTCGCCGCCTCGATCTCCAGGGCGCGGGCGAGGGTGGCCTCACTCGCGCGGGCGACCTCCACCACGTACCCGATGGCGATGGACGCGACCCACACGAGCAGCACGTTGTGGAGCGTGTCCCGGGTGGGGGTGCCGCGCTCGACCAGGTTGGCGGCGGCGACCAGCGAGGAGGCGAAGGCGGCCCAGCGCCAGCCGCCCTTGATCGCGAACGCGAGCACCGAGCCCGCCGTCCATATGGTGGGCAGCGTCGGGCCGTTCACCGACTGGGCGTCGGTGTCCGCCAGCGGGGTCAGCAGGATGCCGGTGAGCGCGATCGTCAGGTCCACGCCAAGGAACCGCTTGGTGCAGCTCGCCGCGTTCGCCACCCGCGGCACCGTCGCCAGCGTCCACACCGCCAGCACCGAAAGGAAGGCCACGGCCACCCAGGCGCGCTCGAAGTGCCGGTACTCGGAGACGAAGACCAGCACCGCGTAGAGCATCGTCAGGACGCGGTACGCGGTGAGCGCACGCCACAGCGGCAGCTCTACGGACATCCTGATGACGCGCTCGCGCTTCGCCATGCTCCCCCACCCCTGAAACGAACGGTCGCGGCCTGCCGGGCGGCCCGCTCAGTCGCCGGGTCGCTCCGCGCGCTTGGCCTGCTCGGCCTCCCGGGCCTTCTCGGCCCGCTCGGCCGCCTTCTCCTCGTCGGCCTTCCGCTTGGCCTCGTCCGCGATCTGGCGCTTGGCGGCGGTCGCGTAGACGTCCACGTACTCCTGGCCGGACAGCTTCATGATCTCGTACATGACCTCGTCGGTCACCGAGCGCAGGATGAAGCGGTCGCCCTCCATGCCGTGGTAGCGGCTGAAGTCGAGCGGCTTGCCGATGCGGATGCCCGGGCGCATCAGCTTGGGCATGACCTTCCCCGGCGGCTGGATCTTCTCGGTGTCGATCATCGCGACCGGGATCACCGGAGCGCCGGTGGCCAGCGCCACGCGCGCGAGGCCGCCGGGCTTGCCCCGGTAGAGGCGTCCGTCGGGCGAGCGGGTGCCCTCCGGGTAGATCCCGAACAGCTCACCGCGCTCCAGTACCTCGATGCCGCTCCTGATGGCCGCCTCACCCGCGCCGCGCGCGCCGGAGCGGTCCACCGGGAGCTGGCCGACGCCCTTGAAGAAGGCGGCCGTCAGCCTGCCCTTGACCCCCGGCGAGGTGAAGTACTCCGCCTTGGCGATGAACGTCACCTTGCGGTCGAGGACCGCCGGCAGGAAGAAGGAGTCCGAGAAGGAGAGGTGGTTGCTGGCGAGGATCGCCGGCCCCTCGGCGGGAATGTTGTCGAGGCCCTCCACCCAGGGCCGGAAGGCAAGCTTCAGCGACCCGCCGATGGAGAACTTCATAGCGCCGTAGATCAACTCGGATGCCTTCCCTCTGTCTGTCGAACAGACCTTAACCCGTACGGGACCCGCCCTCCCGCGCGCGGGCCGGTGACGGCTCTGGTCGGTGTCAGTCCGGTCGCGTACCGTGAAGTACGACTCCCCCGCCCCTGCTCATGAACAGGAGACCCCGGTGCCGGTCCTCCCTGGAGCCGAGCCGTTCCGCCACGAGGGCGGAGAGGTCGGCGTCCTCCTCTGTCACGGCTTCACCGGTTCCCCGCAGTCGCTGCGCCCCTGGGCCGACTTCCTGGCCGAGCGCGGGCTGACGGTCGAGCTGCCGCTGCTGCCCGGACACGGCACGCGCTGGCAGGACATGCAGCTCACCGGCTGGCAGGACTGGTACGCGGAAGTGGACCGGGCGCTGCGCGACCTGAGCGGCCGGTGCGAGCAGGTCTTCGTCTTCGGGCTCTCCATGGGCGGTGCGCTCGCCCTGCGCCTGGCGGCGAAGCACGGCGACGCGGTCAGCGGTGTCGTGGTCGTCAACCCCGGCAACAAGGTGCACGGCCTGGCCGCGCACGCGCTGCCGGTGGTGCGCCACTTCGTGCGCTCCACCAAGGGCATCGCCAGCGACATCGCCAAGGAGGGCTCGGCGGAGGTGGGGTACGACCGGGTGCCGCTGCACGCCGCGCACGCCCTGCGCACGTTCTTCCGGCTGGTCGACCGCGAGCTGCCGCAGGTCACGCAGCCGCTGCTGCTGCTGCACAGCCCGCAGGACCATGTGGTGCCGCCGGCCGACTCGGCGCGGATCCTCGGCCGGGTCTCGTCCGCGGACGTCACCGAGATCCTGTTGGAACAGAGCTACCACGTGGCGACGTTGGACCACGATGCGGAGCGGATCTTCGAGGAGAGTTACGCGTTCATCGGCCGCCTCGCTCCTAGTGTCGGGATGAAGGGGAGCACGACCGGTGGCTGAGCACGACGCGGACAGAGAGCCGCAGCCGATCGACGAGGAGGCCGCCTGGGCGGCGATCGTGGCGGGGTACGGCGACGAGCCGTCCGACCCGCCCGGCGCCAAGCCGTTCAAGTCGGTCGAGGACCTCGCGCTCCTGGAGAGCGAGCCCAACCTCACGCCCGAGGCGCCCGCGCGCCCCGAGCCGCCCGAGCCCGAGCCCAAGCCGCTGGGCAGCTCGGTGGTCTTCGCGCCCGGGGTGGGCGGGCCGCGCGACTTCACGGTGAAGGAGCCGTCCGACGACGGCGTGGACGACGGCGACGAGGGCCACTTCGTCCCGCCGGAGCCGCCGCCGCTGCCGGAGACGGACGTGACGGCGAAGTTCGCCTGGCTGGCGGTGATCGGTGGCCCGCTGCTGATGCTGCTGGCGGCGATTCTCCGGTGGGAGTTCACGTGGTGGCTCACCACGCTGGGCGTCGGCGGCTTCATCGGGGGCTTCGCCACCCTCTTCGCCCGGATGAACGAGGACGACGAGGGCGAGGACGACCCGGGCCGGGGCGCGGTGGTCTAGCTCTCGCTTTCCCGGGTCCCGCCCCGTCGGCCCCCACCCGTGCCACGGGGGGTCCGCCCCCGCCCCGGTCTTCTGCGACCCGGTGGACGGCTGGTCGCGCAGTTCCCCGCGCCCCTTGGATGCCGCTACGCGGCAATCCCCGGGGGGCGCCCCGAAGGGGCGCGGGGAACGGCGCGAGCAAGCGGCCACGCCCCGCAGACGATCGAAGGCCCCAAGGGGGCGCGAGGAACTGCCCCAGCAACCCACCCATCGGGCCGCAGACGACGCAGGCCCCAAGGGGCGCGGGGAACTGCGCGACCAGCCCACCACCGGGTCACGGATGGGGCCCGGGGTCCACCGGGTCGCGGGGACGACAAGGTCCCCCTGAGGGTTCAGGGGAGGGGCGGGGTGGGGGAATCCGCCGGGACCCGCAGCACCGCCAGCACCGGCAGATGATCCGTCGCCGCCAGCAGATCCGCCCCCGACACCCCCGCCAGCCCCACGGGAACCCCGCACCCCAACACCTCCACCCCCGCCGTGGCGAAGACCGCGTCGATCCGCTGGTGCGGGTCCGCCGGGGTCGAGGTGTACTCGCCGCCCCAGGGCCGTACCGCCCAGCAGTCCTGGAGGGCGCCCGCCAGGCGGCGGAAGGCCCGGCCGTCGGGGCGGTCGTTCAGATCGCCGCCCGCGACCGCGTGGGGCACGTCCAGCGCCGCGAGGTGGTCGAGCAGTAGCCCCGCCTGGGTGTGGCGTTCGTCCGCCCGCAGGCTCAGATGGCAGCTGAGGACGCCGAGCCGGGCGCCCCCGACCCGTACCACCGCCGAGGCGAAACCGCGCCGGTGCAGGCCCGGGGTGAGCGGGAGCAGGACGTCCTCGGTGCGCTCCACCACCGCCCGCAGCGAGCACAGCAGCAGCGGCCCCGCTGCCGTGGCGCCGCCGCTGAGGACCACGAGGCCGCTGGCCGCCGCGAGCCGCGCGGCGGCCTTGCGCCAGCGGAAGAAGCGGGGCGCCTCCTGGACGAGGACCAGGTCCGGGTCGCAGGCGCGGATCACCCGGGCCAGTGCCGCGGTGTCGTCGCGCATCGAGCGGATGTTGTAGCTGAGGACGCGGATCACGGCCGAGCCGTTCTCCGTACGGGAGGCGGGAAGATCGGTGAGCGGCATGGGGCACAACATAGAGCAGCGCCCGCCGCGTCCGTGAAGGGACGCGGCGGGCGCTCAACCACCGTACGGGGGGCGGGTGCTCAGCCCTGGCGGGCCAGGTCCGCCGCGCCGACCAGACCGGCCTTGTTGCCGAGCTGGGCCGCGAGCACCTGGGCGTGCGGCCGCCACTGGCCGCCGATCAGCCAGCGCCGGAACGACTTGCGGATCGGGTCGAGGACCAGCTCGCCCTCGTCCGAGACCCCGCCGCCGACGATGAACGCCGAGGGGTCGAAGAGCGAGGCCAGGTCGGCCAGGCCCGCGCCCGCCCAGCGGGCCAGCTCGCGGAAGGAGTCCACCGCGACGAGGTCGCCCTGCCGGGCGGCGGCGCTGATGTGCTTGCCCTCGATGCCCTCGATGGTGCCGTCGCCGAGGCCGAGGAGGATCTCGGCGTTCTCGGGGGTGGCGTTGGCGCGCTGGCGGGCGTACCGCACGAGCGCGCGCCCCGAGGCGTACTGCTCCCAGCAGCCCTGGCTGCCGCAGCCGCACAGCAGCCCGTCGGGCACGACCCGGATGTGGCCGAACTCCGCGGCCACGCCGAAGCGTCCGCGGCGCAGCTTGTTGCCGATGATGATGCCGCCGCCCAGGCCCGTGCCGAGCGTGATGCAGATGACGTCCTCGTGGCCCTGGCCGGCGCCGAACCGGTACTCGCCCCAGGCCGCCGCGTTGGCGTCGTTCTCCACCACCACGGGGAGCCCGACCCGCTGCTCGACCTTGTCCTTCAGCGGCTCGTGGCGCCAGTGGATGTTGGGTGCGAAGAGTACGGTGGCGCGCTTGTCGTCGACGTATCCGGCGGCGCCGATGCCGACGGCGTCGATCTGGTGGCCCTTGCCGGCCCCTTCGACCGCGGCGCAGATCGCGTCCACGATGGCGTCAGCGGTCGGCGGCGTGGGCACCGTGTGCGTCTCGAGGATGTGGCCCTCTTCGTCGACCACTCCCGCCGCGATCTTGGTGCCGCCGATGTCGACGCCGATGGTGAGTCCCATTAAGTCCCTCAGTTTTCGGTCGAGCCCCGCTAAGGCCCACCGTACCCGAGGGCGGGCACCGGTCTGTCAGTCCAGGTCGATGTGCTCGGTCGGCCCCGCGCCCGCTCCGCCGTCGTCCTTCTTCGCCCCTCCGGGCGCGGCACCGGACGCGCCGCCTGCCGGGCCGCCCGCCGTCCAGCGGCGTTCGGCGCCCTCGACCGCCGAGCGGTAGGCGGCCAGCAGCTCGCCACCGGCCGCGGCGAGGTGGTCGAAGACGTCCGGGTTGCGCTCGATGACCGGCTCGACCACGGCCCTGGCCTGGCCGATCAACTGCTGCACGGCGCTCTGCGCGGCCGCGCCGGGCAGCGAGGACTGGAAGGAGGCGACCTTGTCGGCGACGGCGTCGACCAGTTTGCGCAGCTCCTCGGCGGCCGAGCCGGGCTGCGCCCCGGAGGCGGCGCGGCGGCGCGCCTTCTCCGCGGCGAGGTCCTCGGCACACGCGTCGGCCCAGGCATCCGCGTCGGGTGCGGGGCGCTCGGTGGCTTCGCTCATGGCGGGCTCCAGCTGCTGGGAGAAGGGTCTGTGCTGTCGACGTTACCCGAACGGGGGTACGGCGTTCAGGACGTCCGGGGCCATAGATCCGGGTCCGGGGTGAAGCGGATCCGCAGCACGCCGTCGGTGAGCCCGGCGCCGGAGACCGTGCAGCGGCGCAGCGCGGAGGGCAGGGGCGCGATCCTGCGGAACGGTCCGGCGGTGAGGAGGAGTTCCTCGCCCCGGCGCACCAGGCCGAGCCCGTCCTTGCGGGCGCCGGGCAGCGGCAGGTGCCACACCAGGACGCCGTCGTCGGCCAGCCGGTCCTCGATGTGCCACGGCCCGGGCCGTACGGCGTCGCCGTCCTGGGGCCACAGCCCCCTCTCGCCGGTGGGCCCGTCGATCAGCTCGTCGAGCTCCTCGGTGCCCCGCGGGTCGCGGCCCAGGTGCGGGACCTCGTGCAGCGGTACGCCCTCGAACTCCTCGGCCAGCTCCTTGAGCGCGCACTGCTGGTGCCCGGAGAGCGCGGAGAGGAAGCGGTCGGCGGACCCGGTGGGCAGAACCCGGTTGGCGATCACCGCGTCCAGGGGCAGCTCGTGCAGGGCGAGGCCGAGGCGGGCGGTGCGCAGGGCGGCCACGGCGGCCGCGCCGGGCTCGGCGACCAGCCGGACGGTCGTCGCCGGGTCGCGCACCACGGCCTCGACGGCGGCCAGCTCCGCGTCCCAGCGGGCGGCCGTCTCGTACAGCCACTGGGCGGGCATCGGGACCCCGGCGAGCTGGGCGAGGACCGGGCGCAGCGAGCGGGCGGCCTGCCGTTCGGCGGGCAGCAGCCGGCGCAGATAGCGGCGCAGCTGCCCGGGCAGGGCGAGGACGGCGATGCTCTGGTGGACCGGAGGCAGGTCGACGACGAGCAGGTCGTGGCCGCCGCCCGCCGCCTCGCGCACCGCCCCGAGCAGGGCGAGCTGCTCGGCGCCGGGCAGCTCGGTCAGCTCCTCGGCGTCGAGGCGCCCGGCGCCCAGGAGGTCGAGGGCGGTCCCGGCCCGGTCCTGGAGGGCGAGCAGTTCGGTGCGGAAGCGGGCGCCGGAGTCGACGCGTACGACGTCGAGGCCCCCCGGCTCCTCGCCGCCGAGCAGCCGGTCCAGCGGGTCCTCGCGGTCCGCGCAGAGGAGCAGGACACGCTCGCCGCGCCGGGCGGCCGCCAGCGCGGTCGCGGCGGCGACGGTGGTGCGGCCCGCGCCGCCGGGACCGGTGACGAGGACCGTGCGCATCCTCAGGCCTTCTCGGCCCCGTCGGCGGTGCCGGCCGCGCCGCTCTCGACGCGCTTCTTCAGACCGGCGAGGGCGCGGTCGATGATGACCTTCTCGGCCTTGCGCTTGATCATGCCGAGCATGGGGATCTTGACGTCCACGGTCAGCCGGTAGGTGACCTCGGTGTGGCCGCCGGGGGCGTCGGCGAGGCTGTAGGAGCCGTCGAGGGCGCGCAGCATCTGGGACTTCACCAGGCTCCAGCTCACCTCGCGGGAGCCGTCCCAGGTGTACTTGAGGGTGTGGTCGTCCTTGATGGCCCCCGCGTCCAGCACCAGGCGGACCTGCTCGGCACGGCCCTCGGCGTCCTTCGACAGCACCTCGGCCTCCTTCACCTCTCCGGTCCACTGCGGGTACCGGGCGAAGTCGGCGATCACCCCCATCACCTCGGACGGTGCCGCCTCGATGGTGATAGACGAGCTGGTGTGTTCCGCCATCGTCGTGGCTCCTCCAGTGCGCGGGCCGGTGTGTGGGGGTCGGTAGACGTGCAGGCTATCGCGTGCGGCCGCGGCCTTACGCCGGTGCCCGCCTCACCACTGGAGCGCGAAGGGCCGGGAGGTGGCGGCGAAGTGGCCGACGTTCACGCATTCGGTGCGGCCGACGCGGAGGCGGCGGGCGAGCGGCTGGTGGACGTGGCCGAACAGGGAGTACCGGGGCCTCGTTTTCCGGATGGCTTCGAGCAGGGCGCGCGAACCGCGTTCGAAGCGGCGGGCGACGGTGTCGTAGACGAGCTCGGGGACCTCCGGCGGGATGTGCGAGCAGAGCACGTCGACCTCGCCGAGCGCCTCGACCTTCGCCGCGTACTCCTCGTCGGAGATCTCGTAGGGCGTACGCATCGGGGTGCGCAGTCCGCCGCCCACGAAGCCGAAGACGCGGCCGCCGATCTCGACCCGGTGGCCGTCGAGGACCTTGGTGCCCGGACCGGCGTACTGCGGCCAGAGGGTCGGCAGGTCGACATTGCCGTAGGTGGCGTACGTCGGCGTGGGGAAGGCGGCGAACAGCTCGGCGTACTGGCGGCGGACCGCCGCCTCGATGACGGTCTCACGGTCGAGTCCGGCCCACAGCGAACGGCCCAGTTCACGGGCCTCCTCGAAACGGCGGGCGGTGCGCAGGGCGACGATCCGGCGGGCGTTCTCGACACCGAAGAGGTCGGGGAAGATCCCGCGCGAGTGATCCGCGTAGTCGAGGAAAAGGACGAGGTCACCGAGGCAGACCAGGGCGTCGGCGCCGTCGCCCGCCTTCGCCAGGCCCTCGGCGTTTCCGTGCACATCGCTGATCACATGTACTCGCATGCAGCCACCCTAGGCCGCCGGACCTGCGGTTACTTCCGAGTCGCGAAAGGAGTGGACTACTGTGCGTGAAGCGGCGCGAAATCCATGTGACGCAGCGAACATCTGGCCAGGACCCCCTATCGGGAACCCACTACCGGTGGGTAACGTCCGGGCAGTCCAGTCGTGCTCGGAGCAGACCCCCAACAAGTTGCTCCGGGCACCTGCCCGATCTTGGACCGCAGCCGGTGCGTCACACAGAGCCGTGGCACCGGCGCCCGATGAGGAGCAGCAGTCTTGCGCGAGTTCAGCCTTCCGGCCCTGTACGAGGTCCCCACGGACGGCAACCTGACGGATCTGATCCGCCGCAATGCCGCTCAGCATCCCGATGTCGCGGTCATGGGCCGCAAGGTCGCGGGACGCTGGACCGACGTCACGGCCACCCAGTTCCTCGCCGAGGTCCGCGGCGTGGCCAAGGGCCTCATCGCCGCGGGCGTCGAGCCCGGCGACCGGGTGGCCCTGCTCTCCCGCACCCGCTACGAGTGGGTGCTGCTCGACTTCGCCATCTGGAGCGCGGGCGCGGTCACCGTCCCCGTGTACGAGACGAGCTCGCCCGAGCAGATCCAGTGGATCCTCGGCGACTCCGGCGCCACCCTGTGCGTGGTGGAGACCGAGGCGCACCTGGCGTCCGTCACCGCGGTGCAGTCGGCGCTGCCCGCCCTCAAGGGCGTCTGGCAGCTGGAGGCGGACGCGGTGGCGCAGCTCACCGCGGGCGGCTCGGACATCTCGGACGAGCTGCTCGACCAGCGGATGTCCTCGGCGCACGCCGACGACCCGGCGACCATCGTCTACACCTCGGGCACCACCGGCCGCCCCAAGGGCTGTGTGCTGACCCACCGCGCCTTCTTCGCGGAGTGCGGCAACGTGGTCGAGCGCCTCAAGCCGCTCTTCCGCACCGGCGAGTGCTCGGTCCTGCTCTTCCTGCCCGCCGCGCACGTCTTCGGCCGGCTCGTCGAGGTGGCGTCCGTGATGGCGCCGATCAAGCTCGGCTGCGTACCGGACATCAAGAACCTCACCGACGAGCTGGCCGCGTTCCGGCCGACCCTGATCCTCGGGGTGCCGCGGGTCTTCGAGAAGGTCTACAACGCGGCGCGGGCCAAGGCGCAGGCGGACGGCAAGGGCGCGATCTTCGACAGGGCCGCGCACACCGCGATCGCCTACAGCCGCGCGCTCGGCACCCCGCAGGGCCCCTCGCTCGGCCTGAAGCTCAAGCACAAGGTCTTCGACAAGCTGGTCTTCAGCAAGCTGCGCGCGGTCCTGGGCGGCAAGGGCGAGTACGCGATCTCCGGCGGCGCCCCGCTGGGCGAGCGGCTCGGCCACTTCTTCCGGGGCATCGGCTTCACGGTCCTGGAGGGCTACGGCCTCACCGAGTCCTGCGCCGCGACCGCGTTCAACCCGTGGGACCGCCAGAAGATCGGTACGGTCGGCCAGCCGCTGCCGGGCTCCGTGGTGCGCATCGCGGACGACGGCGAGGTGCTGCTGCACGGCGAGCACCTGTTCACGGGGTACTGGAACAACGAGGCGGCGAGCGCCGAGGCGCTGGCCGACGGCTGGTTCCACACCGGTGACATCGGCACCCTCGACGAGGACGGCTACCTCGCGATCACCGGCCGCAAGAAGGAGATCATCGTCACGGCGGGCGGCAAGAACGTCGCCCCGGCGGTGATCGAGGACCGCATCCGCGCGCACGCGCTGGTCGCGGAGTGCATGGTGGTCGGCGACGGGCGGCCGTTCGTGGGCGCGCTGGTCACGCTCGACGAGGAGTTCCTGGCCCACTGGGCCGCGGACCACGGCAAGCCGGCCGGTTCCTCGGCGGCCTCGCTGCGGCAGGACGCGGAGCTGCTGGCGGAGGTGCAGCGGGCGGTCGACGACGGCAACGCCGCGGTCTCCAAGGCGGAATCGGTGCGGAAATTCCGCATTCTCACCTCCCAGTTCACGGAGGAGGCGGGGCACATCACCCCGTCGCTGAAGCTGAAGCGCAACGTCGTGGCGAAGGACTTCGCCGACGAGATCGAGGCGATCTACGCCCACTGATCGGGCCGGACCGATCAGGGCGGACCAATCAGGCCGGGACGTCCTCCGCGAGGACGCGCTGGACGTTGCGTTCGGCGAGCGCCGTGATCGTGACGAACGGGTTGACGCCGATGGAGCCGGGGATGAGGGCTCCGTCGGTGACGTACAGGCCCGGATACCCCTTCACCCGCCCGTAGCTGTCGGTCGCCCGCCCCAACGGGCAGCCGCCGAGCGGGTGGTAGCAGAAGCCGTCCGCGAACGGGGTGTCGTTGCCGAACAGGTCGTACCGGTAGATCGTCGCGTTCTTGAGGTTGATCCGGTCGAAGAGCTTCTTCGTGGCGTCGACCGAGGGCTGGTTCTGCGCCCGCGTCCAGTTGAGCCTGACCGAGTCGGTCGCCGGGTCGTACGAGAAGGTCCCGCGCTGCGGGTTCGTGGTGATCGCCAGATAGAGGCTCACCCAGTGCTCGAAGCCCATCGGCAGCGGAGCGATCTCGGCGAAGACCGGGTTGGCGGCGTTGTCGCGGTCGTCGATGCCCAGGGCGGGCATGGTGGACTCGTTGGCGCCCACCGTGTCCCACACGTGGTTCGCGCGGGCGGTCATGATGTTGCCGTTGGGGCCCCAGCCGGTGCCGACGGCCGCGTCCAGGGCGGGCAGCGTGCCCCTCTCGCGGGCGCGCAGCAGCAGTTCGGTGGTGCCGAGGCTGCCGGCGCCGAGGAAGAGCCTGCCGCAGCCGATCTCCCGGGTCTCCACGACGTGGCCGGTCAGATCGGTGCGGTCGGCGGTGACGACGTACGTGCCGTCGGGCTCCCTGCGGATCGCGCGGGCGTGGTGCAGGGTCTCGATGGTGACGTTGCCGGTGCCGAGGGCTGCCGCGAGGTAGGTCTGGTCGACGGATCTCTTGCCGTGGTTGTTGCCGTAGATGACCTCCCCCGCGAGCGCGGACCGGGTGGCGGTGCCGGCGGCTTCGCGCCGCATGTAGCCGAAGTCGTAGACGTTGGGGACGAAGACGGTCTTCAGCCCGGCGTTCTGGGCCGCCTTGCGGGAGGTACGGGCGAACCTGTACCACTCGGTGGACTCGAACCAGGCCGGGTCGATGGAGTTGACGCCGAGCATGGCGTTGGCGCGCGGGAAGTACGTGGCGTACATCTCGGCGGCGTCGACCTGCGGGAGGACCTGGGTGAAGTAGTCGCGGCGGGGGGTGACGGCCATGCCGCCGTTGACGAGGGAGCCGCCGCCGACGCCGCGGCCCACGTACACGGACATGTCGCCGTGGTTCACGCGGTCGAGGACGCCCGGGTAGGGGCTGATGGCCTTGTTGACGACATCCAGCCAGAGGAACGTGGCGAGAGGTGCCTCGGTGCGGGTGCGGAACCACATGGACCGCTGGTCCGGGGCGGAGGTCGAGCAGAAGACCGCGCCGTCCTGGGCGGGGGTGTCCCAGAGGCGGCCCATCTCCAGGACGAGGGTGCGGACGCCGGCCTGTCCGAGCCGGAGCGCGGCGACGGCCGCTCCGTAGCCGGAGCCGATGACCAGGGCGGGGGTGTGGGTGGTGGGCTGCGCCTGCGCGGCGCGGGCGGGGTCGAGGGTGATTCTGGGCAGGCCCAGCAGGGCGGCCGTCTGGAGGGCGCCGAGACCCAGGAGGTGACGGCGCGTCAGGTTTGGTGTCATGCGGGCAGCATGGGCGGAATTTGGGCTTCCGCGAAGGGGGGAGGTTGTCTTGAATCTGAGTGACCGTCAGGGGTGGGAGGGTGGTCGGGCTGTTGTCCGGGTGCGGGGGGTGTGGGTGGCGGCTCGCGCAGTTCCCCGCGCCCCTCAATGGGCCGGTGCCTCAGGTGCGGGTACGTGGGGGCTGATCGCGCGGTTCCCCGCGCCCCCTTGAGGGCCGACCTTCGCCTGCGGGCCGGTGGGGGCTGATCGCGCAGTTCCCCGCGCCCCTTCAGGGCCGACCTTCGCCTGCGGGCCGGTGGGGGCTGGTCGCGCAGTTCCCCGCGCCCCTTTACGGGGCGCCGCTGAAGTACGGGCGGGTACACCCCCCGACCCAGCACAACCGCCCCACCCGCAACCCGCTAAGGGGCGCGGGGAACTGCGCGACCAGCCCACCACCGGGCCGCACCAAGAACACGGACCTTCAGGGGCGCGGGGAACTGCGCGACCGGCCCACCACCGGGCCGCACCCAAAAACACGGACCCCTCAGGGGCGCGAGGAACCGCGCGATCGGCCAGGCGTGCCGCCCGCGCCACACCCCCCGCCTACAGCAACCGCTCCAGCCTCTCCGCCAGCAAATCCCACCGCCACCTCTCCTCCACCCAACCCCTCCCCCGCTCCCCCATCCGCCGCCGCAGATCGGGATCCTGGAGGAGGGTGACGATCCGGGACGCCGACTCCTCCGCCGAGCCGCCCCGTACCACCCACCCCGTCTCCCCGTTCAGCACCGCGTCCGGCGCACCGCCCGAGTCGCCCGCCACCACCGGCAGGCCCGTCGCGGAGGCCTCCAGGTAGACGATGCCCAGGCCCTCCACGTCGAGGCCGCCCCGGCGGGTGCGGCACGGCATGGCGAAGACGTCGCCGGCGCCGTAGTGCGCGGGCAGCTCGGCCCACGGGACGGCGCCGGTGAAGCGGACCGAGGAGGCGACCCCGGTCTTCTCGGCCAGGGCGCGCAGCGCCTTCTCGTACGGCCCGCCGCCCACGATCAGCAGCACCGCGTCCGGCACGCGGGCGAGGATCGAGGGCATCGCGAGGATGAGGGTGTCCTGGCCCTTGCGGGGCACCAGGCGCGAGACGCAGACCACGACCGGCCGGTCGGTGAGCCCCAGGCGGGCCCGGACCTCGCCGCCCCCGGAGCCGGGGTGGAAGGTCTTCTCATCGACGCCCGGCGGCAGTTGCACCATCCGGTCGGCCGCCCGCGCGCTCAGCGCGGCGGAGATCCGGGAGCGGGTGTACTCGCCCAGGTACGTGATCGTGTCCGTGCCCTCGCCGATGCGCCGCAGCAGCTGCCGCGAGCCCGGCAGCTGGGCCCAGCCCGCCTCGTGGCCGTGCGTGGTGGCGACCAGGCGTTCCGCTCCCGCCCGGCGCAGCGCGGGCGCCATCAGCCCGAGCGGCGCCGCCGCCCCGAACCACACCGAGGAGCAGCCGTGCTCCTTGAGCAGTCCGACCGCGCGCCGGGTCACCCGGGGCGTGGGCAGCAGCATGGTGGCGCGGTCGCGCACCACGGTGAAGGGCTGCTCGGCGTCGAAGGCGGCGGTCGCCTCGGCGCCCTCCCGGCCCCGCTTCCAGGTGGAGGCGTAGACGACGAGCCGCTCCGGGTCCAGCCGCAGCGCCATGTTGTGCAGGAACGCCTGGATCCCGCCGGGGCGCGGCGGGAAGTCATTGGTCACGATCAACGTCTTGTGCATCGCCGCCGACAGTACCCAACGGCCCCGCCTCGTCGCTCGCGCCCGGCCCCGCCCGGCATCATGACCGTGGCGGGCGAAAGGCCCGTCGCACGCGATACAGGGACGGGGTGTGCATGTCGGAAGGAAGCGGCACAGAGCGCGCGAGGGGCGTGCCGGGAATCCTCGCGGTGTTCGCCGTCACCCGGTGCCTGCTGCTGCTCTGCGTCCTGCGGGTGCTGGTCGTCCCGGGCCCGGACGTCACCAGCGATGTGTCGGTGATCTACCAGGGCTGGTACGAGGTGCTGCGGACCGGCACGTATCCGCTGGACGACGTCACCTGGCAGTACCCGCCGGCCGCCGCGCTGGCGATCCTCTCCCCCGCCGCCCTGCCCTTCCTCGACTACGCCTCCGCCTTCTTCGTCCTCGCGTTCCTCGCCGACGCGCTGGTCCTGGGGCTGCTGCTGTACGCGGGCGGGCGCCCCGGCGGGTCCCGGGCAGGCGCCCGGCTCTGGGTGTGGGGCGTACCGCTGCTGGGGCCGACCGCGTACGCCCGCTACGACCTGATGGTGACGGCCGTCGCGGTGGCCGCGCTGCTGGCCGGGGCGCGCCGCCCCCGGGTGCTGGGCGCGCTCGCCGCGTTCGGCGCCCTGCTGAAGGTGTGGCCCGTACTGCTGCTCGCCCGGGCGCCGCGCCGGGCGTGGGCCGCGGCGGCCGTCACCGCGGGCGTCTTCCTGCTGGGGTGCCACGCGGTCGCGCCGGGCGCCTTCGCGTTCCTCACCTTCCAGCGCGACCGGGGCACCGAGGTGGAGTCGCTGGGCGCGCTCGTCTTCCATGTGGCCCGCCATCTGGGCTGGCGGGGGCGGGTGCAGCTCAACTACGGGTCGGTGGAGTTCCTCGGCCCGTACGTGCCGGTGGTCTCCACGCTGGCGATGGGGCTGACGGCGCTGGCGTTCGGCTGGCTGCTGCTGTGGCGGCTGCGGGCGCGCCGCACCGGCCCGGGCACCCTGGCGGAGGCCGCCTTCACGGCCGTACTGCTGTTCACCACCACCAGCCGGGTGATCAGCCCGCAGTATCTGATCTGGCTGGTGGGGCTCGCGGCGGTGTGCCTGGCCGTGCGCCGCTCCCCGATGGCCCGGCCCGCGTATCTGGTGCTGGCCGCGGCGGGGGTGACCCTGCTGGAGTTCCCGATCTGGTTCTCGCACGTGGTGGCGAGCGACTGGCTCGGGGTGCTGCTCCTGTCGGTCCGCAACGGGCTCCTGGTGGTGGCGTCGGTGAGCGCGTGCCGGCGCCTGTGGCGCGGCACCGTGCCCCGCCCCCCGCTTCCCGTTCAGCAGGTCCGCACGAGGGTCTTCTCGGTCCTGGTGCGCTGACCGGCCGTACACAGCCGCCGGTACATCCGGGCGACGGCCGCGCACTGGAGCCCCATGGACAGGGCCATGGCCAGGCAGATCCCCGGCAGGCCCGCGCCGGACAGGCCGAGGGCGAGCGGGAGCTGGAGGGCGACGCCGCACGCGGTGACCCCGGCGAGCGCCGGGCTGCCGCCGCTGCCCTCGAAGACCCCGCCGAGCGCGATGAGGACGGAGAGCAGGACCAGGTACGGGCCGAGGCAGCGCAGATAGAGCGTCCCGGCCGCCGCCACCTCGCCGCTCGCGCCGAACGCCGCCATGATCCAGGGCGCCGCCGCGAGCAGCACCAGCCCGGCCGTGAGCCCCAGCGCGCCGGAGAGGAGCGCGGCCTGCCGCCCGACCGCGGCCCGCTCGTCGCGCCCCGCGCCGAGCAGCTGGGCGGTATGAAGGGAGGCGGCCTGGCGTACCGCGTAGAAGGCCATGGTGGCGGCGTACATCGCCTTGGTCGCGATGCCGTACGCGGCGGCCTCCCCGACGCCGATCCGGGCGACCACCGCGACCAGCGCGAGCCCCCCGGCCATCCGGACGACGAAGTCGAGCGACATGGGCAGCCCGGTCGTGAGGGTGCGGCGCAGGGCGGCGGTCCACGGCTCGCCCGGCGCGGCGAGCCGGGCGGCGCGCAGGTGCGGGTCGCGCCGCAGCGCGAGCATGCCCGCGGCGAGCGCGGCGCTCCGCCCGGTGACGGTGGCGAGGGCCGCGCCGCGCACGCCCAGGCCGCAGCCGAGGATGAGCAGCGGGTCGAGGACGAGGATCAGCGCGTTGGCGAGGAAGGCGAGCCGCATCGGGGTGCGGGTGTCGCCCGCGCCCTTGAGGATGCCGTCGACGACGTTGGTGGCGAAGAAGACGGCCGTCCCCGGCAGGGCGACGGCGAAGTAGCCGGACGTCAGGGCCAGGACGCCGTCGTCCGCGCCGCCCAGCACCAGCCGGGCCAGCGGTTCGCGGCCGAGGCAGCCGCCGACGGCGACCACGGGGGTGATCAGCGCCCACAGCGCCCAGCCACCGCGCACGGCGGCCCTGATGCCGCCGGGGTCGTCGGCGCCCCGGGCCCGGGCCACCAGCACGGCGGTGCCGGTGCCCGCCATGAGGATCAGTCCGAGCAGCAGGTTCTCCACGTTGGTGGCGACGGCGACCGCGGCGACGCTCTCCCCGCCGAGCCGTGCCACCCAGACCATGTTGATCACCCCGGCCGCGACCCCGGCCAGGAGTTCGAAGTAGACCGGGCACGCGAGCGAGACCAGCCGGCGGCGGTGTGACACGGAAACCCTCCCCCTCTTTTCGTGGTACATCGAATCGAGGTACCGCGAAAAGAGATATCATGGCCGGGCCGGCAGGAGAAGCGCGTCCGGAAGGAGAAGCGGGTGCTGGAGCTGACGATCCTGGGGTTCCTCGACGAGGAGCCCCTGCACGGCTATGAGCTCAAGGAGCGCATCAGAGGGCTGAGCGGCCACGTCCGCCCGGTGAGCGACGGCGCCCTCTACCCCGCGATCACCCGTCTGGTGAAGGCGGGGAAACTGGAGCAGCGCACCGGGCCCGGCAGCGGCGCCGCCCCGCGCCGGATCCTCTCCCTCACCGAGGCGGGCCGCGCCGAACTGCTGGAGCGGCTGCGGCACCCCAGGGACGTCGACATCACCGACGGGCAGCGGTTCTTCACCCTGCTCGCGTTCCTCGGACGGCTGCCCGACCGGGCCGAACAGGCCGCCGTGCTCCGCCGCCGCCAGGCGTTCCTGAACACCCCGGCGAGCTTCTTCTACCGCGACGGCGAGCCCGTACGGGCCGAGGAGAGCCCCGACCTCTTCCGCCGGGGGATGCTCAGGATCGCCCGCGCCACCGGCACGGCCGAGAAGAAATGGCTCGCCGAGGCGATCGGGGAGCTGGAGGGCTGAGCGGCGCCGGTCAGCCCAGCTGGTCGCGGACGTAGGTCCGCCACAGGGCGGTGAACTCCCTCGGCGTGGTGCCCAGTTGGTCGTTGAGCGCCTTCTCCAGCGCGCCCTCGCGGTGCTTCGCCCCGCCCACCTGGGCGTAGAGGGCGCCGAGCTTCGCCTCGCCCCAGCGCTGGGCGATCAGGCGGCACGCCAGCCAGCCGCCCTCGTACGCGCGCGCCAGCCGGTCCGCGCCGCCCTCGAAGCCGAAGTCGGCGTCGTCGGGCAGTTCGCCGGGCGGCCCGTCGCGCCGCACCGCCTCCTGGAGCTCGGGCGCCGCCTCGGCGGGGGTGCGCCCGGTGCCCCGGTAGCCGACCCAGTCCGCGTACCCCTCCGAGAGCCACATCGGGGTCGCGGACGAGGTGCGGGCGCGGGTGGCGACATGGGTGGTCTCATGGGTGAGGACGACCCGCCGGCCGAGATCGCCCAGTACGCCGTAGGCCTCCGGGTTGACGATCACCCGGTCCGCGGGCGCCGCCCCCGCCGCCCCCGCCTCGCCGGTGGTGACCGCCGCTATCCCCCGGTACGAGGCCGGGGGCGCGGCCAGCAGCGCCGCCATCGCGTCGAGCGAGGCGGGCACCAGGACCACCACCCGGCCCGCCCAGCGGCCGGGCCAGGCACCCGAGACGGCGGGCACCGCGCGGTCGGCGGTGTCCGCGATCCGCTGGAGGGTCCCGCGCTCCTGGCCGACGCCGAGGACCAGGCTGTGGGCGCCGCGCACCACCGACACCGGGCCCTGCCGCCACAGCGGTTCGGCCGCGCCCTCGCCCGCCCGGTCGCCGGTCACGTACCAGCGTCCGGCCCGCTCGCCGAGGTCCACGACCCTGGCCGAGGTCACCGGCGCGCTGTCGTACCCGGCGAGCCGGTAGCGCAGCTCCACCCGGGCGGTGGCCCGGTCGCCCCTGCGGCTGACGCCGGTGACCCGGTACGCCCAGGCGCCCAGCGGCACCTGGCGCAGATTGGCGAACTCGGCGCGCTGGGCGTCCCGCAGACCCGCCGCACCGGGGTCGAGGGCGGCCAGATAGCCGCGCTCGTCGTGGCCGAGGACGGCGGCGGCCCGCCCGTCCAAAGTGCGCTGCACCTGGCCGGTGACGGGGTCGGGGGCCGCGGCCGGGGAGGTGCAGGCGCCCAGGGACAGCAGCGCGGCGAGACCGTATCCCGCCGTGCGCCGTCGCCCTGTGCCGCTCAGCCAGCCGTCCGCCATCCCCCCGATCGTACGGTCACACCCGGGTGATCGAGGAGATGGGCATCATGCCCACCGGGTCGTAGCGCACCGGCGCGCCCGGGTAGGGGGCGTGGATGACCTGGCCGTTGCCCACGTACATCGCGATGTGGCTGGCGTCGGAGCGGTAGGCGACCAGGTCACCGGGCTGCGCCTCGGAGAGGGAGACCCGGCGCCCGGCGTACCGCTGCGCCTGCGAGGTGCGCGGCAGCCCGACGCCCGCGTGCGCGTAGGACCACTGCATCAGGCCCGAGCAGTCGAAGCCGGTGGGTCCGTTGGCGCCCCACACATAGGGGCGGCCCACGGCCTGGCGGGCCGCCGCCACCGCCGCCGCGGCCCGCCCGGAGGCGGGCACCGCCCCGCTCAGGTCGGGCAGCGCGCCGCGCCCCGAGCGCGAGACCCGGTCGAAGGCGGCCCGCTCGGCGCTCGGCAGCGCGAGCAGCACCCGGCGGGCCTCGGCGAGCTTGGACTCGACGGTGCGCTTGTGCCGGGCGACCTCCGCACGGCTGCGCTCCAGCTCGGCGAGTTTGCGGGTGGCCTCGGTGCGCTGCTGGCCGATCCGCCTCTGCTCGTGCTGGAGTTCGCGCAGCTCGGCGCTCTGGCGCTCCCCGATCCGGTCGAGGGCCGCCGCCTTGTCGAGGTAGGTGTCGGGGTCCTCGGAGAGCAGCAGCGCGATCGAGGGGTCGAGGCCGCCGGAGCGGTACTGGGCACCGGCGATCGCGCCGAGCGCGCCCCGCATCCGGTTGATGCGCTCCTGGCCGCGGGCGACGCTGTCCTGCGCGTGCTTGACCTGCTCGCGCAGGAGGTCGGCGCGCTCGTCCGCCTTGTTGTACTGCTCGGTGGCCTCCTCCGCCTGGGCGAAGAGCCGGTCGACCCGCTCCTTGCCGGTGCCGGCGGGTTCGGCGCCGGCGGGGGCCGCGAAGGCCGCGGCCGCGGTGGCCGCCGCGGCGGACAGGACGGTGACCCGGGTGCTCTGGGAGAGCCCGGACTGCGTCGGACGGCGATGGGACGCCACGGGAAGCCGCACTCCTTCCGCTGGTGCGGGCCCCTGCCGCCCGGGCGGGCGGACGAGTGGAAAGAGTCATGGGGGGAACCGCACGCCGGACAGTAGTCGGACGACCACACGGGGTCCAAAGACCCCGCCGTGTACGCAAAGTGACGCCCCACCGGAGAACACAGGTCACCGGCGGGGCGTGGCGTCAGCGCGAGTTGCCGGAATTCGCCCGTTCGGAGGGCGGTGGCAACCGAGTTGTTATACGGCGGGCCGTGCGGCCCTGACGTCAGGCGATGCGGACGCCGAACTGGAACGGCATGTTGTCCATCGCCTCGTAGCGGACGACGGCGCCCGGCTTCGGGGCGTGCAGCACCTGGCCGTTGCCCGCGTACAGGCCGACGTGGTGCAGGTCGCCGTAGAAGAGCACCAGGTCGCCCGGCTTGAGCTGGCTGCGGCCGATCTGGGTGCCCGCGCCGGCCTGGGCCTGCGAGGTGCGCGGGATGGAGATGCCCGCCTGGCGGTAGGCCCAGGAGGTGAGTCCGGAGCAGTCGAACGAGGCGGTGCCGGTGGCGCCGTACACGTACGGCTTGCCTATCTGGGTCTGGGCGGCGGCGAGGGCCGCGGCGCCACGGCCGGAGGCGGGGGCCTCGTGGCCGAGGTCGACGCGCTCGTTGGCGCGGTTGGCGCGCGCGTCGTCGGAGGCGAGCGAGGCCTTCTCGGCGGCGGTCAGGGAGTTGAGGAGCTTCTGCGCGGCGGCGAGCTTGGACTGGGTCTCGGCCTTCTTGGCGCCGAGCTCCTTGCGGGTGTCCGCGAGGTCCTTGAGCTTGTCCTGGGCCTCCTTGCGCTGCTGCGCCAGGCTGCGCTGCTTCTCCTGGATCTTCTGGAGCGCCTCGGTCTGCTTGGCGCTCAACTGGTCGAGGGAGGAGGCCTTGTCCAGGAAGTCGTCCGGGTTGGCGGAGAGGAAGAGCTGGACGGAGGGGTCGATGCCGCCCGAGCGGTACTGCGCCGAGGCCATCGAACCGAGGCCGTCGCGGAGCTTGTTGAGCTCGTCCTGGCCGCGGGCCACCTTGTCCTGGAGCGCGCCGACCTGCTTCTCCAGCTGGTCCTGCTTCTCCTTGGCGCCGTTGTACTTCTCGGTGGCCTGCTCGGCCTCGTCGTAGAGCTTGTCGACCTTGGACTTCACTTCGCTCTTGGACGGCTTCGGGTCCGCGTGCGCGGCCTGGGACGTGAGAGCGACGGCTGCGGCGGCGGTGGCGGTGAGCACGGTCACGCGGGTGCGGCTCGCAGGCTTGGGTCGACGGTGGGACGCCACGAAGGCGAGCTCCTTCTTCCTCAGCGCCGAACAGCGAAGGACTCGGCGGTACCCTCACGGCCACCCCGGACGAGTGATCAACCGCGTGAAGGTTCGAGCTGACCCTAGTGACCTCCTTGTGATCAGTTCAAATCCTGATAGGAAAAAACTCGGTCGAAAGGAGGATTCTTTACAGTCATCCCACGCGTAGTAATGGGCACTTGACAGAGCGCTGGGAACTGATCACCCGAATTCGGGCATTGAACGCAGGAGTTGCTAGACGCGCGAAAGCCGCTTCAAGAGCATGACGGACGCAACCGGACGCGCCCCCGCCCTGGCCACCCCGTCGGCCACTTCGCGGTCGGTCGAGACGACCACCACCGGCCGCCCGGACGGCTCCGCCCGCACCAGCTGGCGGATCAGCTCGTCCGCGGTGACCCCCGGCTTGGAGAAGAGCACCCGTACGCCGCGGGGCGGCGCCAGCAGCACCGGCGCGGCCAGCTCGGCGCCGTCGAAGACGCAGGTGACCTCGGCGCCGGTCTGCGCGGCGAGCACGGAGAGCCCGCCGAGCAGCCGCAGCCGCTGCTTCTCCAACGGCATCGTCGGATAGCCGGTCTTGGTGACGTTGTAGCCGTCCACCAGCAGATGCACCTGGGGCAGCGCGAGCAGCTGGTCGAGCAGGGCCGGATCGGTCTCGGAGAGCGCCCGGGCCGCGATGTCCTTCGGGGTCATCTGCCCCGGTTCGACCGCTTCCACGGTGTCGGCGGGCCGCACCGAGGCCGGGGGCAGGGCGAGTTCGCGCCGCAGCCCGGAGGCGGCGTCCAGGACCGTGTCGAGCAGCAGGCGCAGCCGCATGTCCTCGATCGAGCGTCCCTCGCGCACCGCGCGGCGGCTCGCCTCGACCGACGCCTCGGCCTCGGTGAGCCGGGTCCTGATCCGCCGCGACTCGCTCTCGGCGGCGGCCACCTGGGCCGCCGCCTCCGCTCTGATCCCGTCGATCTCCCCGGTGACCTTGCGCAGGGCGGCCTCACCGCGCTTGACGTCGCTGAGCGCGCTGCGCAGCTTGCGCTGGAGCGCCTCGGCCTCCTTGCGGGCCGCGGCCAGGTCGGCGCGCAGCTCCTCCTGCTCGGTGCGCAGCCGCTCGTGGGCCTCGGCGAGCTCCCGGCGCAGCCGCTCCAGCTCGCGCCGGCCCTCCTCGTCGGCCCGCTCGGCGTCCGCCCGCTGGGCCTCCTCGCCGGCCGCCGCGACCAGCTTCACCCAGCCGGTGGGGCGCAGGACGTACGCGGCGGCCGCGACGTCCACGGGGTCGGCGGCCGCGGGCGGCGCGCCGGACTCCAGCGCGCCCGCCAGCTCCGGCTGCGCCTCCTTGAACCGCTCCCCGATCCGCTGCCGGAAGACCGGGTCGGACTCCAGGGCCGCGGCCATGGCGTTGCCGGCGAACTTGGCACGACGAGTCGGGGTGAAACGGGCGTACTGCCGCAGCTGCGGCGGCAGTTCGGCGACGGTCAACCCGCCGAAGGCGTCCGAGACCAGCGCGACGACCCTGCGCCGCACCCCTTCGGGCAGCGGTCGGTCGAGCACCTCGGCGGGGCCGTCACCGGCCGCACCGGCCGGTTCGGCACCGCTTGCATGCTCCACGATCCGTCACCTCAACTGTCGTCCGTCACTCACCCGGGCGGCTCACTCGGAGCCGGCGCCCGGCCTGTCCACCAGCTCGATCCGGTCCACCGCGTTGCACCAGCGGCAGCGCACCGACTCGATGGTCTCACTGACCACCTCGCGTTCCTCGACCTTCGGCTCACCGGCGAGGTCCAGATGGACGTACTCGACGACCTTGGACGAGCGGGTGACGTCGAAGCGGGTCAGATTGCCGCAGAGGGTGCAGCGCCACCGGGTGGTGGCGGTGGGCAGGGGAACGCTCGTCATGTGGTGCCGTCCTCTTTCCGCTTCGCGGGGTCATTCGTGTCGAAGCCGTGATCCAGGATCTCGCGGTGCGCCGTCGAACTGCGGATGTACTGCCCGTAACCCTACGGCCTACCGGGTACCCCCCGGCACGGCGAGGCGGTCTGTACCGTTCGGTCCCGGTGCGCCATGCTCTGTCCATGATCAAGCCGAGCGCCGTCCGGGTGGCGGTGGTACGGGGTCCGACGGTCACCTACGCCGTGCTGGCGGCCTGCTGCCTGGTCTTCCTCGTCAGCCCCGTCTCGGGCCTCAACCCCTCGTACGGGACGGGGGACGCGCTGCTCGCCGCCCAGAGCGCGTATTTCGCCCGGTGGGGTGTCATCCCGAACGAACTCACGGCCGGTGACCCCGGCGCGCTCCTCACCCCCCTCACGGCGCTCTTCGTGCACGGCAACTGGCTGCACCTGCTGGGGAACATGCTCTTCCTCTACGTCTTCGGCGTGATGGCCGAGGAGCGCATGGGCAGGCTCGGCTTCGCGCTGTTCTACCTCGGCGCGGGCTACCTCGCCCTGCTCGGGTACGCGGTGGCGCACGCGGCGTCCGAGCAGACGCTGGTGGGGGCGTCGGGGGCGATCTCCGGTGTCCTGGGCGCCTTCCTCCACCTCTTTCCCCGCGCGCGGGTCACCAGCCTCTTCCCCTTCCTCTTCTTCCTGCCGCTGCGCTTCCCGGCGGCGCCGGTGCTGGTGTTCTGGTTCGTGCTCCAGTGGCTGGCCGTACGGGCGGCTCCGGCCGGTCCCGGAGTGGCCTACCTGGCCCATCTCGTCGGCTTCGGCCTGGGCTTTCTCTACGCCTGGGTCCGGTTCCGCGGGACGGCTAGAGTGAAACGACCGCAACGGCCGAAGCCGTCCGCGCCGGCCGCCACCGAGGGAGAGAACCAGCCGTGATCACCGCGATCGTGCTCATCAAGACCAGCGTGGACCGGATTCCCGAGATCGCGGAGTCGATCGCGTCGCTGGAGAACGTCAGCGAGGTGTACTCGGTGACCGGTACCTACGACTTGATCGCGCTGGTCCGGGTGGCCCGCCACGACGATCTCGCGGACATCATCCCCGGGCGGATCAGCAAGATTCCGGGCGTGGAGGTGACGGACACGCATGTGGCGTTCCGGACCTACTCCCAGCACGACCTGGAGGCGGCGTTCGCGATCGGCCTCGACGCGTAGCCCTTGAGCGGGCGGCAACCGGGTCTTGTGCCTCCGCCCATCTGTGGCCGCGGGTCGTGCTGGGCTGGTGCGCAGTTCCCCGCGCCCCCAGAGCGCCCCTTCGGGGCGCCCCGGGGATGCCGCGCAGCGGCATTTGATGGGCGCGGGGAACTGCGCGACCAGCCCACCACGGTCCACGGACGGAAAAGGGGGTGGGGCGCAGCCCCCGGAGGGGGCCGGGGCGCAGCCCCGGGGCGTCACTTCGCCGGGACGCAGCGGCCACCCTCCACCCGGTACCCCCACTTCGCCCCCTCCGCCACCAACTCCCGCACCGCCCCCACAAAGCGCTCCACATGCTCATCCGGCGTCCCGGCCCCGAAGCTCACCCGGATCGCGTTCAGCGACCGCTCCCCCGGCTCCCCCTCCGGCGCCCCGCACTCCCCCTGCTCCTGCGGCTGCCCGCCCAGCAGCGTCCGCACCAGCGGGTGCGCGCAGAACAGACCGTCCCGCACCCCGATCCCGTACTCCGCCGACAGCGCCGCCGCGAAGTGCGAGCTGTTCCAGCCGTCCACGACGAACGAGATCACCCCGACCCTCGGCGCGTCGTCGCCGAAGAGGGACAGCACCCGAACCTCCGGAACCGCCGCCAGCCCCTCGCGCACCTTCGCGATCAGGTGCCGCTCCCGCTCCACCAGGGCGTCGAAACCCGCCTCGGTCAGCGCCTTGCAGGCGGACGCGATGGCGTACACGCCGATCACGTTCGGCGAACCGGCCTCGTGGCGGGCGGCCGTGGTGTGCCACTCGACGTCCACCCCGCCGTCCGCGCGCCGCGCGACCGTACGGGACGCCCCGCCCCCGGCGAGGTACGGCTCGGACTCCTGGAACCAGTCCGCGCGCCCGGCGAGCACCCCCGCTCCGAACGGCGCGTACAGCTTGTGCCCGGAGAAGGCGATCCAGTCGACGTCCGACTCCCGTACGGAGACGGGGTGGTGCGGCGCCAGCTGCGCCGCGTCGAGCACGACCCGCGCCCCGTGCGCGTGCGCCGCCGCCGTCAGCTCCCGCACCGGCCAGAGCTCCCCGGTGACGTTGGAGGCACCGGTGACGCAGACGAGGGCCGGACCGTAGGGGTCGCGGTCGGCCAGCGCCCGCTCCAGCGTCGCCACCGCCTGCTCGGGCGTACGCGGCGCGTCGAGGTAGGTCACCCGGGCGTCCCGCCACGGCAGCAGCGACGCGTGGTGCTCGGTCTCGAAGACGAAGACCTCGCAGTCGGCCGGGAGCACCCGGGCCAGCAGGTTCAGCGAGTCCGTCGTCGAACGGGTGAAGACGACCTGGTCGCCGGGGCGGCAGTCGAGGAACTCGGCCACCGTCTCCCGGCTCTTCTCGAACAGGTCGGTGGAGAGCTGCGAGAGGTAGCCGGCGCCCCGGTGCACGCTGCCGTAGTAGGGCGCGTAGGCGGCCACGTCGTCCCACACCCGCTGGAGGGCGGGGGCGCTCGCCGCGTAGTCGAGGGCCGCGTACGTCACTTCGCCGCCGGTGACCAGCGGCACGGTGACGTCCCGGCCGAGCACCGGCAGCGGCGCCGCGCAGCAGGGCTCCTCGGACGGGGCCGGGGACGGGGCGACAGCGGAGGAGGTGGGGGTGAGGGCGGACGTGGACGCGTATGCGGACATGGCGGTATCTCCCGGCGGGACAAGGCGAATCGGCTGTGGAACCCCCGGGGCGCGGCGGACCGGCCGACGGCGCCGGACGCACGGGGGGTGACCTCGACGTACGCGGAGAAGGCGTACGGAGATGTACAGAAGAAGGGGCCGAAGGCCCTATCGCATTCGCTTGCTCACGAGACTGCTCCCTCGAGGACCAGGACCCCAGGGGCGCGCCACCCGGAGAACGGGTGCGCAGGGGTCCGCGCTTGCCGCCGACCTCGCTGCCTGCGGCCTGGTCTTCACCCGGGGCACCCCGCCACGGACGGAGGGTTGCCGGACAGCGGGCCGGGGCCGTAGTCGCTGTCACTCATGACCTTGGAAAGCATCCTGCCATACGTTCGCGTACGCGCAAGGCGCGGTCCGGCATCCGGACCGCGCCTCACGTCACACGCGGGAGGGGGCTAGGCGTTGCTGGCGGCCACCCACCGCTCCAGGGCCCGTCTCGCCGATCCGGAGTCCACCGACTCGGCCGCCCGGGCGATCCCGTCCCGGATCTGCTCGACCAGGCCGCCCGGCCCCGGGTCCAGCGCGACGAGCGCCGCCGCCGAGTTGAGCAGCACCGCGTCCCGTACCGGCCCGGTCTCCCCGGCCAGCAGCCGCCGGGCGACGTCCGCGTTGTACGAGGCGTCGGCCCCGCGCAGCGCCTGGACCGGCACCAGGTCGATGCCCGCGTCCCTGGGGTCGAACGCCTCCTCGCGCACGGCCCCGTCCCGTACCACCCAGACCCGGGAGGTCGCGGTGGTCGTCAGCTCGTCCATGCCGTCGTCGCCCCGGAACACCAGCGCGGAGGAGCCGCGTTCGGCGAGCACCCCGGCCACGATCGGCGCCATCCGCGCGTCCGCGACCCCGGTGGCCTGGGCCTTCACCCGGGCGGGGTTGGTGAGCGGGCCGAGGAAGTTGAAGGTGGTGCGGATGCCGAGCTCGCGGCGGGCGGCGGCGACGTACCGCAGGGCGGGGTGGAACTTGACCGCGAAGCAGAAGGTGACGCCCGCCTCCTCGGCGACCTGGACCACCTGGCGGGGCGTGAGGTCGAGGTTGACGCCGAGCTTCTCCAGGACGTCGGAGGCGCCGCTGGCGGAGGAGGCGGCCCGGTTGCCGTGCTTGACGACCTTGGCTCCGGTGCCCGCGACCACGATGGCGGACATGGTGGAGATGTTGACGGTCTTGGCGCCGTCGCCGCCGGTGCCGACGATGTCGACGGTCCGACCGGGCACCTCGATCAGATTGGCGTGCTCGTACATCGCGCGGACCATGCCGGTGATCTCGGCGACCGTCTCGCCCTTGGCCCGCAGGGCCACCGCGAAACCGGCGATCTGCGCGTCGGTCGCCTCGCCGCGCATGATCGAGTCCATCGCCCAGGCGGTCGCCTCGGCGCTCTGGTCGGTGCCGCTGAGCAGGGCTTCCAGTACGCCCGGCCAGGAGTAGGCCGCCACGCTGTCGCCGCCTGCCGGGGTCACAACGTTCATGGTCCACTCCTGGGTCCACCGACGGATGGGGAATGGGAACACCCTATCCAGCCCCGGGGACGGCGAAGGGCCCCGTCCATCGCGTGGACGGGGCCCCGTGCTGTGTGGCGTACAGCGGTGCGCTGGGAGGGGATCAGTGGTGGCCGTGGCCGCTGGTGATCTCCTCGTACTCCTCGGCGGTCGGCTTGGCGATCTGGCTCTGCTCGCCGAAGTAACCCTTGTGGAGCTTGACGCGCAGCTTCTCCATACGGGAGACCTTGCGCTTGACACCGTTCTCGTCGACGGCGGCCGGCAGCTCGGCCGGACGGGTCTGCTCGTGTGCGGTGAGCTTGTAGAGCTGGCCCGCGTCGAGCGGCTCGTGGACCTCGACGAACTCACCGTGCGGCAGCCGCTTGATGATGCCGGTCTCGCGACCGTGCAGCACCTTCTCGGCGTCCCGGCGCTGCAGGCCCAGGCAGATCCGCTTGGTGACGATGAACGCGACGACCGGGCCGACGAAGAACGCGATCCGGACGAACCAGGTGATGGCGTTGAGCGACAGGTTGAAGTTGGTCGCCCACAGGTCGTTGCCACCACCGACCAGCATCACCATGTACGCGGTCACCCACGCCACACCGATACCGGTGCGGACGGGAGCGTTGCGCGGACGGTCGGCGATGTGGTGCTCGCGGGTGTCCTTGGTGATCCAGGCCTCGATGAACGGGTAGGCCGCGATCGCGAAGAGCACCAGCGGGAAGATCACCAGCGGGATGAACACACCGAGGACCAGCGTGTGGCCCCACAGGTTGATCTCCCAGCCCGGCATCACTCGGATGAGGCCTTCGGCGAAGCCCATGTACCAGTCGGGCTGGGCGCCGGTCGACACCTGGTCCGGGCGGTAGGGGCCGATCTCCCAGATCGGGTTGATCGAGGCGATCGCGGCGATGACCGCGATGACACCGAACACCAGGAAGAAGAAGCCGCCGGCCTTGGCCGTGTAGACGGGCAGCAGCGGCGCGCCCACGACGTTCTTGTTGGTGCGGCCGGGGCCCGCGAACTGGGTGTGCTTGTGGTAGAAGACCAGGATCAGGTGAGTGATCATCAGGCCGAGCATGATGCCGGGCAGCAGCAGGATGTGGACCGAGTAGAACCGGGCCACGAAGTCGCCGCCGGGGAACTCGCCGCCGTAGATGAAGAACGACAGGTACGTGCCGACGACCGGCACGCCCAGGATGGCGCCCTCCATGAACCGGACGCCGGTGCCCGAGAGCAGGTCGTCCGGGAGCGAGTAGCCGGTGAAGCCGGTGAACATGCCGCAGAAGAACAGCAGGAAGCCGAAGAGCCAGTTGACCTCGCGCGGCTTGCGGAACGCGCCCGTGAAGAAGACGCGCATCATGTGCACGAACATGCCGGCGAGGAAGATCAGCGCCGCCCAGTGGTGGATCTGCCGGATCAGCAGACCACCGCGCACATCGAAGCTGATGTGCATGGTCGAGTTGAACGCCTCGGACATCTGTACGCCCTGGAGCGGAACGTAGGAGCCGTCGTAGACGACCTCGTTCATGCTCGGGTGGAAGAACAGTGTCAGGTACACACCCGTGAGGATGATGATGATGAACGTGTACATGCAGATCTCGCCGAGCATGAAGGACCAGTGGTCCGGAAAGATCTTGCGCATGTTGGTCTTGGCCAGGGTGTAGATCCCCAGCCGGCCGTCGGCCCAGTCGGCGAACTTCTCGCCGTTGCCGGCCTCGCGGCGCTCGTCGGTCGTGGTGGTGCTCATCCGCGCTCCCAGAAGGCAGGACCGACGGGCTCTTCGAAGTCGCCGAGCGCTTCGAGGTAACCCTCGCTGTTCACGCCGATGCGCAGCTGCGGCAGAGCGTGACCGGCCGGGCCGAAGATGACGCGGGCCCCGTCGGAGAGGTCGAAGGTGGACTGGTGGCACGGGCAGAGCACGTGGTGGGTCTGCTGCTCGTACAGGCTGATCGGGCAACCGACGTGGGTGCAGATCTTCGAGAACGCCACGATGCCCTGGTGCGACCACTCCAGCTCGCGCTTGTCCTTGATGTTCTCCGGCTGGAGCCGGACGATCATCAGGGCGGCCTTGGCGATCTGGGTCTGGAAGTCGTGCTGGTCCTCCTCCAGGCCCTCGGGCTTGGCGAAGGTGAGCGAACCGACGGCGACGTCCTCGGGACGCAGCGGCTCGTTGGTGTTCATGTTGATGAGGGCCTTGCCCTTGGCCCACATCGTCTTGCGCAGCTTGTCCTCGGGCAGGGTGCCCAGGTCGCGCAGGAGCACCACACCGGCGAGCGGCACCATGGCCAGCGCGCCGTACATGGTGTTGCGGATCAGCTTGCGGCGGCCGAAGCCGGACTCGCGGACGCCGTCCGCCCAGTCCCGCATGACCTTCTCGCGGACCTCCGGCGGAGCGGCGATCTCGTGACGCTCGTCCGACATCTCCTCGTCGGCCATCAGCGTGCGGGCCCAGTGGACCGCGCCGGCGCCGATGCAGAACAGCGCGACACCCAGGGTCAGACCCAGGGAGAAGTTCAGCGCGCTGACGTGCCCGAACGGGAAGATGTAGACGATCTTGTCGATCGGGAAGATCACGAAGGACGCGATGAAGGCGACCGTGGCGACCATCGAGAGCATGAAGAGACCGGCGACCACGCGCTCGGAGCGCCTGGCGGCCGCCTCGTCGATGTCCTGGACGCGCGGACGGTGGGGCGGCAGCCCCGGGTCCGCGAACGGGTCGCGGGCGCGCTCGACCGAGCCGTGCTCGGGGTCCTGCTCGCTGGGCAGGTTCTCGGAATTGTCTTGGCTACTCATGACTTCTTGGCCTTAGCGGAGTGGGCCGCGATCCAGATGGCGACTGCGATGAGGGCACCGAGGCCGAAGATCCAGGCGAACAGGCCCTCACTGACGGGACCGAGGCCCCCCAGCGACAGGCCACCGGGGCTCGCCGTCTTCTCACTGTTCACGGCGTCCAGGTACGCGATGATGTCCTGCTTCTGCTTCTGCGGCATCGTCGTGTCGGGGAAGGACGGCATGTTCTGCGGGCCGGTCTGCATGGCCTCGTAGATGTGCTTCGGGTCCACGCCCTCCAGGCTCGGGGCGTACTTGCCGTGCGTCAGCGCGCCGCCCTTGCCGGAGAAGTTGTGGCACTGGGCGCAGTTGGTGCGGAACAGCTCGCCACCCTTGGCGATGTCCGCGCCTTCCGGGCTGTACTGCTTCTCGGTCGGCTTGATCGGGCCGGCGCCGAGGGAGGCGACGTACGCGGCGAGCTGGTCGATCTCGGCCTGCGAGTAGATGACCTTCTTCTTCGGCACCTGGGCGCCGGGCTGCTGCGCCGGCATCCGGCCGGTGCCGACCTGGAAGTCCACGGCGGCGGAGCCGACGCCGACCAGGGACGGGCCGTCAGAGGTGCCCTGACCGCCGGTTCCGTGGCAGCTGGCGCAGCCGACGGAGTAGAGCTTCTTGCCCTCGTCGATGGCGAGGGACTGGGCGGTTTCGTCGGCCTTCGCCTTGTCCGCGGGCGCGAACGCGGCGTACAGCCCCCCGGTGGCCGCCAGCGCGAGGAGTAGGACGACGAGCGCCGCCAGCGGATGGCGTCGTCGTGCGGAGAGCTTTTTCACGGATTACCCCGGTGTCAGGATCTTCTGCGTCAGTGCGGGATGGTGTCGGGTCTGCGTGCCCGATTACTTGATCAGGTAGATCGTGGCGAAGAGGCCGATCCAGACGACATCGACGAAGTGCCAGTAGTAGGACACGACGATGGCGGCGGTCGCCTGTTCGTGGGTGAACCTTCTGGCCGCGTACGTCCTGCCGAGAACCAGCAGGAAGGCGATGAGACCGCCTGTCACATGCAGACCGTGGAAGCCGGTGGTCAGGTAGAACACCGAGCCGTAGGGGTCGGAGGACAGCGAGAGGCCGTCCTTCTTCACCAGCTCGGTGTACTCGAAGACCTGGCCTCCGATGAAGATCGCACCCATCACGAACGTGATCGTGAACCAGGTGCGCAGCTTCTTCACGTCGCCCCGCTCGGCGGCGAAGACGCCGAGCTGGCACGTGAGGGAGGAGAGCACCAGGATCGTGGTGTTCGTCGCCGAGAACGGAAGGTTCAGCGAGGACGCCATTTCCTTCCAGTGCTCGGCACCCGTCACCGATCGCAGGGTGAAGTACATCGCGAAGAGGGCCGCGAAGAACATCAGCTCGGAACTCAGCCAGATGATGGTTCCGACGCTGGTGAGGTTCGGCCGATTGACCGACGGGTGCGCGTGCCCGGTTTCTACTGTCGTTGCTGTCGCCACGACCGACATTATGTCGGTCGCTTATCTCGCGCTCACTCCGGGGGGTGCCGTTCGGTGTGTCCGCACCCCGTGTCCTGCCCGAACGGCCCATCCGGGGGCTCGCCGAAGCGGTGTTGACACCGTGTCGGACGGAGTAGCATCCGCGCATCGGCTCCCGAGCCCGTACCGCCGTCGAATCGGAGGAACAATGCAGTCGAGCGCCACCGTACTTGTCTACAGCGACGACGCGAACACCCGTGAGCAGGTGCGGCTCGCCGCCGGGCGCAGGCCCGCCTCCGATGTTCCCCCGGTGACGTTCCTGGAGTGCGCGACCCCGCACGCCGTCCTCAAGGAGCTGGACCGCGGCGGCATCGACGTGTGCGTCCTGGACGGGGAGGCCGCCCCGGCCGGGGGCATGGGCATCTGCCGGCAGATCAAGGACGAGATCTTCCAGTGCCCGCCCGTGCTGCTGCTCATGGGGCGCCCCCAGGACGCCTGGCTGGCCACCTGGAGCCGCGCGGACGCCGCGGTGACCCTCCCGGTCGAACCGGTCGAGTTCGCGGCCGCGCTGGCCGCCCTGCTGCGTCAGCGCCGTCCGGACGGCGCCCTGGCCACCCGGGCCTGATCCCCCCGCCCCAGCCCCCACCGGGCAGGCCCTAGACCTGCGGCCGCAGCCGGGCGGAGTTCACTTTGCTCTGCCCGGCCTTCGCGTCGGCCTGGAGCACGCTGCCCTTGCGCCACTTGTCCCAGTCCACGTTCCAGTCGCCGAAGCCGTTGTCGAAGGGCGTCATGTCCTCGCCGATGCTGTTGACGACCTTGACGATGTCGCCCTCGGTGACGGTCTCGTAGAACCAGGCCGCGTTCCCCGTGGACATGCCCGTACAGCCGTGGCTGACGTTCGCCGCGCCCTGCGAGCCCACCGACCAGGGGGCCGCGTGCACGTACTCGCCGCTCCAGGTGACCCGGGTCGCGTAGTAGACCGGCAGGTCGTACGCGTCGGCGCTGCCGGCCGAGATCCCGACCGTCTCCCCGCGCATACGTACGTAGTACTGCTTGCCCAGCACCACCTTGACGCCGTTGCGGGTGGAGAAGCCCGGCTTGCCGGTGGTCACCGGAATGGTATTGATCACTTCCCCGTTGCGTTTGACCGTCATGTAGTGCGTGGCCGCGTCCGTGATGGCCTCGATGCGGTCACCGGTGGTGATCTTCAACGGCTTGGCGGGACCGCCGTAGAGCTTGTCCGCGATCCGCACGCCCTCCAGGCGCGAGGTGGCCCTGACGGTCGCGTGCGCGGGCCAGTAGTCCTTGGGCCGGTAGTGCAGGGTCTTGTCGTCCACCCAGTACCAGGCGCCCTCCACCGAGGGCGTGGACTCGACCTTCAGGGCCCGCTCCACGACCGAGCGGGCCGCCTTGTCCTTGACCGGCTTGCTGAGCTCCGCCGTGATGGGCTGCCCGACGCCGTACTTGCCCGCGTCCGGGCCGAATTCGACCTTCACGGTGTCCGTGGGCGCGGTGGTGTCGAACGTCAGCGTACGGCGCCCCGGAGCCCCGTCGGAGTCCTCCGTGGAGACCACCACGGTGTAGTGGGTCCCCGCGACCAGCGGCGAGGTGGAGTGCCAGCGGTTGCCGTCGCCGTCGAGCTCGCCCGCGAGGTAGCGGCCCGCCGCGTCCGCGACCGTCACGTCCGTGATCCGGCCGCGGCCGCCCCTGGCGGTGATCTCCAGGGGCTTGTCCGGGTCCGCCTTCGCGCTGCCCGCCGGACCGTTGTACGCGACCTGGCCGGCCGCGTCGTAGGGCTTGGCCGAGAGCGGGTTGCCGTCGCCGCCGGAGTGGCCGCACCCGGCGGCGCCCGCCCCCAGGGCGATGACCAGCAGGGTGCAGCCGAGGACGGTACGGATACGCGGTGCCTGACTCATGCCCACACGTTATGAAGAGCGGGCCGGTTCGGCGCGCGGGAGGACTGCAAACGGGCGGTGCTCCCCCTGGGCGGCCCGGGAACGGCCCCCGGGTACGCGGAAGGGCCCCGCGGCTCGGTACGAGCCGCGGGGCCCTTCACGGGTGCGTGCGGGGACCTACTGGTTCTGGTTCTCGCCGCGGTAGTACTCGAACACCCAGCCGTAGACCCCGATGAGGATCAGCGGCGCCGAGAAGTACAGCAGCCACCAGCCCATCGCGATGGCCAGGAACGCCAGCGCGCCACCGACGGCGAGCGAGAGCGGCTGCCAGCTGTGCGGGGAGAAGAATCCCAGCTCACCGGCGTCGTCCGCGACATCGGCCTCCTTGTCGTCCTGCGCGCCCGCGTCGACCCGCCGGGCCGTGAAGGCCAGGTAGAAGCCGATCATCACGCTCAGGCCGAAGGCCATCACGAGAGCGGTGGCACCGGCCGGCTCCTTCGACCACACGCCGTACACGACGGCCATGATCAGGATGAAGACGGAGAGCCAGAGGAACATCTTGCCCTGGATCTTCACTTGCCCGCCTCCTTGCTGCCGGCCAGCGCCGCGTCGCCACCGGCGCCGTGGTTCTCGAGCTGGTCGAGAGCCGCGATCTCCGGGTGGTGCAGGTCGAACGCCGGGGATTCGGAGCGAATACGCGGCAGGGTGAGGAAGTTGTGCCGCGGCGGCGGGCACGACGTCGCCCATTCGAGCGAACGGCCGTAGCCCCACGGGTCGTCGACCTCGATCTTCTTGCCGTACTTGGCGGTCTTCCAGACGTTGTACAGGAACGGCAGGATCGACAGGCCCAGCAGGAAGGAGCTGATGGTCGAGATCGTGTTCAGCGCGGTGAAACCGTCGGCGGCGAGGTAGTCCGCGTAACGACGCGGCATGCCCTCGGCACCGAGCCAGTGCTGCACCAGGAACGTGCCGTGGAAGCCCACGAACAGCGTCCAGAAGGTGATCTTGCCCAGGCGCTCGTCCAGCATCTTGCCCGTGAACTTCGGCCACCAGAAGTGGAAGCCGGAGAACATCGCGAAGACCACGGTGCCGAAGATGACGTAGTGGAAGTGCGCGACGACGAAGTACGAGTCGGAGACGTGGAAGTCCATCGGGGGCGAGGCCAGGATGACGCCGGTCAGACCACCGAAGGTGAAGGTGATCAGGAAGCCGACGGCCCAGAGCATCGGGGTCTCGAAGGACAGCGAGCCCTTCCACATCGTGCCGATCCAGTTGAAGAACTTCACACCGGTCGGTACCGCGATGAGGAACGTCATGAACGAGAAGAACGGCAGGAGCACGCCGCCCGTGACGTACATGTGGTGCGCCCACACGGTCACGGACAGACCGGCGATGGCGATCGTCGCGCCCACCAGGCCCATGTAGCCGAACATCGGCTTCCTGGAGAACACCGGGATGACTTCGGAGATGATGCCGAAGAAGGGCAGAGCGATGATGTACACCTCTGGATGGCCGAAGAACCAGAAGAGGTGTTGCCACAGCAGCGCGCCGCCGTTGGACGCGTCGAAGATATGGGCACCGAACTTGCGGTCCGCCTCCAGGGCGAACAGCGCGGCGGCCAGGACCGGGAACGCGAGCAGGACCAGCACACCGGTCAGCAGGACGTTCCACACGAAGATCGGCATCCGGAACATCGTCATGCCAGGGGCGCGCATGCAGATGATCGTGGTGATGAAGTTGACCGAGCCGAGGATCGTGCCGAAGCCGGAGAAGGCCAGACCCATGATCCACATGTCGGCGCCGACGCCCGGCGAGCGGACCGCGTCCGACAGCGGGGAGTAGGCGAACCAGCCGAAGTCGGCCGCGCCCTGCGGGGTGAGGAAGCCACCGACCGCGATGGTCGAGCCGAACAGGTAGAGCCAGTAGGCGAACATGTTCAGCCGCGGGAACGCCACGTCGGGCGCACCGATCTGCAGCGGCATGATCCAGTTCGCGAATCCGGCGAACAGCGGCGTCGCGAACATCAGCAGCATGATCGTGCCGTGCATCGTGAACGCCTGGTTGAACTGCTCGTTCGACATGATCTGCGTGCCGGGGCGGGCGAGTTCGGCGCGCATGAAGAGCGCCATGATCCCGCCGATGCAGAAGAACGCGAACGACGTGACCAGATACATCGTGCCGATCGTCTTGTGGTCAGTGGTGGTCAGCCACTTCACGACGACGTTCCCCGGCTGCTTGCGCCGGACCGGCAGCTCGTTCTCGTACGAGTCGTCTGCTGCCGCGGCACCCTGGGATTCGTTGAGGATGCTCACAGTTTGTTCGTCTCCGCGTTCTTGGCGGGGTCGGTCTGAGCGATGCCCGCCGGCACGTAGCCGGTCTGGCCCTTCGCCGCCAGCTCCTTGAGGTGCTGCTGGTAGCGCTCCGGGGAGACGACCTTCACGTTGAAGAGCATCCGGGAGTGGTCGACACCGCACAGCTCGGCGCACTTGCCGAGGAAGGTGCCCTCCTGGGTCGGGGTCACCTCGAAGGAGTTGGTGTGCCCCGGGATGACGTCCTGCTTCATCAGGAAGGGGACCACCCAGAAGGAGTGGATGACGTCACGGGACGTCAGCACGAAGCGGACCTTCTCGCCCTTGGGCAGCCACAGCGTGGGCCCGGGGTTTCCGGTCTGCGGGTTCCGCGTGCCGGGGATGCCGACGTCGTACACACCGTCCGCGCCCGCCGGGAAGTCCTTGGTGAAGCGGTCCGGGATGGCGGACAGTTCCTTGGACTTGGCGGCGTCGCCCGTGGCCGGGTTCCCGTCCACGTTCTCGACGTAGTTGAAGCCCCAGCTCCACTGGTAGCCGACCACGTTGACGGTGTGGGCCGGCTTCGGGGAGAGCTCGAGGAGCTTCGACTCATCGCGCGCGGTGAAGTAGAAGAGCACCGAGACGATGATGAGGGGGACGACCGTGTACAGCGCCTCGATGGGCATGTTGTACCGGGTCTGCGGAGGTACCTCGACCTTGGTGCGGCTGCGCCGGTGGAAGATGACGCTCCACAGGATCAGGCCCCAGACCAGCACGCCCGTGGCGAGCGCGGCCGCCCACGAACCCTGCCAGAGGGACAGGATCCGCGGAGCCTCCTCCGTCACCGGGGTGGGCATACCTAGGCGAGGGAAGTCTTTCCAGTTGTACGAGCAACCGGAGGCGGTAGCCAGGACCAGGCCCGCGGTCGACACCTGCAGCAGCTTCCGCCGCATCGGGCGCCTCGACGTGGGGGAACCGCCCGCGCCCTCTAGGCAGCGGGGGAGGTCGGAGCCGTTGGGACTCACGTAGCGCCTTCCCGAGAGTCTCGCCCGCGCCGGCCGGCTCCGGCCGTCCGTCTCGCTGGTCGGTCGCCGCCCTGGCCGCGGGCAGGGGTTTGGATGTTTATGCGGAGCAAACCCTACTGGACGCTATTTGGGGTCGCGCGGGGAGGGTGCCCAACGCGCCGCCGGGGCCCCCGAAGGGGTGGAATCCGGGCCTCCGGGAGGCATCTGACGGGTCTTTCCGTACGGGTGTACGGGGAGTGGGGCGGTGCGGGGTCGCCTCGAAGGGGGCGCGGGGACGGGTGGCCCGCGCCCCGGGGACCCGCACCCCGCATCCCGGGGACCTGCGCCCCGGGGACGCGTACCCCGCACCCCGCACCCCGCCGGGGATAGCGTGATCGTGTGCCCTACTTCGACGCCGCCTCCTCCGCCCCCCTGCACCCCGTGGCCCGCCAGGCCCTGATGGCTTCCCTCGACGAGGGGTGGGCCGACCCCGCCCGGCTCTACCGCGAGGGCAGACGGGCCCGGCTGCTGCTCGACGCGGCCAGGGAGGCCGCGGCCGAGGCCGTCGGCTGCCGCCCGGACGAGCTCGTGTTCACCTCTTCGGGTACCCGGGCGGTGCACTCCGGAATTTACGGTTCCCTCGCCGGGCGCAGACGTGTCGGCCGCCATCTGGTGGTGTCGGCGGTGGAGCACTCCTCCGTACTGCACGCGGGCGGGGCCCTGGAGGCGGACGGCGGCGAGGTGACGCGGGTGCCGGTCGAGCGGACCGGCGCGGTCTCCTCCGCCGCGTTCGCCGCCGCCCTGCGCCCCGACACGGCGCTGGCGTGCCTGCAGTCCGCCAACCACGAGGTGGGCACGGTCCAGCCGGTGGGCGAGGTGGCGGCGGCGTGCCGGGAGGCGGGGGTGCCGCTGCTGGTGGACGCGGCCCAGTCGCTGGCGTGGGGCCCGGTCGAGGAGGGCTGGTCGCTGCTGGCCGCGAGCGCGCACAAGTGGGGCGGGCCGTCGGGGGTCGGACTGCTGGCGGTCCGCAAGGGCGTGCGGTTCGCCCCGCCGGGCCCCGCCGACGAGCGGGAGTCGGGCCGGGCCCCCGGCTTCGAGAACATCCCGGCGATCGTGGCGGCGGCGGCGTCCCTGCGGGCGGTGCGGGCGGAGGCGGCGGCCGAGGCGGAGCGGCTGCGCGAGCTGGTCGGCCGGGTGCGTACCGGGGTGGCGCGGCTGGTGGAGGACGTGGAGGTGGTCGGGGACCCGGTGCGGCGGCTGCCGCATCTGGTCACCTTCTCCTGTCTCTATGTCGACGGGGAGACCCTGCTGCACGAGCTGGACCGCGAGGGCTTCTCGGTTTCGTCCGGTTCGTCCTGTACGAGCAGCACGCTCACGCCCAGCCATGTGCTGCGGGCGATGGGGGTGCTGAGCGAGGGGAACGTCCGGGTCTCGCTGCCGTGGGGCACCGAGGCGTCCGACGTGGACCGGTTCCTGGAGGTGCTGCCCCGGGTGGTGGCGTCGGTACGGGCGCGGCTGGGCGCCCCCGCGTCCTCCCCGGCACCCGCCGCGCCCTCCGGCGACCTGACCCTCGACGCCCTCGGCAAGCGCTGCCCGCTCCCGGTGATCGAACTCGCCAAGGCGATCAACGACGTCCCGCTGGGCGCCACGATCACGATCCTCGCCGACGACGAGGCCGCCCGCCTCGACATCCCGGCGTGGTGCGGGATGCGGGGGCAGGAGTACGTGGGAGAGGAGGCTCGGGAGCGGGGGTCGGCTTATGTGGTGCGACGCGTTTCCTGAGCGGGGCTTGGGGTGCGGGATGGCTCACGGGGTGCGGCGCGTTTCCTGAGCGGGGTTTGGGGTGCGTGTTCTCAGCGGGGCTAGGTGTGTGCCCTGAGGGGGCCGGGCGCAGCCCAGGCCCTTCAGGGGCGCGGGGAACTGCGCGACCAGCCCCCACACACCCGCACCCGCCGACGGCGGAACCGGGGCAGACGGGGTGCGCAGCCCGGCGGGAGCGGGGGCGCCGCTGTGCCCACCCGTGCCGCCCCTGGCGGCACGCATGCCCACAGCGGCGGGAGGGAGGGCGGCTCCCACAGCGGCGAGGGGCCCCCAGCGGCACGGGGGCGGTGCCACAGCGGCGGGGCGGCGCCCACAGCCGTGTGGGGCGGCCGGCGCCCCGGCGCGCCGTGCCCACAGCGACGGGAGCCGTCCCGGTGTGCGTCGGGCGGTGCCCGCCGACGCCGGGGCGCTGGGCGTCAGGACAGGTACGTTCGGACCTCGTCCGCCGCGTCCGTTCCGTACGCCTTGGTGAAGCGGTCCATGAAGTGCGCCCGCCGCAGCTGGTACTCCTGGGTGCCGAGCGTCTCGATCACCAGCGTCGCCAGCATGCACCCCACCTGCGCGGCCCGCTCGTGGCCGACCCCCCAGGACAGGCCCGACAGGAAGCCCGCGCGGAACGCGTCGCCGACGCCGGTCGGGTCGACCTTGGCGTCCTCCTCCGGGCAGCCGACCTCGATCGCGCCCTCGCCCACGCGCTCGATGCGCACGCCGCGCGAGCCGAGGGTGGTGACCCGGTAGCCGACCTTCCCCAGGATCTCCTCGTCGCTCCAGCCCGTCTTGGACTCGATGAGCCCCTTCTCGTACTCGTTGGAGAAGAGGTACTTCGCGCCCTCCAGGAGCGTACAGATGTCGTCGCCGGACATCCGGGCGATCTGCTGGGAGAAGTCGGCCGCGAAGGGGATCCCGCGCGTCTTGCACTCCTCGGTGTGGCGCAGCATCGCCTCGGGGTCGTCGGCGCCGATGAGGACGAGGTCGAGACCGCCCACGCGCTCGGCCACCGCCTGGAGCTCGATCTGGCGGGCCTCGCTCATCGCGCCCGTGTAGAAGGAGCCGATCTGGTTGTGGTCGGCGTCCGTGGTGCACACGAAGCGGGCGGTGTGCAGGACCTCGGAGATACGGACCGAGTTCGTGTCCACCCCGTGCCGGTCCAGCCAGGCCCGGTACTCGTCGAAGTCGGAGCCGGCGGCGCCGACGAGGATCGGCCGGGTGCCGAGCTGCCCCATCCCGAAGCAGATGTTCGCGCCCACACCGCCCCGGCGCACGTCGAGGTTGTCGACGAGGAAGGAGAGGGAGACCGTGTGCAGCTGATCGGCGACCAGCTGGTCGGCGAATCGGCCGGGGAAGGTCATGAGGTGGTCGGTGGCGATGGAGCCGGTGACTGCGATACGCACGGCTAGGACACTCCTGCGTGGAGGACTGTTGACAGCTAACGCTACCGGGTCGCCGAGGTTCCGCTGAAGGGCTGAAACTACCCCGTAACGGTTCTTTTTCCGCATGGTTCCCCTCGGCTGCCATGCGGAATAGGGAAACCATGAAGCGCACCGGAAACGTCACACCGGCCGTCACGGCCGAACCGAGCCTCGCCGAGCTGCGCGGCGCCTGTGTCCGTATGGCCCCCCACTGGGTGGTCCCGGCGGCCGCCGCGCCCGCGCCCGTGCCACCCTCGCGGATCCACGGGGTGTCCGTGCCACCGTCTTCGGTGGAGCTCATCGCCACCATGTCCGACTACGGCGACTGAGCCCTCCCGACAGCTCCCCGGGACCGTTCCCGGGGGCGGCCCCGGCGGGCCCCGGGCGACGGGGGCAGCGCGCGGAGGGAACCGCGCGCTCCCCCGCTCCGTCCAAAGCCTGTCCCCCGTAAAGGGGATGCGGGATACGAATGGACAGGAGCGATGCGGTGAGCAGCGAGCACACGCAGGATGAGCCGGCACAGCGGCGGACGCGACGATCGCCGTTCGTCCTCGCCTCGGTCGCGGCCGCGGTGCTGGTCGCGGGCGGCGGCGGGGTCTACTGGGCCTCCACCGCCTCGGGCGGCTCCCCCGCCGCCCCGGGCACCGCGGACGCGAAGGCCGGAGCGGGCAGGGACGACGGTCCGCCGCCGATCGGCCTGGACAGCGGCAGGGAGGGCATCGCCCCCGGCGAGCCGGACCCGAACGGGGTGGTCTACCGCGCCGAGGGGAAGCTCCCCGAGGGCCCGGCGCGGGCGCCGGTGTACCGGCCCGCGGGTACGGTCGGCGAGGCCGAGGTGGCGAGGCTGGCCAAGGCCCTGGGGATCGACGGGCCCCCGCGCCTGGAGGGCTCCGTGTGGAAGGCCGGGGTCACCAGGGACGACGGCGGTCCGGTACTGACGGTCAACCAGAAGGCGCCGGGCAGCTGGACGTTCGCCCGCTACGGCTCCGGCGGCACGGACAACTGCCCCAAGGGCAGCAAGTGCCCCATGCACACCACCGGCCAGGGCGTGGCCCCGGGCGAGCACGACCCCACGGGCCACGGCTCCGCGCCCGGTGAGCAGGCCGCCAGGGCGGCGGCCGCGCCCGTGCTGAAGGCGGTGGGCCAGCAGGACGCCAAGCTGGACGCGTCCCAGCTGATGGGCGCGGTCCGGGTGGTGAACGCGGACCCGGTGATCGGCGGTCTGCCCACCTTCGGCTGGACGACCGGCGTCCGGGTCGGCCCGGACGGGCAGGTGGTCGGCGGCAGCGGCCTGCTGAAGGCGCCGCAGAAGGGCGCCACCTATCCGGTGCTGAGCGCCGAGGAGACCCTGAAGCAGCTCAATGGATCGGGGGGCGGCCGCCCGACCGGCAAGGACTGCACGGGCCCGGTGCCGCTGGACGACCCGCAGGGCGAGCCCACCCGGGGCCGGCTGCCGAGCGACCCGCAGCGCGGGCTGCCCAGCGACCCGCGGGGCGGCGGCCAGGAGCCCTGCAAGCAGGGCACGCCCTCGACGGTGATCGTCGACAAGGCGGTGTTCGGACTCTCCGCGCAGTACGTGGACGGGCAGCAGGCGCTCGTACCGTCCTGGCTCTTCCGGGTGAAGCCGACCGGCTCCGAGCGCCCGGTCACCGTCAGCGCGCCGGCGCTGGCCCCGAAGTACCTGGCGAAGCCGCCCGCCCCGCCCGCCGGTCCCGGCACCGCCCTGCCGGCGCCGTCCGGGTCGTCCCCGACGGGCCGCCAGGCGCTGGTCTCGTACACGGTCGGCGACGACGGCCGTTCCCTGGCCGTCACCTTCTGGGGCGGGGTCTGCGACACCTACGCGGCGACGGCGGACGAGAGCGGCGATCGGGTCCGGGTCTCGGTGGGGGTCGCGCACCACGACCCCAAGAAGATCTGCGTCATGGTCGCGAAGAAGGAGACGGTCTCGGTGACGCTGCATCAGACGCTGGGAGCGCGTGAGGTGGTGGACGCCCGTACCGGCAAGCCGCTGCCGAAGGGCTGAACCCGGCGGCGCCGCGCATGACGAAGGCGGGCACCCCCCGAGAGGGGCGCCCGCCTTCGTCGTCGCGTCAGGCGCGCGGTTCAGCTGAAGGAGTCGCCGCAGGCGCAGGAGCCCGTCGCGTTCGGGTTGTCGATCGTGAAGCCCTGCTTCTCGATGGTGTCCACGAAGTCGATCGAGGCGCCGCCCAGGTACGGGGCGCTCATGCGGTCGGTGACGACCTTCACACCGTCGAAGTCCTTCACGACGTCGCCGTCGAGCGAGCGCTCGTCGAAGAAGAGCTGGTAGCGCAGGCCGGAGCAGCCGCCGGGCTGGACGGCGACGCGCAGGGCGAGGTCTTCCCGGCCTTCCTGGTCAAGGAGGGCCTTGACCTTGGCCGCGGCGGCGTCGGACAGGAGGATGCCGTCGCTCACAGTGGTGGTCTCGTCCGATACGGACATCTGCTTCTCTCCCGGGTTGTACGGAGACTGCTTGCCGACGGTTGCAACCGGCGGGGCGCCGGATTCATTCCGGGCCGTGCGTGGGCCTCGGCCATGCCGGGGCTCTCCTTCATGCTCGCACACCCCGGCGCGGGCCGGAAAAGGCCTGGGGAAACCTGGGGAAAACCGACCCCGCGGAGGTGCGGCCCGGGTGAAGCGGGGTGTGTCACATCGACGCTATGGCCATCGTCAAACTGACGTGAAGCGGTTATGATAGATAGCGTCATTTAGACGAAAACTCGTCTGCGAAAGAGAAAGGGTGCGTGACGTGACCACCGCCCAACCCAGGCAGGATCTCGCTGTCCAGCCGTCGCCGCTCGCCCTGCTGCTGCTCGGCCGCGAGGCCGACCCGAAGAGCGAGCGCGGCGTGGAGTGCCCCGGCGACCTGCCGTCCCCGTCCGACCCGGACCTGGTGGCGCGCGCCCGTGCGGCCAAGGACAGGCTCGGGGACAAGGTCTTCGTGCTCGGCCACCACTACCAGCGCGACGAGGTCATCCAGTTCGCCGACGTGACCGGCGACTCCTTCAAGCTGGCCCGGGACGCCGCCGCGAAGCCGGAGGCCGAGTACATCGTCTTCTGCGGTGTGCACTTCATGGCCGAGTCCGCCGACATCCTGACCTCGGACGAGCAGAAGGTGGTCCTGCCGGACCTGGCCGCCGGCTGCTCGATGGCCGACATGGCCACGGCCGAACAGGTCGCCGAGTGCTGGGACGTGCTGACCGAGGCGGGGATCGCCGAGCAGGTCGTGCCCGTCTCGTACATGAACTCCTCCGCCGACATCAAGGCCTTCACCGGCAAGCACGGCGGCACGATCTGCACCTCCTCCAACGCCAAGAAGGCGCTTGAGTGGGCGTTCGAGCAGGGCGAGAAGGTGCTCTTCCTGCCGGACCAGCATCTGGGCCGCAACACGGCCGTCCGCGACATGGGCATGTCGCTGGAGGACTGTGTGCTCTACAACCCGCACAAGCCGAACGGCGGGCTCACCGCCGAGCAGCTGCGCGACGCCAAGATGATCCTGTGGCGCGGCCACTGCTCGGTGCACGGCCGGTTCTCGCTGGACTCGGTCAACGACGTACGGGAGCGGATCCCGGGCGTGAACGTGCTGGTGCACCCCGAGTGCCGGCACGAGGTCGTGGCCGCGGCGGACTACGTGGGCTCGACGGAGTACATCATCAAGGCCCTGGAGGCCGCGCCGCGCGGCTCGAAGTGGGCCATCGGTACCGAGCTGAACCTGGTCCGACGGCTGGCGAATCGATTCGCCGCGGAGGACAAGGAGATCGTCTTCCTCGACAAGACGGTCTGCTTCTGCTCGACGATGAACCGGATCGACCTGCCGCACCTGGTGTGGACGCTGGAGTCGCTGGCGGACGGGAAGCTGGTCAACCGGATCCAGGTGGATTCCGAGACGGAGAGCTTCGCGAAGCTGGCGCTGGAGCGGATGCTGGCGCTGCCGTAGGCGCGGCTGCGGGTGCCCGGGCTTCGTGTGCGGCCCGGTGACGGTTGCTCGCACGTCTCGCGGTTCCCCGCACCCCTGGGCGGCACGTCCCGTTCCGGGGGTGCCCCGCGCCCCTGGGTGGTGGGGTCCCCCCGGGCGGTTCCCGCGCCCTCCTCAACCCGCTTTCGTCTGCGGACCGTGGCCGGTTGCTCGCGCAGTTCCCCGCGCCCCTAAAAGCCCGTGGCTGAGCCAAGCCCCCCCGGCTGAGCCCGACTATCCAAGGGGCGCGCGGAACGGCGCGAGCAACCCACCACCGGCCCGCGGACGAACGAGGGTCTTTAGGGACGCGGGGAACGGCGCGAGCGGCCCAGCACACGCCCGCAGACAGAAGCCGGGCCAAAAAGGGGCGTCGGGTTATTCCACCCTCGGCCGCACCAGCCCCGACTCGTACGCGATCACGACGAGTTGCGCACGGTCGCGAGCCCCGAGCTTGGCCATCGCCCGGTTGACATGGGTCTTGACCGTGAGCGGACTGACCACCAGACGCTCGGCGATCTCGTCGTTGGACAGCCCCCCCGCCACCTGGACCAGAACCTCGCGCTCGCGCCCGGTGAGGGCCGCCAGGCGCTCCGCGTGGGCCCCGGGCGGCTCGCCCGTGCCGTCCCAGCTGCCGCCCTGGGCGAGGAAGCTGGCGATGAGGCCCTTGGTGGCCACGGGCGAGAGCAGCGCCTCGCCGGCCGCCGCGATCCGGATGGCGTTCAGGAGCTCGTCGGGCTCGGCGCCCTTGCCCAGGAAGCCCGAAGCCCCCGCCCGCAGGGACTGCACCACGTACTCGTCCACCTCGAAGGTCGTGAGCATGACCACGTGGACATCGGCGAGATCCGGGTCCTCGCTGATCATGCGGGTCGCGGCGAGCCCGTCCGTCCCGGGCATCCGGATGTCCATCAGCACCACGTCGGCCCGGGTCGCCCGGGCCACCTCGACCGCCTCGGCCCCGTCCGACGCCTCGCCCACCACGAGCATCCCCGGCTCGGAGTCGACGAGCACACGGAACGCGGAGCGCAGCAGCGCCTGGTCGTCCGCGAGTACCACCCTGATCGTCATGCGCAGCCTTCCCCCGGTCCCTCGGCCGCCCGGACGGCGTCGGCCGCCTTGCGGGCCTCCGCGGTGCGGGCCGTGTCGGCGGCCTTGACCGGCAGTATCGCCTGCACCCGGAAGCCACCGCCGTAGCGGGGTCCCGCCGTGCAGGTGCCGCCCAGCGCGCTGACGCGCTCGCGCATCCCGAGCAGACCGTGGCCCCCGCCGTCGCCCCCGGTGGCGCCGTCGCCCGTGCCGGTGCCGTTGTCGATGACCGTGACCTCCGCGTTCGGCCCCACCCGTACCACGCTGACCTCGGCCCTCGCGTCCGGTCCCGCGTGTTTGCGTACGTTGGTGAGGGCTTCCTGGATCACCCGGTACGCGGCGAGGTCCACGGCCGCCGGAAGACCCGCGCGTACGGCCGGGTCGAGGGCGGCGAGCTCGACCGGCAGCCCCGCCCGGCGGAAGCCCCCCAGCAGGTCGTCCAGGAGCGCCAGGCCCGGGGCGGGCTCGGTGGGGGCCTCGGGGTCGCCGGACTGGCGCAGCAGGCCGACGGTGGCGCGCAGTTCGTTCAGCGCCGAGCGGCTGGCCTCCCGTACGTGCGCGAGGGCCTCCTTGGCCTGGTCGGGGCGCTTGTCCATGACATGGGCCGCGACCCCCGCCTGGACGTTGACCAGCGCGATGTGGTGGGCGACGACGTCGTGCAGATCGCGGGCGATGCGCAGCCGCTCCTCCGCGACGCGGCGCCGCGCCTCCTCCTCGCGGGTGCGTTCGGCGCGTTCGGCGCGCTCGCGGATGGACTCGACGATGGCCCGGCGGCTGCGGACGGCGTCGCCCGCGGTCGCGGCGAGGCCGGTCCAGGCGAGCACGGCGACGTTCTCCTGCGCGTACCAGGGCGCGTCCCCGAAGACCATCGCGGTGGCGGTGAGGACGCCCATGGTGGTGATGCCGACGCGGTAGGTGGTCGCGCGGTCGGTGTGCGCGGCGACCGTGTACAGCGCGACGACGGGGGCGATCGCGATGGGGGCGGGCGAGTTGCCCGCGAGCAGGTCGGCGACGGTGACGCCGCCGGTCAGTCCGAGGACCGCGAGCGGGTTGCGGCGGCGCAGCACCAGGGAGACGGCCCCGAGCACGGCCAGGACGAGGGCGGTCACGCTGGGGGTCCGGGTCCCGAAGACGGGGCCGTTGGAGCCGTGCGGGTCGGCGAAGGACCCGACGACCATGCAGACGAGGACGGCCCCCGCGAGGGCGGCGTCCCCGGCGAGGGGGTGGGCGCGGAGCCATCCATGGATACGGGCGAACGTCACGCCTCCTTACGGTACGGGTCGCACCGGCCGCACGGAGACACCCCTGCGCACCCGCCCGCGACGGGGTGGACCCGGCACGCCCCGGCCCGGGGACGGGCGCACCCCGGCAAGCCGAAGCCCGGGACAGGCCGTGCCCACGGCGCCGTACCCCCGGCCGGGCGGCCCGGAGCCTAGCCCGGGATCAGGCCGTCGTCGCTGAGCATGTCCCTGACCTCGTCCAGGGTGGCGTCCTCGGCCGGGAGGATGAGCTCCGAAGGCTCCAGGGCGTCGTCCGGGAGGGGCTCGCCCAGCCGGCGGACCGCGTCGAGGAGGGCGGCCAGGGTGCGGCGGAAGCCGTCCTCGTCACCGGCCTCCATCTGCTCCAGCAGTTCGTCGTCCAGCTTGTTGAGCTCGGTGAAGTGGCTGTCCGCCAGCTTCACCTGGCCCTCCCCCATGATCCGCACGATCATGGCGACTCCTCCTCGGCCCTCGGCCCTACTGCTTGTCGAAGCGGGGCGTCTGCTGCTGCGGACGGTCCTGCGGGGCACCGGTGCCGCCCTCCAGGGCCTGCTGGCCCGACGTGCCTCCGGTGAGCTCCGCCTTCATCCGCTGCAGTTCCAGCTCTACATCCGTACCACCGGAGATGCGGTCGAGCTCGGCCTGGAGGTCGTCCTTCTGGAGGCCGGACTGGTCGTCGAGGGCTCCGGAGGCCAGCAGCTCGTCGATCGCCCCGGCCCGCGCCTGGAGCTGCGCGGTCTTGTCCTCGGCCCGCTGGATGGCCATGCCGACGTCGCTCATCTCCTCGGAGATGCCCGAGAAGGACTCGGCGATCCGGGTCTGCGCCTGGGCCGCCGTGTAGGTCGCCTTGATGGTCTCCTTCTTCGTACGGAAGGCGTCGACCTTGGCCTGGAGCCGCTGGGCCGCGAGGGTGAGCTTCTCCTCCTCGCCCTGGAGGGTCTGGTGCTGCGTCTCCAGATCGGTGACCTGCTGCTGGAGCGCGGCGCGGCGGGACAGCGCCTCGCGCGCCAGGTCCTCGCGGCCGAGTGCCAGCGCCTTGCGGCCCTGGTCCTCCAGCTTGGTGGACTGGCTCTGGAGCTGGTTCAGCTGCAGTTCGAGCCGCTTGCGGGAGGTCGCCACGTCGGCCACGCCGCGGCGCACCTTCTGGAGCAGCTCCAGCTGCTTCTGGTACGAGTAATCGAGGGTCTCGCGCGGGTCCTCGGCCCGGTCAAGGGCCTTGTTCGCCTTCGCGCGGAAGATCATCCCCATACGCTTCATGACACCGCTCATGGGCTTCGCGCGCCCCCTTCTGACGGACTCCGGCTCCAGCATTGCGACAGAACCCACAGTACGGGCCCCACATCCATTACCGCACTGTTCGGACGCTGATGCGGTCATCCCCAAGGACGACTGCGGCCCCGCGCGCTCCGGCGCAGGGAGTAGGTGACGGTCGGGGACCGGGCCCTCCCTTCCCGCTTCCGCCTCCGCCCGTACCCCTGGAGACGCAAGGCGTTGCGGGATCGTTCCCCACCGGCCTGTGGTCCATGCCCGCGACCCCGTACCCTTGGTCTTTGTGTTCCGTAGCCGTTCCAACGCAGAGAAGGCCCCCACCGAAAAGGTGACGGCGGACCTCTCCAAGCAGCCCCGCGACCCCGAGGCCCCCAAGGGCCGGCCCACGCCCAAGCGCAGTGCGGCCCAGACCCAGCGCCGTCGGGCGTCGACCGTGCCGACCGACCGCAAGGAGGCCGCCAAGCGCCAGCGCGAGGTCCGCCGGACCGAGCTGGCCAAGCAGCGCGAGGCGCTCGCCAACGGCGACCAGCGCTTTCTGCCGGCCCGCGACAAGGGTCCCGTGCGCAAGTTCGTGCGCGACTACGTCGACTCGCGGTTCTGCATCGCCGAGTTCTTCCTGCCGCTCGCCGTGATCATCCTGGTCCTGTCGATGGTCCGGATCGGCAGCCTGCAGAACGTCGCGCTGCTGCTGTGGCTCGCCGTGATCGTGCTGATCGTGCTCGACTCCATCGGTCTGGCCTTCCGTCTCAAGAAGCAGCTCAAGGAGCGCTTCCAGGACGAGCCGACCAAGGGCGCGGTGGCGTACGGCCTGATGCGTACGCTCCAGATGCGCCGGCTTCGGCTGCCGAAGCCGCAGGTCAAGCGCGGGGAACGGCCCTGAGCACGGACGTCGCCGCCTTCAGCGGCGCCTCCGGCAACTGGCTGAAGGGTCTGGGCGGCCTGCGCAACACCGTGCGCCAGGAGCTCGTGGCCCGTCAGCTCGACGAGCAGATAGCCGGCCGGTTCCCGGTCGGCCAGCGGCTGCGCGTCCTCGACGTCGGTACGGGCCAGGGCACCCAGGCCCTGCGCCTGGCCCGGGCCGGGCACACGGTGACCGGCCTGGAGTCCGACCCCGAGATGCTCAGGGTCGCGCGCGAGGCGCTGCTGACGGAGCCGGAGGGCATCCGCGAGCGGGTCCGGCTGATCGAGGGCGACGGCAACGAGACCGGTGTCCACTTCCTGCCCGGCTCCTTCGACGTGGTGCTCTGCCACGGGGTGCTGATGTACGTCCAGGAGCCCGACCCGATGCTCGCGGGGCTGGCCCGGATGCTGGCTCCCGGCGGGCTGCTGTCGCTGCTCGTACGGAACGCGGACGCGCTGGCCATGCGGCCGGGGCTGGCCGGGGACTGGGACGGGGCGCTGGCCTCCTTCGACACCGAGGCGTACACCAACCGGCTGGGGCTGCCCGTCCGGGCGGACCGGCTCGACACGTTGACGCGGACGCTGGACGGGATCGCGGCGCCGCTCCACGCCTGGTACGGGGTGCGGGTCTTCACCGACAACGTGCCCAATGACGTGCGACTGCCCGCGGCGGACGAGCTCGAACGGCTGCTGGCCGCCGAGGACAGGGCCGGGCGTACCGAGCCGTACCGGCGGGTCGCGGCCCTGCTCCATCTGTGCGGCGTACGGGGGTAGTCCCACCGGGTGCGGGGTGGGGCGGGCCGGTCCCGCCCCTGGGAATCAGGTCGGTGGCCGGACAGCCGTGGCGCCCGCTGGGAGTCAGGTCGGCCGGGGTCCTGTGCGTCCTTCCTGTGTGACCACTGACGACTCCCCCTCCAAAATGCCCGCCCGGGACACCTGGCGGGCCCTCTACCGCCACTTCCGCCCCCATCGCGCCACCGTCGCGCTGGGGGCGCTGCTGACCCTGGCCGGGTCCGCCACCGGCCTCGCCCAGCCGCTCGCCGCCAAGGCACTGGTGGACCGGCTCGGCGGGGACGAGCCGATCGCGGGCGTGCTCGTCCTGCTCACCGCGCTCGTCGTGCTGGGCACGGTGGTCGAGTCGTGCGGGGCGTACGTCCTTGAGCGCACCGCCGAGTCCGTCGTCCTCGCCGCCCGGCGCTCCCTCATCGGCCGGCTGCTGCGGCTGCGGCTGCCGGAGGTCGAGCGGCTGCCCCCGGGCGACCTGATGTCCCGGGTGACCTCCGACACCACCCTGCTGCGGGCCGTCACCACCCAGTCCGTGGTCTCGGCGGCCACCGGCGGGCTCACCTTCCTCGCGACGATCGCGATGATGGCGTACATGGACGCCGTGCTGCTCGGGGTGACGCTCGGCGTGATCGTCCTGATCGGCTCGGCGGTAGCCCTGGTGATGCCCCGGATCGCCCGGGCGACCGCGCGGGCCCAGGAGTCGGTGGCGGAGATATCCACCGTCCTGGAGCGGGCGTTCGGCGCCTTCCGCACGGTCAAGGCCTCCGGCGCCGAGGAGCGCGAGACGGCGGTCGTGGACGCGGCCGCCGAGGAGGCCTGGCGGCACGGGGTGCGCTCGGCCAAGTGGCAGTCGGTGGCCGGGACCTCGGTCGGGCTCGCCGTGCAGGTGTCGTTCCTGTCGGTGCTCGGCATCGGCGGGGCGCGCGTCGCCTCGGGGGCGATCTCGGTGTCGACGCTCGTGGCGTTCCTGCTGTTCCTGTTCTATCTGATCGACCCGGTCTCCCGGCTGGTGCAGGCCGCCACGCAGTACCAGGTGGGCTCGGCCGCGATCGCCCGGATCGAGGAGGCCGAGCGCCTGGAGACCGAGGAGACCCGGGAGCCCGTGGCGGGGGCCGCCGCGCCCGCCACCGGTGCCGCCTCCGTCGTCTTCGACGAGGTGACCTTCCGCTACCGCGACGACCTCCCGTACGTCCACCACGGGGTCTCCTTCGAGGTGCCCGGCGCCGGGATGACCGCGTTCGTGGGACCCTCGGGAGCGGGCAAGACGACCGTCTTCGCGCTGGTCGAGCGGTTCTACGAGGCGACCGGCGGCCGGATCCTGATCGACGGCCGGGACGTGCGGGACTGGCCGCTGGCCGAGCTGCGCGCCGCCATCGGCTACGTCGAGCAGGACTCCCCCGTGCTGGCCGGGACCGTCCGCGAGAACCTGGTCTTCGGCGCCCCGGACGTCACGGACGCGGAGATCGCCCACGTCCTCGTACGGGCGAAGCTGGACGCGCTGGTGGAGCGGCTGCCGGACGGTCTGGACACGGTGGTGGGGCACCGGGGGTCCAAGCTGTCGGGCGGGGAGCGGCAGAGAGTGGCGATCGCGCGGGCGCTGCTGCGGCGGCCGAGGCTGCTGCTCCTGGACGAGGCGACCTCGCAGCTGGACGCGGTCAACGAGCTGGCGCTGCGGGACGTGGTGGCCGAGGCCGCGCGGGAGACCACGGTCCTGGTGGTGGCGCACCGGCTGTCCACGGTGACGCTGGCGGACCGGATCGTGGTGATGGAGGCGGGGAAGGTACGGGCGGTGGGCACCCATGCCGAGCTGGTCGCCGGGGACTCCCTCTACGGGGAGCTGGCGGCGACCCAGTTCCTGGCGACGGGCTGATCCGCCGGTAGGGCGTTCGACCTGATCGGACCGTCGTGGGAGGCCGTGGGCCGGGGCCGTGGCGATACTGCGGACATGGATGCATCCGTGACCCGCGGCCGGGTTCGCCGGCTGCTGCTCCCCGTGACGGCGGCCTTCGCCACGGCCGCCCTGCTGGCCGGCTGCTCCGGCTCCTCCACCACGCACTCCTCCCCGGCGCGGGCGGACGTGGCCGCGCCGAGGAAGGCCGAGGCCCCCCGCAGGGCGGACGGCGGCGGCCTCCAGGCCGACTACCAGAGGGTGATCAAGGACGTGCTGCCGTCGGTCGTCCAGATCGACGCATCCAACAGCCTGGGCTCCGGTGTCCTCTACGACGCCCAGGGCCACATCGTCACCAACGCCCATGTGGTGGGCGGCGACAAGGCGTTCAAGGTGTCCACCGCCACCGGCGGCGGCGCGATCGGGGCCAGGCTGGTGGCGGCCTATCCCGAGCAGGACCTCGCCGTGATCAAGCTGGACACGGTGCCGAAGGGGCTCAGGCCCGCCCGGTTCGGGGACTCCGCCAAGGTGGAGATGGGCCAGATCGTGCTGGCCATGGGCTCGCCGCTGGGGCTGTCCAGCAGCGTCACCCAGGGCATCGTCTCGGCGACCGGCCGGACGGTCACCGAGAGCCGGGCGGGCGGCGGCACCGGCGCCACCATCGGCAACATGGTGCAGACGTCGGCGGCGATCAACCCCGGCAACAGCGGCGGCGCGCTGGTCAACCTGGACAGCGAGGTCATCGGCATCCCCACGCTGGCGGCGACCGACCCGGACATGGGCGGCAGCGCCGCCCCCGGCATCGGGTTCGCCATCCCGGTCTCGATGGTGAAGACAGTCGCGGACCAGATCATCCAGAGCGGCAGGGTGACCGACTCGGGCCGGGCGGCGCTGGGGGTGACCGGGCGTACGGTGGTCGACTCCGGGTACCGGCCCGCGGGCGTCGCGATCGTCGAGGTGAAGGCGGGCGGGGCGGCCGAGAAGGCGGGGCTGCGGGCCGGGGACATCATCACCCGGCTCGGCGAGACCGAGATCGGCACCATCACCTCCATGTCGGAGGCCCTGGCCGCCGCCAAGCCCGGCCAGACGGTCCAGGTGACCTACACCCGCGACGGATCACCGAAGACCACCACGGTCACACTGGGCGAGATCTGAGGGGGCGGGGGGCCGGGGAGGGGGCTGAGACCGTCACATCCCGGGCGGCCTGATCCCTGGCGGCCTGGCCCCGGGCGCCCTGGCCCCAGGCGGCCGGACCCCCGGCCACGAGTCACCAGGCCCTCGGACCCGCCGAGCCTCGGCCCCCGGCCTCCGGCCCCCGGCCCCCGGCCACGAGTCACCAGGCCGCCGGACCCCCGGCACCAGAACCCGGCCGCCGGCCCCGCACCCCGGTTGCCCGGCCCACAGGCTCCAAGCCCTCACCCCCGCACACGCCCCCGGCGTGCGGCGGCGCCCGGGGGCCGGTTGGGTCCTCGGGCGCCGCCCTGTGCGTCCGTGCGTCAGGACGCGTCGGCCTGCAGGCTCATCGGGCCGTAGATCTTCCTGCCGTCGTCGAAGAGGTGCACCTGGTCGGCGCCGCCCTCCAGCAGGTCCTTCCAGACCTCACCGATCCAGGACTCCGCGTCGCCCTGGGTCGTGAACTCCTCCGGTGTCACCGCCGGCTCGACCTCCGTCCCGTCGGACTTCTCGAATCGCCACGTCCACGCCATGTCCGCCTCCCGGGTCACGTTGCTGCCCGCAGCGTATCCGGGCGCGCACCCGCCGCGGTGACGCGGGAGGATCGTCTTCGTGGAACTGACTCTCCTCGGCACCGGAGCCCCCGACGGGCTGCCGCGCCCCGACTGCCCCTGCGCCGCGTGCGCCTCGGCCCGCGGCGACCAGGCGCGCGCCGCGACCGCCCTGCTCGTCGACGGCGCCCTGCTGCTCGATCTGACCCCCGGGGCGGCGCTGGCCGCCGCCCGGTCCGGGCACTCGCTCGCGGGCGTACGGCAGGTCCTGCTCACCCATCCGCACGACGGGCCCGCGGTGGAGCTGCCGCCCGGGCTGCCGTCGGCCGGGCGGGTGCCGGACGGCCGGGTCCTGACGCTGATCAGCGGGCACCGGGTGCGGGCCGTGCCGATGGACGCGCCGGGCACGGGGTACGAGGTGACCTCGCCGGAGGGCGAGCGGCTGCTGTATCTGCCGCCCGGCGGGACGCCCTCGGGGATGGCCGAGGCCGCGCACCCGTACGACATGGTGGTCTGCGACGTGCTGGGGCGGCCGGACGCGCTGGCGAGGCTGCGGGCGGCGGGCGCGGTGGGGCCCGCCACGGACGTGGTGGCCGCGCACATCGGCCACGACGTGCCGCCCGGGCGCGAGCTGGCCCGCCGGCTCGCGGCGGCCGGGGCGCGGGCGGTGCCGGACGGATCGACGCTGATCGTCGGGGAGTACCACGCGGTGCCCGATCTGCCGCGCCGCACCCTGGTGCTGGGCGGGGCGCGCTCGGGCAAGTCGGTGGAGGCCGAACGCCGCCTGGAGGCCTTCCCCGAGGTGGTGTACGTGGCGACCGGCGGCACCCGGGAGGGCGACCCGGAGTGGGCGGCGCGTGTCGGCCTGCACCGCGACCGCCGGCCCGGCGCCTGGCGCACGGAGGAGACCTGCGAGCTGGTGCCGCTGCTGGCCGGCGAGGGGCCCGCGCTGCTCGTGGACTGCCTGTCGCTGTGGCTGACCGACGCCATGGACCGGGCCGGGGCGTGGGTGGAGGAGAAGCTCCCGGCGGCGGTGCGCGAGCGGGTGGCCGAACTGGTCGCGGCGGTGCGTGCGACCCGCAGGACCGTGGTGTTCGTCAGCAACGAGGTGGGGTCCGGGGTGGTGCCCGCGACGCGCGCGGGACGGGTGTTCCGGGACGAGCTCGGCAGGCTCAACTCGGCGGTGGCGGCCGAGTGCGAGCACGTTCTGCTGGTCGTCGCCGGGCAGGCCCTGGTGCTGCGCGGCTGAGCCGGGCGGGCGCCGGGGCCCGATCCCGCCGCACCACCGGTGGGGCGGACACCCGCTGCCGGTACTGTTCGGCGAATGAGCAGGCTGAATCTCGACGACTTCTCCGATCTGATCGAACGCCCCGACAGCGGTGTGCGGCGTGACGCCGAGGAACGCCGGGAGCGGCTGACCGTGCCGCCCGGCGCGCTCGGCCGGCTCGACGAGCTGGGCGAGTGGCTCTCCGCCGCCCAGGGCGCGGTGCCGGTCAGGCCCATCGAGCACCCCCGCGTGATCCTCTTCGCCGGTGACCACGGCATCGCCGAGCTGGGCGTCTCGGCGCGCCCGGCGGGCTCCGCGCACACCCTGGTGCGGTCCGTGCTGGACGGCAGCGGCCCCGTCTCCGTACTGGCCCGGCGCCTGGGCGCGCCCGTACGGGTCGTGGACGCGGGGCTGGACTGCGACCCCGCGCTGCTGCCCGAGGACGTCGTACGCCACCGGGTGCGGCGCGGCAGCGGGCGGATCGACATCGAGGACGCGCTCACCGTCGAGGAGGCCGAGGCGGCCGTACGCCTCGGGATGCGGATCGCCGACGAGGAGGCCGACTCCGGCACCGACCTGGTGGTGCTCGGTGACCTCAGCGTGGGCGGCACCACCGCCGCGGCCACCCTGATCGCGGCGCTGTGCGGCACCGACGCCTCGGTCGTCACCGGGCGTGGCGGGGCGGTGATCGACGACCTGGCGTGGATGCGCAAGTGCGCCGCGATCCGGGACGCGCTGCGCCGGGCGCGGCCGGTCCTGGGCGACCAGCTGGAGCTTCTGGCGGCCGTCGGCGGGGCCGATCTTGCCGCGGCCACCGGTTTTCTGCTTCAGTGCGCGGTGCGCCGAACGCCGGTCATCCTCGACGGGGTGGTCTCCTCGGCCTGCGCGCTGGTTGCTCAGCGGGCCGCCTTCCGGGCTCCGGACTGGTGGCTGGCCGGTCAGCTGAGCGGGGAGCCGGCCCAGTCCAAGGCCTTGGACCGGATGGCGCTCAACCCCCTGCTCGACCACGGCGTCACTGTGGGCGAAGGAACCGGGGCCCTGCTCGCCCTCCCTCTCGTGCAGGCCGCCGCCGCCCTGGCCGCGGAGCTCACCGAGCGCGCGGAGACCGAGGGGGATCGCGCCGAAGACTGAGCCGCGGCGCGGCCGGGCACCGCCCGGCCGCGTCCGTGACCGCCGTGCGGCGCGATGTCCGATGCCCCATATGATCGCGTTTCATGGGAGAAGTCCGCTTGACCACCGAAGGATTGAACCGGAGTACCGTCCGGTCGCGACGCAGTGCGGCCTTCGCCGTCTGGTACCTGCGCGCCGTGACGTTCATCAACTTCCTGAGCGCCGTATGGGTCTCCCTGGGCCAGGACCTTCGGCGTCACAACACGGACAACTATTTCACGCCGTACCTGCTCGACGCCGGGTTCGCCTCGGGTGTGTTCACGCTGTTCCTCGCCGTCACCATGCGCCGCCGCAAGCGTGCCGCCTGGATCCTCAACATGGTGCTCAGCGGCCTCGTCCTGCTGCTGTTCGCGTTCGTCATGGTCTTCCCGGAGATCCGGCAGTACGCGCAGAACTGGGTCTCCCTGGTCCTGACCGCCGCCTTCGTCCTCGCCCTGCTGCTCGGCCGCCGCGAGTTCTACGCCAAGGGCGACCGCGCCAACCCCCGGCTCGCGGCGGTCGTCGCGGTCGGCGGGCTGCTGCTCACCTCGCTGCTGGCCACGCTCCTGGTCACGGTCACCAACACGTACGAGGGCAGCCGGCACTCGACGTTCCTGGGGCGCTGGCGCTACGGCGTGATGCGGCTCGTCTCGCTCGTCCCCGACGACCACGACATCACCGGGATCGACACCCCGGGCTGGGTCAACGTGGCCATCAACGTGCTCTCCACGCTGCTGCTGATCGCCGTGATCTACGCGGCCTTCCGCAACCGCAAGGCCGTCGACCCGCTCTCCGTGGAGGACGAGGAGCGGCTGCGCGCGCTCCTGGACAAGCAGGGCGAGCGCGACTCGCTCGGCTACTTCGCGCTGCGCCGCGAGAAGAGCGTCATCTGGTCCCCCACCGGCAAGGCCGCCGTCGCCTACCGGGTCGTGGGCGGTGTCTCGCTGGCCTCCGGCGACCCCATCGGCGACCCCGAGGCGTGGCCCGGCGCGATCGAGCCGTGGCTGGCCGAGGCGCGCGAGCACGGCTGGACCCCGGCGGTGATGGGCGCCAGCGAGGAGGGGGGCACCGTCTACGCCCGGCACGGCCTGGACGCCCTGGAGCTCGGTGACGAGGCGCTCGTGGAGACCGCCGACTTCACTCTGGACGGCCGCGCCATGCGGACCGTGAGGCAGGCGTACAACCGGGTGAAGCGTGCCGGGTACGAGGTGAGGATCCGCCGCCACGCGGACATTCCTGCCGATGAGATGAGTGAACTGCTGCGCAAGGCCGACGACTGGCGCGACGGCGCCACCGAGCGCGGCTTCTCCATGGCCCTGGGCCGCCTCGGCGACCCGGCGGACGGCCAGTGCGTGATGCTGGAGTGCACCGACGGCGACGGCGCCCTGCGGGCCGTCCTCAGCTTCGTGCCGTGGGGCCCCAAGGGGCTCTCCCTCGATCTGATGCGCCGCGACCGGGACTCCGAGAACGGCCTGATGGAGTTCATGGTCATCGAGCTCCTCCAGCGCTCCAAGGAGATCGGGATCACCCAGGTCTCGCTGAACTTCGCGATGTTCCGCTCCGTCTTCGAACGCGGCTCGAAGCTCGGCGCCGGCCCGGTGCTGAGGCTGTGGCGCTCGCTGCTCAGCTTCTTCTCCCGCTGGTGGCAGATCGAGTCGCTGTACCGCGCCAACGCCAAGTACCGGCCGATCTGGGAGCCCCGCTTCATGCTCTTCGAGAAGTCCGCCGACCTGCCGCGCATCGGCATCGCCGCCGCGCGCGCCGAGGGCTTCCTGGAGGCGCCCGGGCTGCCCAAGTGGCTGCACCGCAGGCACCTGGAGTCCCAGAGGTGAAGGCTCCCCTCTCCCTGCCGGGCAACGGACCAGTACGTCGGTTCGCCCGGCGGGAGTGGGGCCCCCTCCACCTCGCCGTCCGCTACGCGCTCTCCACCCAGCGCTGGCGGGCGGTCCCCATGACCCTCGGCGCGGTCGCGCTGACATCGTTGTTCCAGGTGGTGCAGAACCAGCCGTGGGGCTTCAGGCCGGTCCAGGTCATCGGCTCGGTGAAGGCCGAGGACGCGCTGGCCGTCTCCCTGCTGCGCACCCCGCTCTCCCTCTTCGTCCCGGCCCTCGACCTGCCGGTGTGGGGCGCGCTCGCCCAGCTGCTGCTGGTCTTCGGGGTCGCCGAGATCTGCGTCGGCCGCCGCCACACCCTGCTCATCGCCTACGCGGCGACCCTGGCCGGGACGATGTACGCGCGCGTGGGCATCGCGCTCGGCCCCGACAGCGTCCTGGGGCTGCCCGCCTCCGACGCCCGGATGGTCGACACCGGCCCCTCGGCGGCGGTGGTGGGGCTGGCGGTGTACGTGTGCTGGCGCTACCGGGCGTACTGGACGGCCGGGGTCGTGGCCGCCTCCATGGCGGGCGAGATGGTGGTCAAGGACAACCTCGCGGGCAAGGAGCACATCGCGGCCATCGTCGCGGTGGGCGTGCTCTGCTGGATCACCTCGGTGCGACAGCGACGCCGCCGCGTCCGCGCCCGTCAGGGCCGGCGCACCGGCAGTCTGTCCGGGGCCCCGCCGATGAAGTCCTGAGCCCGCAGCCGCAGCCGCGTCCAGCGCCGGTCGTGCCGGTAGACCCGCAGGGCCGACCGGGCGCGGGCCCGGGTGCGGCGGCGGTAGAACCGGCGCGCCCACGGGGAGCCAGGCCGGGCCAGGCGGATCGCGGCGACGAGCGCCACGAACGGGACCAGCGTGCCCACGACGGCCAGCCGGAACTTGCCCTTGACCAGCGCGATCAGCACGAACCCGAAGTTGACAGCGAGGGTGAGCAGGAACGACGCCCGGTCGTGGCTCTCCTGCGGGGTCATGTCGTTGACGCCCAGCGGCGAGAACCCGCCGAGGGCGAGCAGCACCAGGGCGGCGGTCAGCACCACCACCTCGACGCTCTTGCGGCCCTGCTCGGTCCAGTAGACGTCGTCCAGGTGCAGGATCAGCGCGAACTCGTCGAGGACCAGGCCCGCGCCGATCCCGAAGACCACCGCGAAGACGCAGGCGCCGATCCCGTGCCGCCCGCTGCCGACCGCCCCGAACCCGCCCACCACGGTGAGGATCACCCCCGGCACCACATGGTGGATGTGCAGACCGCCCGGGCGGATGTTGCGGAACGGGCCGCGCCCGGCCCGGATGAGCCGGGTGATCGTACGGGTGACGACGAAGGTCAGGACGAACGACGCCAGGGCGAGCAGCATCGGGAGCTTGCCCGGCTCGACGAAGTTCCGGTTGAACCAGCTCATCCGCATCCGCTCCACTTGGCCGCAATAGGGGTAATTTACCCCTGTGGGGCGGGGAGCGGCGCCCGGGATACCCTGCGCCCGATGAATCCCATGGACGGCATACGCTTCGCCTTCGGCACGCTCACCGTGCTCCCGGTCCGGGTCACCCGCTGGGACCGCGCGGCGGCCCGCTCCGGCATGCTCTGGGCGCCCCTGGCGGGCCTGGTCGTGGGCGTCTGCGCGGCGGCCGCCGGGGGCCTGCTCCTGCTCCTCGGCTCGGGGCCGCTGCTCGCCGCCGTCGCCACGGCCTCGGTCCCGGCCGCGCTCACCCGGGGCCTGCACCTGGACGGCCTAGCGGATGTGGCGGACGGGCTCGGCAGCGCCAAGCCCGCCGAGGACGCGCTGCGGATCATGAAGCAGTCGGACATCGGGCCGTTCGGGGTGCTCACCCTCGTCCTCGTCCTCCTGGGCCAGGTGGCGGCGCTGGCCGAGCTGTACGCGGCGGGCTGGGCCCGGGGCGCGTCGGCGGCGACGGTCGCGGCCGTCACGGCCCGCCTGGCCCTCACCCTGTCCTGCCGCCCCGGGGTCCCCCCGGCCCGGCCGGACGGTCTGGGGGCGGCGGTGGCGGGGGCGGTGCCGTGGCGGGCGGCGGGCGCGGTGGGGCTGGCGGTGGGGCTGGGCTGCGCCGGTGCCGGGGCGGCGCTGGGGGGTGCCGGGGCGGCTCTGCACCACGCGCTGGCGGTCGGGGCGGGGCTGGTGGTGGCCCAGCTCCTTCTCGCCCACTGCGTGCGGCGCTTCGGCGGGGTTACGGGGGATGTGTTCGGTGCGGTGGCCGAGGTGGGGGCGACGGGGGTGCTGCTCGTGGCGGCACTGGGGACGCACTAGGCCTGCGGCCGTCCCGGGATGCCCGCGCGGTTCCCCCTGACAGGCCCGGTCTTTGTCCGCGGGCCGGCGGGTGGTTGCTCGCGCAGTTCCCCGCGTCCCTTCAGAGGTTGCCCGTAGCCGGAGTACTTGGCTCAGCCAGGGCGCTTTTAGGGGCGCGGGGAACTGCGCGGCCAGCCACAGCGCACCCGCGGACAAACGCCGGGCCCAAGCGCTAGCACCCCACCCTCCACACCCCCAGTTCCAACTCCTTCCGCATGGAGCTGAGCCCCAGCTTCCGCGACCCCGCACAGAACTCCGCGGGCCCCTTCTCGTACTCGACGTGGAAGACCGCCTTCCCGGCACGGGTGAACGTGCCCAGCGCGTCGCACTCGCCGAACTCCGCGCACTGCTCGTTCACCGCGAAGTCGAAGTCCCCCACCAGCTCCGGGATCTGGTCGAGGTCGTTCTTCAGCCCGACCGCGAGACCCCGGTCATGGGCGAGCCGCGCGACGAGCCGGTTGTACGCGAGCTGCTGCGCCGCCGTGAGGGGGAAGCCGGTCTCGTTGTCGTAGCCGTCCATGTTGTCCGGCTCGACCGCGTCGAACCCCTTCTCCCGGCACATGTCGAACCGCCGGGCCATCAACGGTTCCAGCACGTCCGTACGCCGGACGTCGAGCCAGCGCTCGCCCTTCCAGCCGTTGGGCCTGCCCAGTACCGACGCGGGGAACCGGCCGGCGTCCGGGCGGAAGTCCTCCCAGGCGCCGGTGGAGACGTAGCAGATCGCCTTGCGTCCGCGCCGGTGCAGATCGTCGACCTGCGCCTTGGACACGTGGAAGCCGTCGACGTCGTACACCGGCACGTCCACCGACGGATCCAGTTTCCCGGTGAGCTGCCACTGCCAGGCGAGCCCGGGCCGCGGCCGCCAGTGCCCGTCCGTGGACCCGGACGCGGACGGAGTCGGGGTCGGACTCGGGGTCGGGGACCCGGACAGGGACGGCCTCGCGCCGGACTCGTCCGGCCCCGGCCGGTCATCGTCGTCGTCCGAGGAGGACGAGGAGCACCCGGCGACCAGGAGCAGCAGCAGGACCAGCGCGAGCGGGAGGCGGCGTGTCATCGGGCGGGCTCCAGGAGGTGCGGCAGCGTGCCCCAGGGGTGCGGGGCGCCGCCCGGCACCGCGCAGTGCACGGAGGTGGTGGGCCGGGCGCCGGGCGGGGCCGCGTAGACGAGGTGGCAGAAGCGCTCAGGCGGATGGGCCAGGGTCCACGCCGGGGCGCTCGCCCCAGGGTAGGCCGCCCAGGTGCCCTCGTACGTGACGAGCAGGTCCGCGAGTGCGGCGTACCCCGGGTGGGGGTGGGTGCCATGGTTGAGGACCAGCGTGCGGGCCCCGGCGGCGCGGGCGGCGACGGAGAGCCGCCGGTAGTGCGCGAGCAGCGCCGGATCGGTGGCCGCCTGGTCGAGGAAGGCGCCGTCGGCCCCGTACCAGTCGCGGTGGCGCAGCAGGTCGCGTACGACGTCGGCGTGCGGGCGGCGGCCGTAGTCCGTGTCCGCGTAGCCGAGGACGGGGACGCCCGCCGTCCGCAGCCGGGCCGCCGCCTCGGCGAACGCCGCGTCGGGGGCCTGCCCGGCGCCACTGGCCGGGTTGAGCACCACCCCGTACAGCCGGGGCGCCGCCGCGATGAGCCTCTCCCAGGCGTCGGGGCGGTCGGCCGGGTGGTCGTAGAACGGGACGAGGAGGTTCCGCTGCGGGGCGGGAGGGGTGGACGCGGTGCATGCCGCCGATGTGGCGGAGGTTGCCGGTGTGGTGTGCATGATGTGCGTGGGTTCTCTCCCTGTGCGCGCGGCCGCCATGGGCCCCGCTTCGGCGGCGGTCATACGCGGTGGGCCGTCGCCCGGCCCAGCAGCGCCCCCACGAGCACGGCGAGCACCACCGCGGCGAGGCCCGCCACCACCGGCCCGACCGTGCTCGGGCGGCCCGCCCCGGTCACCAGGGACAGCACCTGCGCCCCGGCCGCCGCGCAGCACACGGCCGCGGCGGCGCGGACGGCGCCGTAGGACTGGAGCAGCAGCGCGGTCCACAGGACCACGCCGGTGAGCAGCAGTCCCGTCAGCCGGAGCGCGCCGAGCCCCGGCGCGCCGGGCCACAGCAGCGTGCCGGCGACGGTGAGGGCGAGGAGCACGGCGAGATAGCCGCCCAGGCAGGCGGCGAGGGTCACCGCGGTCGTCCGGCGGAAGCCGCGGGCGGTGGTGCAGGCCCGCAGCCCGGCCTGGCTCTCGCCTCGGAAGCGGTACAGCAGCCACTCGGCGGGCCCCATGCTCAGGGTGAGCGCGACCGCCGAGGGCGCGGCCACGGCGGACCCGGCCCCGTCGGCGAGCACGTCCCCGACGGCCGTATGGAGCACCAGGACCCCGGTGCCCAGGCCGAAGAGCGCGTACGGGACCGCGGCGGCCAGGGACGGGCCCGGCCGGCCGTCGCCCGCCCCGCCGCCGTCCGTACGGCCGCCGCCCGCGCGGGCCAGCGCACGCCGGGCGAAGCCGGTCGCGGCGGCTAGCGAGAGCAGCAGCAGTGCGGTGCGCGGCGCGTCCGGCAGGTCGAGGGCGCCGGCCCACGCGGCGCCCGCCGCCACCGGCGCCAGCGCGTACAGCAGGTCCCGCTCGCGCCCCAGGACGAGCAGCACGGTCGCCGCCGCCAGATACCCGGCCTGTCCGGCGGCGAAGGCGGCCGCGGGCAACTCGCCCGGCCCGCTCACCGCCAGCGCCACCAGCGCGCTCAGCACCGCCCCCACCGGGGCCCCGGTGCGCAGGGCGGCACCCGCGGCGGCCCGGTCGCCCAGCCCCAGCCAGGTGTACGCCCGGTGCGAGAGCCCCTGGTTCCACACCCAGCCGGTGACGGCGGAGGCGAGCAGCGGGACCGTGCCGAAGGGCAGGCCGGAGCCGTCCACGGGACCGGCGAGCAGGGGCGCGCCCAGCACGTACGCGAGGCCGGGCAGGGCGAAGACCAGGCCGCGCAGCAGACAGGCGCCCAGGGAGCCGTGCCAGGGGTCGGCGGCCGGGGCGGCGGCCGACGGGTAGCGGCGCTCCACGCGCGCGTAGAGGTCCTCGGCGAGTTCGAAGGAGTCCTGACGGCCGTAGGCCGTACGGATGTGGGAGTCGGTCATGCCGTCGGACTCCAGGATGGCCGCGACCTCGTCCGGGTGGACGGCGGCGGCGATCAACTCCGCCATCCGGTCGGCCAGTTCGTCGACGGGGTCGGCGGCGGGCGCGTGCGGGCGCTGGCGCGGGATGAAGGGCAGGGTGTGCTGCCCCTCCGCGCCCAGCCAGAGCGAGCCGCTCACCAGACCGATCCGTCCGACGCCAGCTCCCGGTACCAGGGGTCGGTGAGTTCGAGCGTCCAGTCGTCCGCCTCGGCGGGCACCACGACGGGCACCTCGGCGGGGGCGGCGACGGGCCGCGCGTACCGGGGCAGGGGCTCGGGGGCCCCGGCGAGCTCCCGGTAGATCCGGCGGAAGCCGTCCACGGACCGGTGGAGCGTGAACTGCTCGACGACCCGGCCGCGGGCCGACGCGCCCAGTTCCGCGCGCCGTTCGGGGTCGCGCAGCAGGGACAGGGCGGCCTCGGCCATCAGCGCGGGCTCGCGCGGCGGCACCACAAGACCCGCGTCCCCGACGGCCTCGCGCACCCCGCCCACGTCGGTGGAGACCGTGGCGCGCCCGCAGGACATCGCCTCTATCAGCGAGAAGGGAAAGCCCTCGCTGATGCTGGAGAGCATCACCACGCTCCCCGCCGCGTAGGCGCCCGCGACATCGCTGACGCGGCCCTCGTAGGTGATCCCGTCGGTGACGCCGAGTTCGGCGGCGAGCTTCTCCAGCTTGGTGCGGTAGTCCGCGTTGCCCGCCGGGACCGGCCCGAACAGCCGTAGCCGCACCTCCGGCAGCTCCGCCCTGACCATGGCGTACGACCGGATCAGGGTCTCCAGGTCCTTGATGGGGTCGACGCGCCCGCACCAGCTGAGGGTGGGCACCGCCGGGTCGGGGCCGGCGTGCGGGAAGAGGCTGGGGTCGACACCGTTGTAGACCGTCCTGATGCGGTCGGCGGGCGCCCCGCCGCGCTCCTCCCAGCGGCGGTTGTACTGGTTGCACGGGGTGATGAGGTCGGCCTTGCGGTACCCCAGGGAGTTGAGCTCGCGGTAGAAGGCGAGGACCAGCGACTTCACCGGCCAGCTCTGCTCGCCGGTGCGGTAGCCGAGATAGCGCTCGCGCAGATAGATGCCGTGCTCGGTGAGGAGGAAGGGCACGCCGTCGAAGTGCTGGGCGGCGAGCGCGGGCAGCGTGGCGAGGCCGCTGCTGACCGCGTGCGCCACGCAGTCCTCGGGGAGGCGGGCGGTCAGCGGGCGCAGCGCGTGTTCGAGGAGGTCGGTGGCGGTCAGGGCGTCGTGCACGGTGGGCCGTGCGGCGGCTATCTCCAGGTGCGGCATGGTCCAGATCCACATCAGGGACCGCAGCGCGGCCTCCGAGCGCAGCGCCCCCGAGAGCCGCCCGGCCCGGGCCAGCCGCGCCAGGGCGTACAGGCCCTGGGTGAAGTCGCAGCCGGACTCCGGGTCGAGCATCGAGAGCAGGAACCGCTCGTAGACGTCTATGAAGCGGCGCCGCTCCTTGCCCAGGAGGGGCCGGCGCCGCGGCGCCGGCCCCCACAGGGGGAACGCGGTGTGCCGGTACACGTTCGGCGGCAGCTCCCAGGCGACCGGCTCGCGGCCGCTGCCGGTGAGCGCCAGGACGTTGAAGTCGACCTCCGGCATACCGCGGACGAGCTGGTCGCACCAGGTGCTCACACCACCGTGGATGTGCGGATAGGTGCCTTCCGTGAGCATGGTGACATGACGGCCACTGCTCGGCATTGGTGTCCCCCCTGGACAGCGAATGTCGGTCGGCCGGTCAGGCCGGGAGCTTCAGCGTGATGGCTGTCTGGAGCGCTCCGGGTGCGGACCAGGCGGTGCGCTGACCCGCGTAAGGCGAGCCGAACACGGTGGTGCCCAGGAGCTGTTGCTGCTGGGTGCCCTCGGGAGCCGTGACCGGCGCCACCACGCCCGAGGGCGCCTGGACGGTGACGGTGGTGCCGACGCGGTACGCGGTGACCTTGCCGTCCGCGACCGCCTTGGCCCACGCGGCCCGGCGGGCGAGTTCGGTGCCGATGTCGCGCTGGCGCGGGTTGACGACGGGCGCGCTGTCCGCGAACAGGGCGCGGTAGTCGCCGAGCACCTTGTCGAGGACCGGGTAGAGCAGGCGCTCCTCGGCGAGGTTGGACTGGTGGGCGTAGTGCGGGCGCGGGTCGTTGCCGAGCACGTGCCGCAGCGCGGTGGCGGCTTCCTGGGGAACGATGTGGGAGGTGTACCCGGTCGCGGTGTCCAGGGGCGCGGGCAGGCAGGTGGAGGTCGGGTTGTTCTCACAGACCCCGCTGCCGCCGTCCGCCCGGGAGGTGTAGACCCAGTTGTACTCGTCGGCCATCTCGGCGGCCGTGCCCACGTTGTAGTACACGTTCATCGGGTGGCGCGGCACCGTGAGGGCGGTGCCGACCGGGCGCTGCTGCGGCTCGCGCGAGTTGTCGCTGCCGGCCCACTTGACCCCGGCGTCGGCGAACCCAGCGGCCAGGTTGGGGTTGTCCTGGGGCTGCTGCGGCAGGGTCTTCAGGCCGGAGTGCTCGCCGGTGACCAGTTCGGTGCGGTCGACGGGCAGGCCCTTGCGCACGCCCCACTGGTAGTTGTCGGTGATCTGTCCGGCGATGTCGGCGCGGCTGACCCACTTGGTGCTGCCGTCCGCGTTCTTCGCGCAGGTCCAGGGCACCGTGGTGGTGTCCTGGACGCAGCCGAGGAAGGCGTGCGTGTAGGTGTGGTTCTCCCAGCGGAAGGCGGCCTTGTCGGCGAGGAGCTGGGCGGTGAGCGCGTCGGTGCCGCCGTTCTCGGCCTTCCACTCCTCGCCGGAACCCGCGTTGTACAGCAGGTCGAGGGTGAAGCCGCTGGACCGCTCCCACTGGACGGCGTACTGCGCGTCGGCCGCCGTCATCCGGATGTCGCTCGTGCCGCCGCCCCCGCCGGGGCAGTCGAAGTCGCCCGGCGTGCAGTCGCGCGCGGTGTCCCAGCGGGCGTCCGGCGCGAAGACGTCGTCGACGTGCACGGCGAAGTAGTTGCGGTTCTGCCCGAGGTGGACGCCCTGGGTCAGCCACTCGACCATGCCGCGGGCCAGGACCTGGAACTGCTGCTGGTACTGGTTGTAGGCGAAGGTGACGACGAGTTCGCTGCGCCCGTCGTGGGTGTAGGTCCCGACCAGGGAACCGCCGGTGGGCGCGGTCAGATAGCTGGTGTAGCCCTCCCGGGGGTGGCCCGCGTAGCCGTAACTCTCCGGCACCTGGGCCGAGTTGTCCTCGAAGGGTACCGTTCCGTCCAGGTAGGCGAAGGGGCCCTTCAGCCCGTCCGGGGTGAGCTGGGTCCTGGCGCCGTCGAGCACCCCGGCCCAGCCGCCGTTCTGGTCGGTGTAGTCGAGGCCGACCCCGGGGTGGGCCCAGGTGGATGCGTCGATCTGGCGGATGCCGAAGGTCTTCTCGTACGCCGCGAGCGCGGTCTGCTCGGGGGAGTCGGCCGAGCCGAAGGGGATCTCGTTGGGCGCGATCACGCCCTGGAACTTCGCCCGGGGGCGCCCGTTCACCGTGTCGGCGAGGAAGGCCGCGTCGACCGTCTGCCGTCCGGTGTCGCCCAGGCGCACCGTCCGGTACGGCAGTCCGATGCTCCTGAGCCGGTCGGTGAGCGCGTCCACCGCGCCGCCGCCGTCGTCCAGGACGAGCACCTGGAGGTCGATGCGCGGGGCCGTGGTCGCGGCGTCGGCGCCGGCCGCGGGTATGCCCGCCGCCAGGAGCCCGGCGGTGAGCAGTGCCACCGCGGTTCTGCCCGTTCTCATCCGGTTCGCCTTCTTCAACGTTCCCCCCTCATGGGGGCCCTTCCCTATGCGCGCGCACACGGCAGGACCTGTGGAAATGGTGCAAAGGAGCCCTGTGCGCCCTTGCCCGGACGGGCCGAGTGTGACCGAGCGATCACAGTCTGACGGGCAAACATGGAACAGACACCACGGATGAGTGAATTGCCGCCGCCGTGAGCGAAGCGGATCCGCGCGCGTACGCTCGTATCCGCGCCCAACTCGGCCGAATTACGATGCGCCGGGGCACAGCCGACCCATCCCTCGGCTCGGAAACTCAACGGAAGAGAGACTTCACCACCGTGACTGCTCTGACTCTCAGCACTGCCGGTGCCGCGACGCTGCGCGCCGACGCCGTGGTCGTCGGCATCACCAAGGGCACCGGGCCCAAGGGGGGTCTGGTCGTCGCGCCGGGCGCCGAGGCCGTGGACAAGGCGTTCGGCGGCAAGCTCGCCGGCGTCCTGGAGACCCTGGGCGCCTCCGGCGCCGAAGGCGAGGCGACCAAGCTGCCCTCGCCCTCCGGTCTGAAGGCGCCCGTCGTGCTGGCCGTCGGACTCGGCGCGGCCCCCGGCGAGGACGAGACGTTCGCCGCCGAGGCGCTGCGCTCGGCCGCCGGTGTCGCGGCCCGTGCCCTGGCCGGCACCAAGAAGGCCGCGTTCGCGCTGCCCGTGGAGGCGGCCGAGGACGTGGCGGCCATCGCGGAGGGCGCGCTGCTCGGCTCGTACGCCTTCACCGCGTACCAGGACGGCGGCAAGAACGGCAAGGCGCCGCTGGCCGAAATCGCACTGACCGGCACCAAGCCGCGTGACAAGGCTCACAAGGCGGCCGCCGAGCGCGCGATCGCGCTGGCCGAGGAGATCAACCGCGCCCGCGACCTGGTGAACACCCCGCCGAACGACCTCTACCCCGAGTCCTTCGCCGCCGTCGCCACCGCGGCGGGCAAGGAGCACGGCGTCAAGGTCCAGGTGCTCGACGAGAAGGCGCTCACCAAGGGCGGTTACGGCGGCATCCTCGGCGTCGGCGCCGGCTCCGCCAACGCCCCGCGCCTGGTGCGCATCGGCTACACCCACCCCAAGGCGGAGAAGTCCCTGGCCTTCGTCGGCAAGGGCATCACCTACGACTCGGGCGGCATCTCGCTGAAGCCGGCCGGCCACAACGAGACGATGAAGTGCGACATGGCCGGCGCCGCCGCCGTCTTCGCCGCCGTCGTCACCGCCGCCCGTCTGGGCCTGAAGGTGAACGTCACCGGCTGGCTGGCGCTCGCCGAGAACATGCCGTCGGGCACCGCCACCCGCCCGGGCGACGTGCTGCGGATGTACAGCGGCAAGACCGTCGAGGTCCTCAACACCGACGCCGAGGGCCGGCTCGTGCTCGCCGACGCCCTGGCCAAGGCCTCCGAGGAGAACCCGGACGCGATCGTCGACGTGGCGACGCTGACCGGCGCCATGATGATGGCGCTCGGCAGCCGCACCTTCGGTGTGATGGCCAACGACGACGCCTTCCGCACCGCCGTCCACGAGACGGCCGAGGAGGCCGGCGAGCAGTCCTGGCCGATGCCGCTCCCCGCCGAGCTGCGCAAGGGCATGGACTCCCCGACCGCCGACATCGCCAACATGGGCGAGCGGATGGGCGGCGGCCTGGTGGCCGGTCTGTTCCTGAAGGAGTTCGTGGGCGAGGGCATCACCTGGGCCCACCTGGACATCGCGGGCCCGGCCTACAACGAGGGCGCCCCCTTCGGCTACACCCCCAAGGGCGGCACCGGCTCCGCGGTCCGCACCCTGGTCCGGCTGGCCGAGCGCACCGCCGACGGCGAGCTGGGCTGACCCGTGTGACACCGATGGCCTCGGGCATGTGCCCGAGGCCATTCGTGTTCACCCCCAGCACCCGGCCCCGTTCCGCTGTGGACGAAATCCGGGGGTACGTACCCGGTGATCGCCCGCCAGAAGGGCGATCGGCCGTCTCAGACCCCGGCCCCGCGTCCCGCCTTCCGTCAACAAGTGCGAAGATGGGTTCTCGGCAGGACAGGGCCCCCACCACAGGGCCGAAGAAAAGCGGCCGAACACCAGCCGCCGCCGGTCATCGACGACCGCGCCCGGCGCACATGCATGGAGGACGTGACGTGGCGAACGACGCCAGCACCGTTTTCGACCTAGTGATCCTCGGCGGTGGCAGTGGCGGGTACGCCGCGGCCCTGCGCGGAGCGCAGCTGGGCCTGGACGTCGCACTGATCGAGAAGAACAAGCTCGGCGGCACCTGCCTGCACAACGGCTGCATCCCCACCAAGGCCCTGCTGCACGCCGGCGAGATCGCCGACCAGGCCCGCGAGGCCGAGCAGTTCGGTGTCAAGGCCACCTTCGAGGGCATCGACATCGCGGCCGTCCACAAGTACAAGGACGACGTGATCTCGGGCCTCTACAAGGGCCTCCAGGGCCTGGTCGCCTCCCGCAAGGTGACGTACATCGAGGGCGAGGGCCGGCTGTCGTCGCCCACCTCGGTCGACGTGGGCGGGCAGCGCGTCCAGGGCCGCCACGTCCTCCTGGCGACCGGCTCCGTGCCGAAGTCGCTGCCGGGCCTGGAGATCGACGGCAACCGGATCATCTCCTCGGACCACGCGCTCACCCTGGACCGGGTCCCGCAGTCCGCGATCATCCTGGGCGGCGGCGTCATCGGCGTCGAGTTCGCCTCGGCGTGGAAGTCCTTCGGCACCGACGTCACGGTCGTCGAGGGCCTCAAGCACCTGGTTCCGGCCGAGGACGAGAACTCCTCGAAGCTCCTTGAGCGCGCCTTCCGCAAGCGCGGCATCAAGTTCAACCTGGGCACCTTCTTCCAGAAGGCCGAGTACACCCAGAACGGCGTCAAGGTCACGCTGGCCGACGGCAAGGAGTTCGAGGCCGAGGTCCTCCTCGTCGCCATCGGCCGCGGCCCGGTCTCCCAGGGCCTCGGTTACGAGGAGCAGGGCGTCGCGATGGACCGCGGCTACGTCCTGGTCGACGAGTACATGCGCACCAACGTGCCGACCATCTCGGCCGTCGGCGACCTCGTCCCGACCCTCCAGCTCGCGCACGTCGGCTTCGCCGAGGGCATCCTGGTGGCGGAGCGTCTGGCCGGTCTCAAGACCGTGCCGATCGACTACGACGGTGTGCCGCGCGTGACGTACTGCCACCCCGAGGTCGCCTCCGTCGGCATCTCCGAGGCCAAGGCCAAGGAGATCTACGGTGCGGACAAGGTCGTCGCTCTGAAGTACAACCTCGCGGGCAACGGCAAGAGCAAGATCCTCAAGACCGCGGGCGAGATCAAGCTCGTCCAGGTCAAGGACGGTGCCGTGGTCGGCGTCCACATGGTCGGTGACCGTATGGGCGAGCAGGTCGGCGAGGCCCAGCTGATCTACAACTGGGAGGCTCTGCCGGCCGAGGTCGCGCAGCTCATCCACGCGCACCCGACGCAGAACGAGGCTCTCGGCGAGGCCCACCTGGCGCTGGCCGGCAAGCCGCTGCACTCCCACGACTGACTGCCCTCGGGCGCGACGACCACTTCCGCACATCTGTAAGGAGAAACTGAAACCATGTCGGTTTCCGTAACCCTTCCGGCGCTCGGCGAGAGCGTCACCGAGGGCACCGTCACCCGCTGGCTGAAGGCCGAGGGCGAGCGCGTCGAGGCCGACGAGCCGTTGCTCGAGGTCTCGACCGACAAGGTCGACACCGAGATCCCGGCCCCCGCCTCCGGCATCCTGGCCTCCATCAAGGTGGCCGAGGACGAGACCGTCGAGGTCGGCGCCGAGCTGGCGATCATCGACGACGGCTCCGGCGCCCCGGCCGCCGAGGCCGCCCCCGCGCAGGAGGCTCCGGCGCAGGAGGCCCCCGCCCAGGAGGCCCCCGCGCCGCAGGCCGCGCCGTCCACCGAGACGCAGACCCCCGCCCCGGCCCCGACGGCCGAGGCCGCGTCCGGCGGTGGCTCCGCCGAGGGCACCGACGTCGTCCTCCCCGCGCTCGGCGAGAGCGTGACCGAGGGCACCGTCACCCGCTGGCTGAAGCAGGTCGGCGAGGAGGTGGCCGAGGACGAGCCGCTCCTGGAGGTCTCCACCGACAAGGTCGACACCGAGATCCCCGCCCCGGTCGCCGGTGTGCTGCTGGAGATCGTGGTCGGCGAGGACGAGACCGCCGAGGTCGGCGCCAAGCTGGCCGTCATCGGCGCCGCGGGCTCCGCGCCCGCCGCCGCCCCGGCCCAGGCGGCTCCGGCGCAGGCCGCCCCGGCTCCGGCCGCGGCTCCCGCTCCGGCGCAGGCCGCCCCGGCCCAGCAGGCCCCGGCTCCCGCGCAGCCCGCCCCGGCCGCGCAGGCCCCGGTGCCGGACCCGGCTCCGCAGACGCCGGCCGCCGCCCCGCAGGCCCCGGCCCCGCAGCCCGCCGCGGCGCCCGCCGCCCCGGCGCAGCAGGCCCCGGCCGCCGCTCCGGCGCCGGCCGCCACCTCCGGTGACGACGGCGCGTACGTCACGCCGCTGGTGCGCAAGCTCGCCTCCGAGTCCGGTGTGGACCTGGGCGCGGTCAAGGGCACCGGTGTCGGTGGCCGTATCCGCAAGCAGGACGTCATCGCTGCGGCCGAGGCCGCCAAGGCCGCCGCCCCGGCGCCGGCCGCCGCCGCCGCGCCCGCCGCGAAGGCCGCCCCCTCCCTGGAGGCGTCCCCGCTGCGCGGCCAGACGGTCAAGATGACCCGGATGCGCAAGGTCATCGGCGACAACATGATGAAGGCCCTGCACTCGCAGGCGCAGCTCACCACGGTCGTCGAGGTGGACATCACCAAGCTGATGAAGCTGCGCGCGGCCGCGAAGGACTCCTTCGCCGCCCGTGAGGGCGTCAAGCTGTCCCCGATGCCGTTCTTCGTGAAGGCGGCGGCCCAGGCGCTGAAGGCCCACCCGGTCGTCAACGCCCGGATCAACGAGGACGAGGGCACCATCACGTACTTCGACTCGGAGAACATCGGCATCGCCGTGGACTCCGAGAAGGGTCTGATGACCCCGGTCATCAAGGGTGCGGGCAACCTCAACCTGGCCGGCATCTCCAAGGCCACGGCCGAGCTGGCCGGCAAGGTCCGCGCCAACAAGATCACCCCGGACGAGCTGTCCGGCGCGACCTTCACGATCAGCAACACCGGCTCGCGCGGTGCGCTGTTCGACACGGTCATCGTGCCGCCGAACCAGGTCGCCATCCTGGGCATCGGTGCCACGGTCAAGCGCCCGGCGGTCATCGAGACCGCCGAGGGCACGGTCATCGGCGTCCGCGACATGACCTACCTGTCGCTCTCCTACGACCACCGTCTGGTCGACGGCGCCGACGCGGCCCGCTACCTGACGGCCGTCAAGGCGATCCTGGAGGCCGGCGAGTTCGAGGTCGAGCTCGGCCTGTAGGACACGCGGCCGTACGGTCTGTGACGAAGGCGCCCCCGCCCGGAGTGATTCCAGGTGGGGGCGCCGCCGTATTGTCTAGAGGTCACCGCTCGCGCGTGAAGGAGCTCTTCATGACCCCGCCCGTCGTCCACTCGCTGCGCGAGCAGATCCGCGAGCACATCGTGGAGGGGATCGTCAGCGGCCGCTGGAAGCCGGGTGAGCGGATCGTGGAGCGCCGCATCGCGGTCGAGCTCCAGGTCAGCCAGACGCCGGTCCGCGAGGCCCTGCGGGAGCTGGAGTCCCTGCGGCTGATCGAGTCGGCGCCCAACAAGGGCGTACGGGTACGGAACCTGACGGCGGCCGACCTGGAGGAGAGCTACCCCGTACGGGCGGGTCTGGAGCAGATCGCCGCGGAGCTGGCGGCGGACCGCCTCGCCGCGGACTGCTCGGCCCTGGAGCCGCATGTGGCGGCGCTGTACGAGGCGGACGCGGCGGCGGACGGGACGGCGCAGGTGCGGCACACGGTGGGGTTCCATCGCGAGCTGGTGCGGGCGGCGCACAACGGGGTGCTCCTCCACACGTGGGAGGGTCTCGGGATCGAGGTCTTCACGGCTCTGTCCATCCGGTGGTTGGGGACGGTGCAGAAGTCGTACGCGGAGGAGCATCAGGAGCTGGTCGAGGCGTTCCGGCGCCACGATCCGCGGATCGGCACCCTGGTCAAGTCCCACGTCCTGGGCTGCGCGCCCCGGGCATAGCCCGCACCCTGGGGGCCATGACTCGGCCCGCACCCCGGGGTGCTTGAGCGCAGACCACTCTTGCGTGGCTCCGCCCCCGTGCCCCTTATTGGGTCGGCTGTCATCCGCGGACCGTGGATGGCTGGTCGCGCAGTTCCCCGCGCCCCCGGGGGTCCCGGTCGCCGGGATACCAAGGCTCGCCCCACACCCCTCCGGGGGCCCCGGTAAACAGCCCTCGGCCACAGCCCCCTCAAGGGGCGCGGGGAACTGCGCGAGCAACCCAACACGACCCGCAGACAAACCCCCGGCCAGACAGGGGCGCGCGGAACTGCGCAACCAGCCACTTACGGTCCGCAGACAAACTCAACACCCTCAGGGGCGCGGGGAACTGCGCGATCAGCCCCACCCACCCGCAGACGAACCCAAGGGGGCCCGGGGCGCAGCCCCGGTTCGGTGCGGGGAGAGGGGGGCGTACCCCGCTCAAAATCCGGCGCCCCCGCTCATCCGAACCCCACCCCACCTGCGAAAACAAGGCACCCCGTGCCCCCATCCACGGCACCCTGTGCCGACTTTCCCCCGAACAAGAAGTTTTTCGCTCAACGCTTTGATCGATCATCGATCGTCGGCTTACAGTCAACGGCGGACTTACCCGGTCCACCGGCCCTGTCCTGCCAGACACGGCACTCTTCTCCACCCCCCTCCTGTCCGGAAGGCGGCGATCATGATCGACCCCACGCGCAAGTCTCCGAGCGAGCTCGACCAGCTCCCGGACCGTGACACCGAGGAGACCGCCGAGTGGGCGGCCTCCCTCGACGCCGTCGCCAAGGCCGCGGGCCCCCACCGGGCCGCGTATCTGATGCGCCGCACGCTCCAGCACGCCGAGGGCGCGGGGCTGGCCCTGCCCAAGCTGCTGGAGACGGACTACGTCAACACCATCCCCACCTCCGCCGAGCCCGCCGTCGACGGCGACGAGGAGATGGAGCGCCGGATCACGGCCTGGAACCGGTGGAATGCCGCCGCGATGGTCACCCGCGGCGCCAAGCACGGCGTCGGCGGCCACATCGCCACCTTCGCCTCAGCCGCCTGGCTCTACGAGACCGGCTTCAACCACTTCTTCCGGGGCAAGGAGGCCGACGGGTCCGGCGACCAGCTCTTCATCCAGGGCCACGCCTCCCCCGGCATCTACGCCCGCGCCTTCCTCGACGGCCGGCTGAACGAGAGCCACCTCGACAACTTCCGGCAGGAGTCCGCGGGCAACGGCCTGCCCTCCTACCCGCACCCCCGCCGCCTCCCCTGGCTGTGGGAATTCCCGACCGTGTCGATGGGTCTGGGGCCGCTCTCCGCCATCTACCAGGCGCGCTTCAACCGCTACCTCACCAACCGCAACATCAAGGACGTCTCCGGCTCCCACGTCTGGGCCTTCCTCGGTGACGGCGAGATGGACGAGCCCGAGTCGACCGCCGCACTCGCGCTCGCCGCGCGTGAGGGCCTCGACAACCTCACCTTCGTCATCAACTGCAACCTCCAGCGCCTCGACGGCCCCGTCCGCGCCAACTTCAAGATCGTGCAGGAGCTGGAGGCCCAGTTCCGCGGCGCCGGGTGGAACGTCGTGAAGTCGCTGTGGGGTGGCGCCTGGGACGAGCTGTTCGCGCTCGACACCACCGGCGCCCTCGTCCGCCGGCTGCGCGAGGTCCCGGACGCGCAGGTGCAGACGTACCAGACGCGTGACGCGGCCTACATCCGCGAGGACTTCTTCGGCAAGGACCCGGCGCTCGTCGAGATGGCGAAGCTGATCGGCGACGACAAGATCCTGGAGTGCTTCCACCTCTCCCGCGGCGGCCACGAGCCCCGCAAGGTGTACGCCGCCTACAAGGCCGCGCTGGAGTTCAAGGGCGCGCCGACCGTCATCCTGGCGCAGACCGTCAAGGGCTTCACCCTCGGTGAGGGCTTCGCGTCCAAGAACGCGAACCACCAGATGAAGAAGCTCTCCAACGACGAGTTCAAGAACATGCGGGATCTGCTCGAACTTCCCATCTCGGACGCGCAGTTCACCGACGGCGTCGTTCCCTACGGGCACCCCGGCGCCGACTCCCCCGAGGTCCGCTACCTCCAGGAGCGGCGCGCCGCCCTCGGCGGCCCGGCCCCGGCCCGCCGCACCCACGCGCTCGCCCCGCTGCCCGCCCCGGCCGACAAGGCGTTCGCCGCCTTCGACAAGGGCTCCGGCAGCCAGTCCATGGCCACCACCATGGCCTTCGTACGGCTGATCAAGGACCTCATCCGCGACAAGGAGACCGGCAGGCGCTGGGTCCCGATCGTCCCCGACGAGGCCCGCACCTTCGGTATGGAGTCGCTCTTCCCCTCGCTCGGCATCTACTCGCCGAAGGGCCAGACGTACGAGCCGGTCGACCGCGACCAGCTGATGTACTACCGCGAGGCGAAGGACGGCCAGATCCTCAACGAGGGGATCACCGAGGCCGGTTCGATGGCCGACTTCATCGCCGCCTCCACCGCGTACGCCACGCACGGCGAGGCGATGATCCCGTTCTACATCTTCTACTCGATGTTCGGCTGGCAGCGCACCGCCGACCAGATGTGGCAGCTCGGCGACCAGCTGGGCCGCGGCTTCCTGGTGGGCGCCACCGCCGGCCGCACCACGCTGACCGGTGAGGGCCTCCAGCACGCCGACGGCCACTCGCCGGTGATCGCCGCGACCAACCCGGCGGCGCTGACCTACGACCCGGCGTTCGCGTACGAGATCGGCACCATCGTCAAGGACGGTCTGCGCCGGATGTACGGCGAGGCGGCCCCGGGCGAGGACCAGAACGTCTTTTACTACCTCACGGTCTACAACGAGCCCATGCCGCAGCCCGCCAAGCCGGCCGGGGTCGACGAGGGCATCGTCAAGGGCCTCTACCGGTTCAACACGGCCGAGTCGGCGGGCCTGGACGTGGCGGCCGTCAACCCGCCGCGCATCCAGCTGCTCGGCTCCGGCACCGCGATCCACTGGACCCTCAAGGCCCAGAAGCTGCTCGCCGAGGAGTGGGGCGTGGCCGCCGACGTGTGGTCCGCGACCTCCTGGACCGAGCTGCGCCGCGACGCCCTGGAGGCGGACGCCGCGCTGCTGCGCGGCGAGGAGCGGATTCCGTATGTACGCCGGGCCCTGGCCGGCGCCGAGGGCCCGGTCCTCGCGGTCAGCGACTACATGCGTCAGGTCCCGGACCAGATCGCGCAGTGGGTCGAGCAGGACTGGTCCTCGCTCGGCGCCGACGGGTTCGGCCTCTCCGACACCCGTGACGCGGCCCGCCGCCACTTCGGCGTGGACGCCGAGTCGATCGTGGTCGCGGCCCTGGCCCAGCTGGCCCGGCGCGGCGAGGTCAAGGCCTCGGCCGTGAAGGAGGCCCGCGAGCGGTACGGCCTGTAGGGCCGGGCTCGCGGTGTACGGCCCCCGGGGGCGCGGCTCGGTGCCGTGCCCCCGGGGGCCGTTCCCGTCCGGCCGGACCCGGGCGATCATGGACGTATGCGTGCCGCCCGACTGATCAAGATGGTGCTGCTCCTCCAGTCGCGCCCCTCCATGTCCGCCGCCGAGCTGGCGCGCGAGCTGGAGGTCTCCGAGCGGACCGTCACCCGCGACGCCCAGGCGCTGAGCGAGGCGGGCGTCCCGGTCTACGCGGACCGGGGCCGCAACGGCGGCTACCGGCTGGTCGGCGGCTACCGCACCCGTCTCACCGGTCTGGGCAGGGACGAGGCCGCCGCGCTGTTCCTGTCCGGGGTGCCGGGCGCCCTGCGCGACATGGGCCTTCAGGACGCGGCCTCGGCCGCCCGGCTGAAGGTGTCGGCGGCCCTGCTCCCCTCGCTGCGGGACGCGCCGGCGAGCGCCGGGCGGCGCTTCCACCTGGACGCGCCCGCCTGGTGGCGCGAGCCGGGGACGCCCGGGCACCTGCCCGCCGTCGCCCGTGCCGTGTGGGCGGACCGGGCTCTGCGGGTGGTCTACCGGCGCCGTGACGGGGAGGCCGTGGAGCGCCGTCTGGAGCCGTACGGGCTCGTCCTGAAGGCCGGGGTCTGGTACGTGTGCGCCCGCGCCGACGGGGAGCGGCCGGGCTTCCGGGTGTACCGGCTCGACCGGTTCGACGAGGTGCGCGAGGGCGGGGAGGCGTTCGTCCGGGACGACTCCTTCGACCTGGCCGGGTTCTGGGCCGAGCGGGCGGCCGACTTCGCCCGGGCGATGCTTCGGGAGACCGTGCTTGTGCGGGTCTCCGAGGCGGGCGCCGCCCGGCTGCCGTCGGTCCTGGGAGACCGGGAGTCGGTCCTGGCGGCCCTGGCGGCGGCCGGTGAGGCGGACGCGCGGGGCCGACTGACCGTGGCGCTGCCGGTGGAGTCCTGCGACGTGGCGTTCGGCCAGCTGATGCCGCTGGGCGCCGAGGTGGAGGTGCTCGAACCCGCTGCGCTGCGGGAGCGGTTCGCGGCCGCCGCCCGCGCGATGGCCGGGCTCTACGCCGGCACGCCGGACGCTGCGGACGGGTGAGCCGCAGGGATGGGACCGCTGGTTCGATCCGGACGCCCGAAGGGCTGATTTGTACGGCTCCGCGTGCGCGCCCACCCGCCAGCCACGATGCTGGACCCGTGATGGACGAGACGGAGTTCTGGGAGCTCATCGACAGTACCCGCGCGGACGCCGAGGGTGACCCCGAGGACCACGCGGAGCTGTTGGTGGAACGCCTGCTGGGCCTCGACCCGGAATCCGTCCTGGACTTCGCCCGGCATTTCGAGGCCCGCTACAACCGCGCGTACGTCTGGGATCTGTGGGGCGCGGCGGCCGTGCTGCTCGGCGGCGCCGGTGACGACGCCTTCGACTACTTCCGCTGCTGGCTCATCGGGCAGGGCCGCGAGGTGTTCGAGGGCGCCCTGCACGACCCGGACCGGCTCGCCGAGCTCCTGGACGACTTCGACGAGGAGATCGACGGGGACGGCGAGGAGCTCGGCTACGCGGCGGACGAGGCGTACGAGCAGCTCACCGGGGTCACCGCGCCCGCTCCGGGCATCTCGCCGCAGCCCTCCGAGCCGCTGGGCACCCCGCTCGACCCGGAGGACGAGGCCGCCCTGGCGGAACGGTTCCCCCGGCTGTGGGAGCGGTTCGGCGGCTCACTCTAGAGGCGGCGCGTCCACGGCCAGGGCCAGCAGCGCCACATCGTCCTGGGCGCGGCCCGCGTACCGCACGAGGTCGTCGCGTACCGCCTCGGTGAGCGTCACCAGACCGTCGCGCGGTGCCAGGCCCGCCAGCCGCTCCGCGAGCGGGTAGAAGACCCCGGCCCCGTCGCGTGCCTCGGTCACCCCGTCCGTGTACGCGAGGATCCTGTCCCCCTCGGCGAGTCCGACCCGCAGTTCGCGCGGTGGCGCGAGACCGGCCAGGCCGAGGCCCAGCGGTGGGGCGGGCTCGGCGGCCAGTTCGGCGGCGCCGCCCCCGCGCAGCAGGAACGGCCGGGGGTGCCCGCAGCTCACCACCCGTACGACCGGCTCGCCGGGCGGGAACTCCAGCAGCAGCGCGGTCGCGAACAGCTCGCCGTCGGCTCCCGCGTCGGTCACCAGGCGGCGGTCGAGGCGGGCGGCGACGCCGGGCAGCGTGGGTTCGTCGAGGACCGCCTCGCGGAAGGCGCCGAGCAGCGCGGCCACCGTGCCGACCGCCGCCAGGCCGTGGCCCTGGACGTCCGCGATCACCGCCCGGACGCCGTGCGGGCCCTCGCGTACGTCGTAGAAGTCGCCGCCGACCAGGGTGCCGCGCTGGGCGGCCTGGTAGAGCCCGGCGCAGCGCACCGGCCCCACCGCCCGCGGCAGTGGCGGCAGCACCGCGAGCTGGGCGGCCTCCGCCACCGTGCGGACGGTCACCAGCTGGTGGTCGCGGTGCTGGCGCACCCGGGCCACCACGATGCTGAAGACCACGACGACCGCGAGGGTGAGGATGTCGCCGGGGTGCGGGTACCAGTCGCGGGTGTGCGGCAGCAGTACGCCGACGAAGGTGATGGTGGCCAGCACGACCGTGCCGAGCGGGCCGTAGGCGAAGGCGGCGAGCGGGGGCACGGCGGCCAGGAAGTAGCCGAGCTCGACGCCGTTGGGGGTGGCGAGCTGGGCGGCCGTGATCCCGGCCAGGACCACCACCGGCAGCGCCCGCTGCCACAGGGGCCGGGGGGCGACCGGCAGCAGCCCGGACGCGCCCTCGTCCACCATGGGGAACTCCTCGGCCGCCGGGTTCGCGCTGCTACCTCCTGTTCTACGTCACTCGGTGAGCGCGCGCCCCATCAGCACGTCGTCCACGTACTCCCCGTCCAGCAGGAACTCCCCCGGCAGGACCCCCTCGACCATGAAGCCCTCCGAGGCGTAGAGGGCGCGGGCGGGGGTGTTGTGGCCCAGGACGCGCAGGGTCAGGCGGCGCGCGCCCTGGCGCCGGGACTCCTCGACGGCGGCGCGCAGCAGCGCCCGGGCCAGACCCCGGCCCCGGGCGTCCTCGGCGACCACCAGGCCCTGGATCTGGCGGACGTGGCCGTTGCACTCCAGGGCGGTGGGCCGGACCAGCCGCAGATATCCGGCCACCCAGCCGTCGAGCTCCGCCACGAGGTAGTGCGCGGGCGGGTTCGCGGGGCCGAAGAACGGCTCCGGCGGCGGCGTGGGCCGGGGCTGGACCGAGTGCAGCGGCGACCAGACGTCGTGGTCGAGTTCGGCGAGGGCGATCGCGTCGCCGAGGCGGGCGGGACGTATGCGAGGCGCGGACATGGGGCAACTGTGCCATCGGGGACGGATGAGGAAGCATGGTTTCCGTTCCGGACCGGGGCACCCTCCACCATCGGGAGAAGGCGGCATGCGGATCGCTATCACGGGCTCGACCGGGCTCATCGGCACGGCGCTGGGCCGCTCGCTGCGGGCGGACGGGCACCAGCCGGTCTCCGTGGTGCGGCGCCCGGCGCGGACCGCGGACGAGGTCGAGTGGGACCCGCGGCGCCAGTACGTGGACGCGGCGGGGCTCACCGGGTGCGAGGCGGTGGTCCACCTCGCCGGGGCGGGGGTCGGGGACCACCGGTGGACGGACGCGTACAAGAGGGAGATCCGCGACAGCCGGGTGCTCGGCACGGCCGCCCTCGCCGAGGCCCTGGCCTCGCTCGACGAGCCGCCCAGGGTACTGCTGTGCGGCACGGCGATCGGCTACTACGGCGACACGGGCACGCGCGTGGTGGACGAGGAGGCGCCGCCCGGCGAGGGCTTCCTGGCGCGGGTCTGCGTGGAGTGGGAGGAGGCGGCGGCCCCGGCCCGGGAGGCGGGCATCCGTACGGTGTTCGCGCGCACCGGGCTCGTGGTGGCCCGCGAGGGCGGCGCCTGGGGCAAGCTCTTCCCGATCTTCCGGGCGGGGCTCGGCGGGCGGCTCGGCGACGGCCGCCAGTACTGGTCGTTCATTTCCCTGCACGACGAGATCGCGGCGCTGCGCCACCTCCTGGACACCCCCGAGGTGTCGGGCCCGGTGAACCTGACGGCCCCGGAGCCGGTCACCAACCGCGAGGTGACGGCGGCGATGGCCCGGGTGCTGCGCCGCCCGGCGCTCTTTCCGGTCCCGGCCCCGGCGATCCGGCTGGTCCTGGGCGAGTTCGCCGAGGACGTCCTCGGCAGCCAGCGGGTGCTTCCCCGACGACTCCTGGAGTCGGGCTTCAGATTCGCGTTCCCGGGGATCGACGGGGCGATCCGGGCGGCGGGGTAGGCGTGCGGGATCACCGGCGTCCCCTCGTGGGGCGGCTCCGCGTACCCGCCCGGCCCGCCCGGCCCGCCCGGCCGGAAAGACCCCGGCGCACGGGGTGCGCCGCCGTGCCTCCGTGCCCGGTCGTGTGCGCGACCCGGGGAATCGACCGCGCTTTCTAGTCTCTCTCTCCGAACTCCTGCATTTCGTTCACTCGTTGGGGGCATGAGGCCTCCACCAAGCCGCGCCGACCTCAGGGAGGGGCACGTGCTCAGCAGCGCACACCAGGCGGACGTCGTCATCGTGGGGGCCGGGCTCGCCGGCCTGTCAGCGGCTCACCAGCTGACCGGCGCGGGGGTCTCGGTCATGGTCCTGGAGGCCGCCGGGGAGGTGGGCGGGCGCATGTCCACCGAGCACCTCGACGGCTTCCGTCTCGACCGGATCGGCCAGCTGCTCTCCACCTCGTACCCGGAGCTGACCCGCTCGCCGGGACTGGACGGGCTGGCCCTGAGCGCGTTCGCGCCCGGGGTGCTCGTCCACAGCGCGGGCCGCCACTACCGGGCGGGCGTACCGCGGAGCGCGCGGGGCGCACTCGCCACGGCGCGCGCCCTCGCGAGCGCCCCCAGGGGAGGCACCCGGGGCGTGCCCAGGAGCACCGCGCGGGCCGCCGCCACCCCGCTGGGCGGCCCGGTCGACCAGGCCCGCCTCGGCGCCTCGCTCGCCCGGCTCGCCGCGACGCCGGTGGAGCGGCTGCTCGCCCGGCCCGAACTGCCCATCGGGACGGCCCTGCAGACCCGGGGGCTGCCCGCCCGCACCCTCGACGGGTTCGTCCGCCCGCTGCTCTCGGCGCTGCTCTGCGACCCGGACCTCACCACCTCCAGCCGGTGCGCGGACCTCGCGCTGCGCGGCTTCGCGCGCGGACGGCTGTGTGTGCCGTCGGGGGGTGCCTCGGTGCTGCCCGAACTGCTGGCGGCGGCGCTGCCGCCCGGCACGGTCCGCAGCGGCGTGAAGGTCACCTCGGTCGCCACGACCGCCGTGACCACCGCCGACCACGGCGTGATCAACTGCCGCTCGCTGCTGCTGGCCACCGACGCGCGCGCCGCCTCCGAGCTGCTGCCCGGGCTGCGGGTGCCGCCGTTCCACCCGGTGACGGTGGTGCACCACACCGCGCCCGCGCCCCCGCTGGCCGAACCGGCGCTGCTGCTGGACGCCGACGGGGGCGGGCCGGTGGCGCACACGGCGGTGATGAGCGAGGTCGACCCGGCGCGCGCGCCGCGCGGGCGGGCGCTCATCAGCTCCACCGTGCTGGGCCCGCCGCCGCCGGACCTGGAGAGGTCGGTCCTGGCCCATCTGGGACGGCTGTACGGGACGTCCACGGCGGACTGGGACCTGCTGGCGGTCCGCCACACCCCCGAGGCGGTCCCGGCGATGTCGGCGCCGCACGACGTGCGCCGCCCCGTGCGGCTGCTGGCGGGCCTGTACGTGTGCGGGGACCACCGGGACACCAGTACGGTCCAGGGGGCCCTGTACTCGGGCCGCAGGGCCGCCCACGCCCTCCTGTCCGACCTGGGCCTGCGCCCGGCAACCCCGGAACCGATGCCCCTCAGGCCGGCGGCCTGACCGGACCCCGTTTCGGCCCACGGCCGACGGCGACAGCTTTCGTCTGCGGACCGTGGGTGGCTGGTCGCGCCGTTCCCCGCGCCCCTAGGCACCTAGGGGCGCGGGGAACCGCGCGAGCAACCCACCACGACCGGCAGCCGAAGGGCGGGTTCAGGGGCGCGGGGAACCGCGCGAGCAACCCACCACGACCGGCAGCCGAAGGGCGGGTTCAGGGGCGCGGGGAACTGCGCGACCAGCCACCCACAACCCGCAGCCAAACACAGGCCCAGGGGCGCGGGGAACTGCGCGAGCAACCCACCACACCCCCGCAGACGAAACGCGCCCCCGGGACGGCAACCGCGCCCCGCCCCGGGGGGCACCCCGTGACTACCCGAGCGCGGCAACCCGATCGCGATACGTCCGCACCGCCGCCGCATCCCGATAGGGCTCAAGCCGCCGCTCGAAGTCCCGCACATACTCGATCGCCCGCACCGACCGCATCTCGCTCGCCTGCTGCGCCGCCTCCGCCGCCAGCGCGCATGCCTGGTCGAGCTCCCCGAGCCCGAGCCGGGCGCACGCGAGCACCACCCGGCAGAAGAGCCGGGACCGCGCGTACGCCGGGGCGCGCAGCTGCAAGGAGCGCTCGGCGTGCTGCGCGGCCGCCCGGTACTGCTGGAGGTCCCGGTGGCAGTGCCCGAACTCGTCCGCCAGCTGAGCGTCGTCGAAGCACCGGGCCCAGTGCGGCACCTCGTCCCCCGGCCGCGCCGCCTCCATCGCCCGTTCCGCCCGCACCAGCGACGCCGTGCACGCCCGGATCTCGCCGAGCACCCCGTGCCCGCGCGCCTCCACGCAGTGCAGCATCGCCTGCACCACCGGCGGCGCCGAGGACCCGACGCCCTGCTGGGCGACCCGGGCGAGCTGCACCGCCTCCCGGCCGTGGCCGAGGTACACGGCCTGGCGGCTCATGGTGACCAGTACGTACGACCCGTACGCCCGGTCGCCCGCCGCCTGCGCGAGACGCAGCGCCTGGACGAAGTACCGCTGTGCCAGACCGTGCGCGGCGATGTCGTACGAGGTCCAGCCCGCGAGGCGGGTGAGGTCGGCGGCCGCCGCGAAGAGCCTGCGGCCGATGTTCTCGCCGTAGCTGCCGCGCAGCATGGGTTCGGCCTCGTGCTCCAGATAGCGCACCAGGGCCTGGCGCGCGTGGCCGCCTCCGTAGGCGTGGTCCAGGGTGCGGAAGAGCTCCCCGACCGAGCGCAGGGCCGCGATGTCACCGCTGGTCACCCGCTGCCCCGGGCCCCGTTCGGAGCCGCGCTGCCGGGGCACCGCGGGCCGGCCCTGGCTGGGGATGCGGGGGGCCGCCGTGGCCGGCTCGCCCGCGAAACGCGGGGAGGGGTCGCCATGGCCCACGCGTTCGTCGGCCCGGCCGATCAGCCAGTCCCGGCTGGGCACCACGAGCCCGGCCGGGGTGAAGGCGATCTTCCGTAGCTCGACGTGGCTGCCCGAGTCCTTGCGCCACAGACCGCTGACGATGTCGACGGCCTCCTCCGGGGTCGCCGCGAACTCGAGCCCGGCGTACACCGGCGCACACGCGTCGAGCCCCAGGTCCTGGGCCGAGAGTCTGCGCCCCAGGCGCCGGGTGAACACCTCGGCGATCAGCGCCGGCGTGGTGCCGCGTGGCTGCTGCCCGCGCAGCCACCTCGTCACCGACGTCTTGTCGTACCGCAGGTCCAGGCCGTGTTCCAGCCCTAGCTGGTCCACACGGCGCGCGAGCCCCGCGTTGGAGAATCCGGCCTCCGCGATGAGTGCGGCGAGCTGTCGGTTGGGTGTGCGCTGTGCGGGTCGTTCCGTCATCAGCTGTGCGATCTCCTGCCTTCCGGGCCAAGCGGGCAGCCCTCATGGAACGGGGGGAATTTAGCGGCCAATAACGCCCTGACCGCCGCCTTCGCCCCGCATTCATCCGATCGTGTGAGGAGGTGCCGTTTCTGCCCGCCGCACGCTGCCATCGAACGCGGTCGTACAGTGGCTGAGGCGCATGGATGCACTTGGGTGAGGAGCCGGGCGTGAACGAGCTGCGATTTGTCCGACTGGGTTTCGGTGACGACGCGGTCGAGTACCAGGAGGCCTGGGACGAGCAGCGGCGGGTGCACGCGGCCCGGTTCGCCGACGAGGTCCCCGACACCTGTCTGCTCCTGGAGCACCCGCCGGTCTACACGGCGGGCCGGCGCACGGACCCCAGCGAGCGCCCCCTGGACGGGACGCCGGTGGTGGACGTGGACCGGGGCGGCAAGATCACCTGGCACGGCCCGGGGCAGCTCGTCGGCTACCCGATCCAGAAGCTGCCGCGCCCGGTGGACGTGGTGGCGCACGTGCGCCGCCTGGAGGAGGCCCTGATCCGTACGGCCGCCGACTTCGGTCTGGAGACCACCCGGATCGAGGGCCGCAGCGGGGTGTGGGTGCTGGGCGACCCCGTCGAGCAGCGCCCGAAGCCCGGCGGCCTCTCCCTCGACTTCGACCCGCGCCTCACCGACGAGGAGTTCGACCCGCGCCTGAACGGGCCGGAGTACGCCCCCTCGAACGCGGGCCAGCGCCGCGAGGACCGCAAGCTCGCAGCGATCGGCATCCGCGTCGCCAAGGGCGTCACCATGCACGGCTTCGCGCTGAACGTGAACCCGGACAACACCTGGTTCGACCGGATCGTGCCGTGCGGCATCCGCGACGCGGGCGTGACCTCGCTCTCGTACGAACTGGGCCGCGAGATCCGGATCGCCGACGTCCTGCCGGTGGTCGAGAAGCACCTCAAGGAGATCCTGGAGAACGCGGACCTGGCACCGAGGGAGATCGAGCGGGCTACCGCCTAGTACGCCCGGGGCGCACCAGTGAACGGGAATGCGCCCCTCTGGCCACGGGTTGGCCAGACGTAATGCCACGCAAATAACGGGCGTACCCTGGTGTCCGCCGAAGAATCGAAGTCATAGGGAGCACGTCGTGTCCGCAGTCGCACCCGACGGACGCAAGATGCTGCGCCTGGAGGTCCGGAACAGCCAGACCCCCATCGAGCGCAAGCCCGAGTGGATCAAGACCCGGGCGAAGATGGGCCCCGAGTACACCAAGATGCAGAGCCTGGTGAAGAGCGAGGGGCTGCACACGGTCTGCCAGGAGGCAGGCTGTCCCAACATCTTCGAGTGCTGGGAGGACCGCGAGGCGACCTTCCTCATCGGCGGCGACCAGTGCACCCGGCGCTGCGACTTCTGCCAGATCGACACGGGCAAGCCCGAGGCGCTCGACCGCGACGAGCCCCGCCGCGTGGGCGAGTCCGTGGTCACCATGGACCTGAACTACGCCACGATCACCGGCGTCGCCCGCGACGACCTGGCGGACGGCGGCGCCTGGCTGTACGCGGAGACCGTGCGCCAGATCCACGCGCAGACGGCGGACCGCGCGGAGGGCCGCACCAAGGTGGAGCTGCTGGCTCCCGACTTCAACGCGGTGCCCGAGCAGCTGGCCGAGGTCTTTTCCTCCCGCCCCGAGGTCTTCGCGCACAACGTCGAGACCGTGCCGCGCATCTTCAAGCGCATCCGCCCCGGCTTCCGCTACGAGCGCTCGCTCGACGTCATCACCCAGGCGCGCGACTACGGCCTGGTGACCAAGTCGAACCTGATCCTCGGCATGGGCGAGACCCGCGAGGAGGTCAGTGAGGCGCTCCAGCACCTGCACGACGCCGGGTGCGAGCTGATCACCATCACGCAGTACCTGCGTCCGTCGGTGCGCCACCACCCCGTGGAGCGCTGGGTGAAGCCGCAGGAATTCGTGGAGCTGAAGGAGGAGGCCGACGAGATCGGCTTCTCCGGTGTGATGTCGGGCCCGCTGGTCCGCTCCTCGTACCGCGCGGGCCGGCTCTTCCAGCAGGCGATGGAGCGCCGGGGCGCGAAGGCCGCGACCCAGGAGACGGGCGCCGGGGTTGCGGCTGCCGGGGCCGTGAGCGCCACCGAGGCCGCACCCGCGGTGGGCGCCGTCGGCGTGTGAATTCGCGCACAAAGTATTACTGGCCGGTAATGGCCGATTCGACGCGGTTCCCGCGCCCTTCGCAGGTAGGAGGCGCGCGGGGGCCGCGTCGGCGTTTCTCCCGGGCGCGTCAAGGTTTCATTGCCGTTTGACCGCCCGGACACGCCCTGGTAACACCAGTCAGTGACGCTGTACACACGCACCGCGCACGCTCCCCGTGTGTGCGCCGGAGTGCACGCCCCACTGCTGTCCGTCCCAGGGAGGACCCCACGATGCAGTCCGCGACGACCGTACGCGCCACCGCGCTCCCGTCCGTCACCGACGCGCTGCGTGCCATGGAGTCCGTCCTGCTGGCCGCCGGCCAGCGCACGGCCCGCCGCAACGCCTGGACCGCGGTCCTGGAGGACCGCCGCCGCGCCAAGGACCGGACCGAGGTCCAGCACGTACTGGAGGCCGTGGCTAGCCGTCGGCCCTGAGCCACGTAAACTTCGGTTCATGGCGAGGAAGGAAATCGCAGACACTACTGCGAACACCGGGCGACTGAAGCAGATCGCCCTCACGTACAAGATGACCCGCAAGGCCGACTCCAAGGTCGGTCTCGTCGTCGCGGCAGTGGGAATCGTCACCTTCGGCGTCTTCCTCGCGCTCGGGTTCCTGATCGGTCACCCCATCTACCTGGGCATTCTCGGCTTCCTGCTGGCCTTCCTCGCCATGGCGATCGTCTTCGGACGCCGTGCCGAGCGCGCTGCCTTCGGGCAGATGGAAGGACAGCCGGGGGCCGCGGCCGCGGTGCTCCAGAACATCGGACGCGGCTGGACGACGACCCCGGCGGTGGCGATGAACCGCAGCCAGGACGTGGTGCACCGGGCGGTCGGCAGGGCCGGCATCGTGCTGGTGGCCGAGGGCAACCCGAACCGGGTGAAGTCGCTGCTGGCGGCCGAGAAGAAGAAGATGGCGCGGATCGTGGTGGACGTCCCCGTCCACGACGTCGTGGTCGGCGACGGAGAGGGCCAGGTGCCCCTGAAGAAGCTCCGCACCACCCTGCTGAAGCTCCCGCGCGTCCTGGCGGGGCCGCAGGTCACCGCGGCCAACGACCGGCTGCGCGCGATGGGCGACCTCATGAGCAACATGCCGCTTCCCAAGGGGCCGATGCCCAAGGGGATGCGGATGCCGCGCGGCGGGAAGGCGCGCTGACGCTCCGCTGGGGCGTGCGGGAAGGGGCCCGGCAGAACCGAGAGGTTCTGCCGGGCCCCTTCCTTTGTTGCGCGTGCGTGTTCGACTGCGGGTCGTGTGTGGCTGGTCGCGCGGTCCCCGCGCCCTTGAAAGGGCGGCCCTTCGGGCGCCCCCCAGGGGGCCGGGGGCTGCTAGATCCGGACCTGGATCGCTCGCGAGAGGCGGTCGTGCAGGCCCCGGCCGTCCCGGTCCCAGACCAGGGCCGGGACGGCGAGGCACAGCAGCACGCTGCGCAGCAGGGCGCGCGGGAAGCTCAGCCGGCCGCCGCCCTCCGCGATCAGCCGCAGACCCAGGACGCGCTTGCCGGGCGTGGCGCCGACCGTGCCGACGGTCAGGATGCTCATCACCAGGAAGACGACGAGCGCCCAGTTGTTGGTGAGGTGGAGCTGGCGGTGCGCGAGCAGCCCGTATGCGATCAGGGCGCTCACCGACCAGTCGATGAAGATGGCGCCGAAGCGCCGACCCAGGGGGGCGATGGCGCCCGGCCCCTCCTCCGGCAGACCGAGCTGCTCGCCCCGGTAACCGAAGTCGACGCCCATCTCCTCGGCCGCCGCCTTGGGCCCGGAGAGCCACGATCCGATTGCTTGCCTGTTGTCCACGCTTCCACGGTACCGGCCGGCCTCCACGCCCCCACCCCCGGGATGGCCCGGAGGCCCGGTTATATCCCTTTTGTACGGGTCCTGATGTGACCCCTGCCCGGGTCCCGGTTAACTTGGGCGAAACAAACGGGTCACGCTTGAGAAATCCCGCCTGCCTATGGTCGGGTCCAGCGTGTGCCACCGCACTGGCCGCACCACGAGCTACAACCCCGTCTCCCCCGGACGGGAGTAGGAGGAGTTGGATGTTCCAGAACGCCGACGACGCCAAGAAGTACATCGCGGACAATGACGTCAAGATGGTCGACGTCCGGTTCTGCGACCTTCCCGGCGTGATGCAGCACTTCACGATCCCGGCGACGGCGTTCGACCCGGCCGAGGAGCTGGCGTTCGACGGCTCGTCGATCCGCGGCTTCCAGGCCATCCACGAGTCCGACATGGCGCTGCGCGCCGACCTGTCGACCGCGCGCCTGGACCCGTTCCGCCGCGACAAGACGCTGAACATCAACTTCTTCATCCACGACCCGATCACGGGCGAGCAGTACAGCCGCGACCCGCGCAACATCGCCAAGAAGGCCGAGGCCTACCTCGCGTCGACCGGCATCGCGGACACGGCGTACTTCGGCCCCGAGGCCGAGTTCTACGTCTTCGACAGCGTGCGCTTCGCCACCACGGCGAACGAGGGCTTCTACCACATCGACTCCGAGGCGGGCGCCTGGAACACCGGTGCGGTCGAGGACAACCGCGGCTACAAGGTCCGCTACAAGGGCGGCTACTTCCCGGCCCCGCCGGTGGACCACTTCGCCGACCTGCGGGCCGAGATCTCCCTGGAGCTGGAGAAGTCCGGCCTCCAGGTCGAGCGCCAGCACCACGAGGTGGGCACGGCCGGCCAGGCGGAGATCAACTACAAGTTCAACACGCTGCTGGCCGCGGCCGACGACCTGATGCTCTTCAAGTACATCGTGAAGAACGTCGCCTGGCGCAACGGCAAGACCGCGACCTTCATGCCGAAGCCGATCTTCGGTGACAACGGCTCGGGCATGCACGTCCACCAGTCCCTGTGGACCGGCGGCGAGCCGCTCTTCTACGACGAGCAGGGTTACGCGGGCCTGTCGGACACCGCCCGCTACTACATCGGCGGCATCCTCAAGCACGCCCCGTCGCTGCTGGCCTTCACCAACCCGACGGTGAACTCCTACCACCGCCTGGTCCCCGGCTTCGAGGCCCCGGTCAACCTCGTGTACTCGCAGCGCAACCGCTCCGCCGCGATGCGCATCCCGATCACGGGCTCGAACCCGAAGGCCAAGCGCGTCGAGTTCCGCGCCCCGGACCCGTCCTCGAACCCGTACCTCGCCTTCTCGGCGCTGCTCCTCGCGGGCCTCGACGGCATCAAGAACAAGATCGAGCCGGCCGAGCCGATCGACAAGGACCTCTACGAGCTCGCCCCCGAGGAGCACGCGGGCGTCCCCCAGGTCCCGACCTCCCTCCCGGCGGTACTGGAGGCCCTGGAGGCCGACAACGAGTACCTCCAGGCGGGCGGCGTCTTCACGTCCGACCTGATCGAGACGTGGATCGACTACAAGCGCACGGCGGAAATCGCCCCGATCCAGCTGCGCCCGCACCCGCACGAGTTCGAGCTGTACTTCGACATTTAGCAGGGCCCCGGGTCGGAGCGGGTCTCCGCTCGCCTGAGCCGTTTGTGGGCCGTCGGCCGTGTCTTCCACCGTCCAGGTGGGGCACGGTCGGCGGTCTTTTTCCTATACCGGTCATGCTCGTTGCCCGTCTCGCCCCCCCCGCATTCGCCCGCGCAGTTGGAGAGACCTCCTGTAGAGTGCGGGCAGTTCTCGGCCTGCGGAGGTCCGGACGCCAGCAAAAGTACGTGAGCCCGGTACTCACAGAAGCTGCGCAAGGGTGTGGAGCACTCACTCCGCGAAGCAGTCGATCAAGTGCGGTCTCACTAGGTATGTGACCCTGATGCGCTGGCCGGGCAGTGGCGAGGTGAAGCATGCCCGCAAGCCGACGCAAGAATGCCGCCCGCATCCGTGCCCTCTACACAGGTGAGAAGCCGGCCGCTGCCGAGACCGGAATCGCCCGCGACCACTCCATGGGGCTGGACGTCTGTCGTTCCGACCAGCAAGAAGTCCGAGCTCTACTGGCAATCGGCCTGCTAAACCATGGGGTTGACCATGAGGGCCCGGCTGGGTGGCAACTGTCCCTCCTCAGCACCTATACCTTCACGGTCTCCCCTCGTTTCGAGCGCCTGGTGCTCATCACCGATGTGCCTGACAATGTGGCCAGTCGTCTGCTCCGCCGCCCGGATGGAAAGACTGGCCTGCCTGGTCTGCGGCTTGAGGAACGTCGCGGCCACGGAAGCTACGTAATGCGACATCTGCCGACTTCTGCGCAGGTCGTGGTTACGCGTAATTCATTCGGAGCACCTACCGGCGCGCTTAATGAGCCCTACTTCGACTACATGACCACGGACACACCGCTCACTGACGCCGAACGGGATCAGTTGGCTGTGGTCCCCCGCATGACCACGGAAGCTCAATGCCTCTTGGCCGGCCTCTTCTCCCGGATCGGTGTCCGTGACCCCCACGGAACCTGGGCCATCGGCAACTGGTTCTACGATCCTCTGGAGTGCCCAGGCCGGCTCGACAAAGCCCGCAGACCGTTCGGGGCTCGCAAGCTCCATGGGGCCGACGACAGGTGGGAGTTGCAGTGGAACGCATATCCCTATCCGGATGATCTGGCTGCGGCGATGACCGATCCAATCGTCGGTATCCCGGGAGCCAGGACCATCTCAGCGACTGGCGATCTCATCATCACCCTCAAAGGCGCTGCTCTCCGCCTTCGCTCGCGGCGTACCTAGTCGGCGATACGCCATCCAGCCCTTTCATCGCCAACAGGAAGCACTCGCGTCGTGATCGAGATCCTGGGGACCACGGTCACGGGCATGCCCTGGTGGGCTGCCTGCCTGGTCGTCGCATTCGCTGGTTTGGCCTTGTTTGTTCTCCGGGTGCTCCGAGTGCTCATCCCAAATGACTCCAGCGATCGACTGGCATGGTGGATTGCCCTCCTGGATCACCGTCGCCACATGACAGAAAAGGGCCGACCGCGGCAAGGGACCGCCGGTAGGCGTCGCAAGGCACGCGCCCGAAGCCGCACGGGCGGCGAAGGATCCACCTGATGTCCCTCGTGCACCGCACCTCTTGACTCGGAGGTCAGGCTCAGGCGCGAGCAGTGCGGTGGTCGCACCACTGCCGCACGGCCGACCGCTGGCGGCTCGTCCAGTCATCTGACGCGTTCCCCGCGATCTCATCCCACAGGCCGGAACTCGCTACGGCGAAAGCGTCGACGGCCGCTGGCGACGCCGTAGACCAGCTGGGCACTCGCGAGACCACATACTCCGCTTCTTCGGGGATGTGACCAGCAGCGATGAGCCAGATGATCCAGTATGCCGCGTCGAGCCAGGCCGCCCCCCGTGTCGCCCAGCCCCAGTCGACCACGTACGCGCGATCGTCCGTGATGAGGACGTTGTGGTTGTTCCAGTCGGTGTGGAGCAGGGCGTCGCCCTTGAACATCTCGGCGTCCGCCGGGTTGTCGACGTAGGCGGTCAAACGCTGTTCCGCACGACGGAGTTCGATATCAGGACACGGGATCTCGCCGAGTCGCCGCATGGCCTCGACGACCTTCGGAAGGTCGGGGGAGCGCGGTGAGTAGTCGGCATGACGGCCGTCGATCGCCTCGAAGCCGAGGATGTCCCATCCGTCGGTGACGATGCGGAAGAGCAGGCGTGGGGCAAGCGGGGTGACGTACCCGTTGATGTCCGCTTCACGCCGCTGGGTCCAGACCCAGCGGTGGTCGGTGCGCAGGCCCTTGAGGAAGACGGCCCCGATGGCAGTCCGCAGACGCGCGGACACGGCGCTGTTGAGTCCGGCCGAGATCGACTCCGCCTTCAGGATCGGACCGGTCTCGGCCTCGATGGCGGAGCGGACTCGGGCGGGCAGGTCGCCGAATTCGACTGCGGTCACGGGCATGGCGGACAGGGTCCCAGATGTGAGGACCGAAGGGAGCTCCCGGCGCGGAGTGGTGCCGAAAACCCCCTCCGATGGTTGGTCAGTTGTACGGGTTGTCGTCGCCGCAGCCGGGCAGGGCGGCCTGGGCGAAGGCGTCCAGGTCCTCGATGACTTCGATGAGGAAGTCTCCTTCCTCGGCGTCGAGCGATCGGAACGGTGCGATGTCGATGGGTACGGGTGCCATGGTCAGCTCCTTGTCTCTGCGTGTTGGCAGTACCTGTTCAGCGGTGCCTTCGCCTCCTGGTAGAGCTTGGCCAGCGGCCTGCAGACCCGGCAGGTGCCGGAGAGCTGGCAGCCGGTACAACCACCGGTGCGAAGCATCAGGGAGTCCGCCACGCCGCAGAGACGGGCGAGACCCCCGACTCCTTCGGTGATGAGCGGGATGGCCTCGTCGCGGCCGGCCTTGCAGATGGACGCCATGCCGTGCGGGTCGACGTGGAAGAAGGTGTGGCCGGCGTTGCAGCCCAGGAAGGGTTCGCGGTCCGCGAGGTGATCCGGTGCCTGGGAGGCAAGGCTTTCGGCGCCGCCGTAGATCGTCGGAGACATGTGGGTGTACTCGCGGTACGACAAGTCGTAGCGGTCGGCCAGGGCCCGCATCCCGTCGGCCTCGTGAGCGTTGTGCCGAGTGATGATCAACGCGAGGTCGAGGGGCAGCCCGGCTTCGTGCGCGCCGTTCAGCCCCTTCAGGAACATGCGGTGCGAGCCTTTGCGGCGGGTCAGCCCGTCGTACGCCTCGGCGGTGGCGCCGTACACGCTGAGGGTGATCTTGTGCGGGCGGCGCTGTGTGAGCAGAGCGAGGTTCTTCGCGGCCGCGAGACGGGACCCGTTGGTGAGGATCTCCACCAGCATCCCCAGCTCGTGGGCCCTCTGGTAGGTCTCCGGGAACAGCTTGTCGATCATCGGCTCGCCGCCGGTCAGCTGGAGCCACAGAACGCCGGCCGCCTGGATCGCGTACAGGAGTTGCTCTCGCTCGGGCCATTCCAGTCCGGAGAACCGCTTCAGGCCGAGGTAGCAGTGGTCGCAGTCGTAGTTGCAACCAAGATTCAGTTCGTACGACGCGCGCCCGTACCCCAAGGGTGAGGGCAGCCGGACGGCGACCGCCTCGTGAACTCGTCGGCCGTTGAGCTCCACACCCCAGGTGCGTTGTGCGACGTTGATGAGCCAGGTCGGGACGCGGACATTTGCGTCGGCTGCCTGCATGAGCCAGGAGTACTCGATGAAGGGGAGCTTGACTGCCTTGGGACTGCCCGGCCGCACGAGGAGAGAGTTCTCCAGATATGGGGCAGCGATCAGTTCATACATCGTTCTCCTCCTTCGAGGCGTCGAGCAGGAGGCGGGCCCACACGGTCTTGCCGAGCGGATGACGGAAGTGGTGGCCGGTCTCCTCAGCAAGCGCCGCGACCAGCTGCAAGCCGCGGCCGCACTCATCGTCGGACCCCGCTCCGACCGGCCGGGGAGGGAGCGGGCTCGTGTCGGAGACCTCGACCAGACAGGTGACCCCACTGACGGTCACGCGGACTTCGAAGAGAGGGCCGGGGTTGGGTCCGTGCTGTACGGCGTTGGCGGCCAGCTCACCGCAGACCAGGAGCGTCCGGTCGATGTCGTCCGCGCCGCAGCCCCAGTCCGCCAGTGCCTTACCGACCTGTCTGCGGACCAGGGGGACGCACTGGGGGCTGGAGGTGAGCCGCATGTGCCACTGCTCGGTGATTGGCTGATCGTGCTTTGCCATAGGGAGCATCGCGTCTCCTCACGAGTGGTTCGAGGGACCAGTTCACCGCGATCACCGGTCACCGGATCAGGTCACGTTGGTTACCCAACGTGGGTAAAATTCTGTGGAGTTGAGGCACCGACTGCCCGTGCTGCGGGCTGAGGAAGAAGGACGCGAGTGTCCGGACCACAGCCCGACCGCGCGCTACCGGCGGCGTTACTGGCCGACCCGGGGTGGCAGGAAGCCTGTCGTCAACGCGATTTCACCCGGATCTTTCGGCTGCTCAAGGTGAAGGCCGGGGTCTATCCTTCGCGGATCGCGAGGCTGTGCGACATGACGCCCAGCAGGGTCGGCGAGATCATGGCAGGGCGTCGCAGCCTGGCTCATATCGATGTCATCGAGCGGGTGGCCGACGGTCTCCGTATCCCCGGCGCGATGCTGGGCCTGGCCCACCGCCCCTGGGAGATTCCAGCGCGGGAATGGACGTGGGAACAGGCGGCGGTGCCCGTACGGCCGACCGGGGGCAAACCACCCGCTGCCCTTGAACCCGGCGAGAGTCTGGACGCCCTTCTCGCACTCGCCGACGAGCGAGTCACCCGCTCAACGCTTACCGCTCTGCAATCATCCGTTGAGGACTACTGGCGCCGGGACGACCAGCACGGCGGCGCGGCACTGCGGCCCGCCGTCGTGGGGCACCTGCGCTATGTGCTCCATCTGATGCACGGCGCGGACGCCGCGCTGCGGTGCGACTTGCAGTACCTTGCGGCTGAACTGGCCCGGCTCGCGGGCTGGGCCTGCTTCGACGCCCGCCAGTTCAGCACCGCCCGCACCTATTTCACTCAGGCCCTCAAGCTGTCCCATGGTCAGGACGACCGGCTGTTCATGGCCAACGTGCTCTCCTGCATGAGCCTGCAAGCCACCTACGACGGCCATCCGAACGACGCCGTCGCCCTCGCCTGCAAGGCCCAGGACGCCGCCCGCGCTGCGGGAGACCAGCCGCTGGTCATGTCCATGCTTCACATGCGTGAAGCCTTCGCCCACGCCACGCTTCGCGACGCCTCCTCGTGCCACCAGGCTATCGACCGCTCGCGCGACGCATTCGACCGGGCTCGGGAGCACGAGGGCGAAGCACCCTCCTGGGTCCGCTACTTCGACGAGAACAAGCTCATCGTCGACACCGGGATCGCGCTGGCCCGTCTCGGCGAAGCCTCGCGTGCCGAACCGCTCATCGCCGAGGGGCTACGCCGGGACAAGGCCACGCAGAATCGGGGTCGCGCTTTCCACGCCTTCTGGCTGGCCAGCACTCAACTCCAGCAGGGCAAGCTCGACGCCGCGTGCCGCAGCGCCGAGGTCGCGCTCGACCTCACCGCTTCGATCGACTCACCCCGCGTCGCCGGACACGTCCAGGAGTTCCGCCGCTGCCTGGTGCCGTACGCACATGAGACGCCGGTGATCGCGTTCGAGTACCGGATGCGGGAGACCCTCGGCTAACCGGCGGGTTTGGTGGCCTCGTCCAGCAGCAGATAGAGCAGGCCGACCAGGGTGCCGCTGCTGACGATCTCCCGGCGGTCGATCATTCCCCGGATCTCCGTGATCGGGATCCATTCGATCCGGTCCGACTCGTTCAGCTCCGTCGGCGGGCCCGCGTACGTGGCGCCGTCGGCGCGGAAGACGTGGTGCTCCGAGTCGGTGATGCCGTTCGCGGGCTGTGCGTAGACGAGGGGCTTCATGGCCTCGACCCGCCAACCGGTTTCCTCCTCGACCTCCCGCGCGGCGGCCTGCTCCGGTGTCTCGTCGGCCTCGATGAGACCCATGGGAAGTTCCCAGCCCCAGGTGTCGGTGATGAACCGATGGCGCCACATCATCAGGACCCGCCGGCGGTCGTCGACCACGGCCGCCACCGCCAGGTGCCGCATACGGACGACATGGTGCTCCCAGCGACGTCCGTCGGGCTGCTGGACGTCCACGAGCCACAGGTTGACCCAGGGGTTGTCATAGATCTGCCGTTCGCCATGGACGGTCCACCGCATGGGTCCAACTCCCTTTCGCCGACGCGACTCCCAGGATGTCACTCCGCTGCGAATCGGGCCGCCCCTCGTGGCTTCATGAGACCCCGGACCGCGAGGTCCTGTGGACCGCCAGCCACAACTGGAGCGGGAACTCGCTGCGGCAGAGCGACGAGACCATGCTCCGGCTGGAGGACAGCGGCGTCTTCGACGCATACGTCGCCAACTCCAACAAGCTGCGCGCCGCCACCACCCACCAACGGGGCCCCGGCCACCTGCTGAGGCGGCGGGCGGGAGTGCCGCGCCCGGTTTCCTCCGGGCGCGGCACCCTGCCGTCAGCGGCCCGAGCGGATCAGGGCCCGGACCATCCGGCACGTCGTGTCCGACGGCGGGTGCACGCCGATCAGCTCCGCCGTGCTCCGTATCTTGCGGTTGGGCGCGTGCTCCGGCTGGTAGACCCCCGTGTCGAGCAGCGCGATGGCCAGGCGCATCGCCTTGAGGCGCCTGTTGTGCGTCTCGTACCACACCCGCGGGCGTCCGGCCGGGAGCGGCACCTTCTTCAGGGACATCAGGGACAGCTGTTGCGGGGCGCGCGACGTCAGTACGGCAGCGGCCATGGGCATCCTCCTGGGCTGTCGGGAACCCTCACGAACTGCCTCAATTTTACTGCCCGCCACTGACAATCGCCGCTGGCCGTACGGTCTTTGAGCAGGTCACAGGCGTACCGGCGGTACCGTGTCCCCCATGGAGATCTGGATCAACCCCGCCTGTTCCAAGTGCCGCGGCGCCATCGACCTGCTGGACGCCGAGGGCGCCTCGTACACCGTCCGCCGCTACCTGGAGGACGTGCCGTCCGAGGACGAGATCCGGGACGTGCTCGGCCGGCTCGGACTGGAGCCGTGGGACATCACGCGCACCCAGGAGGCCGAGGCGAAGGAGCTCGGGCTCAAGGAGTGGCCGCGCGAGGAGGGATCGCGCGGGCGCTGGATCGCCGCGCTCGCCGCGCACCCCCGGCTCATCCAGCGCCCGATCATCACGGCGGACGACGGCACGGCGGTGGTGGGCCGCACCGAGGAGGCGGTACGGGACGCGCTCTCCCGGTGAGGTCCCGGGGGCCGGACACCCCGAGGGCCGGACATCCCTCGGCCCCGTCACCACCCGGCCCCGTCAGCGCGAGGCCCGGCCCCTCACGCCTCCCCCAACTGCCGCTCCGCCTCCGTCAGGATCTCGCTCACCCGCGCCCCGAACCCCGCGTCGCACGGATGCGGCACCCCGCCGCGGGCCGCGTCCAGCAGTGCGTCCAGCGCCGCCGCGAACGCCTCGTCCGCCCCGCCCCAGTCCGGCAGCCGCTCCACGCCCCGCTCGCCCAGGAGTTCCACGCCCACGCCCGCCACGGCCTCGGGCGCGGCGAAGCCCAGCGTCACCGTGGCGGAGGCGCCCGAGGCGTGGCGCAGGACCAGATGGACGGTGTCGTCGGGGCCGGGCGCGGCCGTCACCCGGGTCACCTCGCCGAGCACCGGCAGCAGCACCGACAGGACGTGCGGGCCGACGTCCCACAGCGCGCCCTTCTCCCGGCGCCAGGGCGAGACGGCGTACGGACTCGGGGCGGCGCCGGGGGTGAAGAGCGCGCCCAGCCAGTGCGCACGCGCCGTGAACCAGCCCTCCAGGCCGGTCCGGCTGTCGATCCACCCGGCGGTGCCTGGGGCGAAGCGCAGGGTGAAGAAGACCACGGAGGCGACCCCGGCACGCCGCGCGGCCTCCGTGACCTCGCGCGCCCGGTCCGTGTCCGTGGCGACCGGCTTGTCGAGCAGCAGATGGCAACCGGCCCCGGCCGCCCGGACGGCGAGCGGTGCCTGGACGTCCGGGGGCAGCGCGAAGGCGACCGCGTCGCACGCCGCGAAGAGCTCGTCCACGTCCTCGTACACGGGAACGGAGTGCTCGGCGGCGAGCTGGGCCGCAGCCTCGGGGCGGCGCCCCCAGACCCCGGTGAACTCGACGTCCCGGTGCGCGGCGAGCGCGGGCGCGTGGGTGGCGACCGCCCAGGGGCCGGTGCCGAGGAGGCCGACACGGAGAGGTGCGGGAGGGGCTGCGGAGGCGGATGCGGCGCCGGATACGTCGGTCATACCGATCAGTGTGCTCGCCGGCCACGGAGGAAACCCCGGGTGCACGGACGTAACCCGGGTAACACCGGGTTCACACACGGGCAACGGACGGGAAATCCCGGGATGTGAGGCTGCCCCCAGCAGCCCCGGACGCCCCGCACGGCGCCGACGGCCCGCCGCACCGCGGCTCCCGCACCACCAGCAGCTCCCCGCAAAGGATGGCTTCCGTGACGTTCAAGGCTGAGTACATCTGGATCGACGGCACCGAGCCGACCGCCAAGCTCCGCTCGAAGACCAAGATCATAGCGGGTGTGCCGGACGGCGCCGAGCTGCCGGTGTGGGGCTTCGACGGCTCCTCCACCAACCAGGCCGAGGGCCACGCCTCCGACCGGGTCCTGAAGCCGGTCTTCTCCTGCCCGGACCCGATCCGCGGCGGCGACAACCTGCTCGTCCTGTGCGAGGTCCTGGACATCGACGGCACGCCGCACGCCTCCAACACGCGCGCCCTGCTGCGCCCGGTCGCCGAGCGGTTCGCCGCGCAGGAGCCCGTCTTCGGCATCGAGCAGGAATACACGTTCTTCGACGGCACCCGCCCGCTGGGCTTCCCGGTCGGCGGCTTCCCGGCCGCGCAGGGCGGCTACTACTGCGGTGTCGGCGCCGACGAGATCTTCGGCCGCGAGATCGTCGAGAAGCACCTCGACCACTGCCTCGCCGCGGGCCTCAGCATCTGCGGCATCAACGCCGAGGTCATGCCCGGCCAGTGGGAGTTCCAGGTCGGCCCGGTGGGCCCGCTGGAGGTCTCCGACCAGCTGTGGATCGCGCGCTGGCTGCTCTACCGCACCGCCGAGGAGTTCAACGTCTCGGCGACGCTCGACCCGAAGCCGGTGAAGGGCGACTGGAACGGCGCGGGCGCGCACACCAACTTCTCCACCAGGGCGATGCGCGAAGGCGACCAGGGCTGGGGCGCGATCATCACCGCGTGCGAGTCGCTCGGCGAGGGCTCCAAGCCCATGGACCACGTGAAGAACTACGGCGCCGGGATCGACGAGCGCCTCACCGGTCTGCACGAGACCGCCCCGTGGAACGAGTACTCCTACGGCGTCTCGGACCGCGGCGCCTCGGTGCGCATCCCGTGGCAAGTCGAGGTGGACAAGAAGGGCTACATCGAGGACCGCCGCCCCAACGCCAACGTCGACCCGTACGTGGTGACCCGGCTCATCGTCGAGACCTGCTGCACCGGGCTGGAGAAGGCCGGTCAGGTCTGAGCCGTACAACCCGTCAGGTCCGAGCCGTACGACGTGTCTCCGAGCCGTACGACCGGTCGGGTCCGAGCCGTACGACGTGCTTCCGAGGGCGCCCCCGCACATGCGGTGGGCGCCCTCCGGGCTTTGGCGCAGGGCGAGTTCCGGTCACCGTGCGCCCAAGTTCCGTATCAGTGTGTGGGAGGCCACTGCTCACCGCCGGAAGCATCTGGTTCAATATGCACATGGCCAGCCACCCGAACCCCGCGACAGGTCGCAGCGATCTGGAGCCGTTCTGGCCGTCCCGTCAGCACCACGACTTCGACCGGGTGTGTTGCCGCGCGATGAACGCGCCGGCCCTCTAAAGCCTCCCCTCACCGAAGGCCTTCGGCCCGCGCGCGACGACGTACGTCCCCCGACGACTCCGCGCGAAAGAGCTGACCTCTCATGGCGAACGCCCCTGTCTTCTCCGCCTCCGCTGCGACCGCTGCCCGCCCCGCCCCCGTCCCGCCGGGACGCCATCGCCTCCGTGCCGTCGACCGCGACGAAGTGGCCGCCACCGGCACCGTCGCCGACTTCCTCCCGCCGGGCGCCACCTGGCTGCCCGCGCCCCCGCACACCCTGCCCTCGCTGCCCGGCCGGCCGCCGATGGTCGGCTATCTGGTGCTCCTCCCGGCCGACCAGCAGCCGCCGCTGCTCGCCGCCGCGCCCGCCCCGGCCCCGGTGGCCGAGGAGCCGGGCGCGGACACGGCGGCCGGGGGCGACGCGCTCGTCCGTATCGACACCGTCCGCCGCACCGCCGAGGTCGACGGGCGCCCGCTGGACCTCACGTACCTGGAGTTCGAACTGCTGGCCCATCTGGTGGCGAACCCTCAGCGGGTGCACACGCGCGACCAGTTGGTGACCACGGTGTGGGGGTACGGCCACGTCGGCGACGGCCGGACCGTGGACGTCCACATCGCCCGGCTCCGCCGCAAGCTGGGCACCCGCCACCGCCACGCGATTCAGACGGTCCGGCGGGTGGGGTACAAGTACGCCCCCTGAGCTCCCGGCCGACTGCCGGGTGCGGGATGTGGGGGGCCGTTCGCGCGGTTCCCCACGCCCCTGGGAGGGGCGCGGGGGTGTGGCTGCCGTTGGCACGCCCGGGGCGTGGGTGGTGCGGGGGGTTCGGTCGGGCGGGTTAGCCTGGCTGACAATGAATCCGATGACCACGCCCTGGGGCGCGTACGAGCTGACCCGTTTTCCCGAGGACCCGCGTGACCCGCTGCGGGCCTGGGACGCCGCCGACGAGTATCTGCTGCGGCATCTGGAGGGCATCGGCCTCTCGGGGTCCGTGGTCGCCCTCGGGGACCGGTGGGGCGCCCTGACGACCGCCCTCGCGGGCCGGGGGGCGGGCTCGCTCACCCAGATCAGCGAGTCCTTCCTCGGCCAGGAGGCCACCCGCGCCAACCTGGCGCGGGCGGGCGCGGCCCAGGACTCCGTCACGCTGCTGTCCACCCACGACGAGCCGCCCGCCCGGGTGGACGTGCTGCTGGTGCGCGTACCGAAGAGCCTGGCCCTCCTGGAGGACCAGCTGCACCGGCTCGCGCCCGCCGTGCACGCGGACACCGTGGTCGTCGGCGCCGGCATGGTGAAGGACATCCACACCTCCACCCTGAACCTCTTCGAGCGCCTCCTCGGCCCGACCAAGACCTCGCTGGCCGAGAAGAAGGCCCGGCTGATCTTCTGCGAGCCGGACCCGGCCCTGGTCCGGCCGGTGAACCCGTGGCCGCTGACGTACTCGCTGGAGATGGGCATCGGGCCCGCCTCCGGGCTCGCCGTCACCAACTACGCGGGGGTGTTCTGCGCCGACCGCCTGGACATGGGCACCCGCTTCCTGCTCCAGCACCTGCCCACGCGTACGGGCCCGGACCGGGTCGTCGACCTCGGTTGCGGCAACGGCATCGTGGGAACGGCGGCGGCGCTCGCCAACCCCGAGGCGCACGTGGTGTTCACCGACGAGTCGCACCAGGCGATCGCCTCGGCCCGGGCCACCTTCCGGCTCTGCGCTGGCGCGGCGCGCGAGGCCGACGCCGAGTTCCGGCTGGGCGACGGCCTGAGCGGCTTCCCGCCGGGCACGGCCGACCTGGTGCTCAACAACCCGCCGTTCCACACCCACCAGGCGACCACCGACCGCACCTCCACGCGGATGTTCACGGACGCGCGCGAGGCCCTGCGGCCGGGCGGTGAGCTGTGGGTCGTCGGCAACCGGCACCTGGGCTACCACCTCAAGCTCCAGCGGCTCTTCGGCAACAGCGAACTCGTCGCCAGCGACCCGAAGTTCGTGGTGCTGCGCGCGGTCAAGCGCTGACCGGTGTCTTAGGAGATACCTACGAAACTGCCGGGGCTTTGAACGCCCCACGCGCCCCTTGCGTATGGAACGACGCGCTGCTTCAAGCGAAGGAGTTCCATGGGACGCTCAATACGAAAACGGCCGACCTTCCCTCGGCGGATGACGATGGCCGCCGCGGCACTCTTCATCGGTGGGGGCGGCCTTGTCGCGGTGAATGTGTACGCCTCGGCGAGCGACGATCCGGGGAAGGCCCAGGTACGGGCCGCCCCGGTGACGAACGCGTCGACGATCGACTGCCCGGACGTGTCCAACAGCCTCCCCGACGTGCCGGATCCGGCCCGCCCCGAGGTGGACCGGGAACTGGCGGCCATCGATACGCAGATCACCGACGCGTACGAGAAGTTCGCCTCGAACAAGGATCAGGTCGACCGCGATCCCGGCTATGCCCAGCAAGCCGTACTGGGTCCGCTGAAGGACAGGCGGACGGCGTCGCTCGACCGGATCGCGGTGGCCGTCGGCCGCAGCGGCGGACGGCCGCCGCAGGGCATGCGGGCACTCGCGCCGTGCACCCTGCGCGCGGACGACAACGCCGGGGGCGGGGGCACGGGCACGGGCGGCCAGGGCGCCGCCGGACAGGCCCAGGGTCAGAACCAGGGCCAGGGACAAGCCCAGGTTCAGGGTCAACGGCCTGGTCAGGGCCAGGATCAGGGGCAGGGCCAGGGCCAGAACGTCGGGAACGGGCCCGCGAAGAGCGACTTCGTCGACATCCGTTCCGTACGGCCGAACGTCCAGGCCCCCCGCACCCAGCGCAACGGCTCGACCGGGTTCTTCACCAGCAGCTGCGGCGTCAACCAGAACGCCAAGCGGAATCCCGACAACGTCATCGTCGCGCCCGGCGTGAGCAATGGCGCCCACCATATGCACGACTATGTCGGAAACCAGGCGACCGACGCCTTCTCCAGCGACGCCGATCTGGCCAAGGGCGGCACCAGCTGCCGCAACCAGGGCGACAAGTCCACCTATTACTGGCCCGTACTGCGCCTTCAGAACGGCCAGAACGAGAACGACGCCAACGCGGACGGCGGTGGCCGGGACAAGAACGTCGGAAAGATCCAGACGCCCTCCCAGGTCACCATCAAGCTCGCTGGGAATCCCGTCGGCAAGGTGACCGCAATGCCGCGCTTTCTGCGGATCATCACCGGTGACGCGAAGGCCTTCACCAACGGCAACGCGAATGCCAACGCCTCCTGGAGCTGCACCGGATTCGAGAACCGCCAGCTCAAGGAGAAATACCCGATCTGCCCCCAGGGCAGCAAAGTCGTCCGCACCTTCAATTTCCAGAGCTGCTGGGACGGGAAGAACACGGACAGCGCGAACCACCGGACGCACGTCGCCTTCGCCGGGCGGAACGGCGCGTGCCCGCGCGGCTTCAAGGCGATCCCGCAGCTCCAGCAGCGGATCGTGTACGCCGTGCCGCCGGGCCCCGGGTTCGCCGTCGACTCCTTCCCGGAGCAGCTCCACAAGCCGGTCACCGATCACGGTGACTTCATCAACGTCTTCAGCGACTCGCTGATGAGGAAGGCGGTGACCTGCATCAACACGGGGCGCAGCTGCGCCTGACCGACAGGGCGCGCACGCGCCTGGAAACCCGCTCCCCTTGATGGGCTCCCCCGGGTCACCCCACCCGGGGGAGCACGCACACTGCGCGGTCAGCTCATGTGGTGGTGTCCGGAATGGTTGGTCCCGGTCTCGACACTCCCACCGAGCCGGCCGCGCAGTGCGTCGACCACGCTCTCGTCGCCCACGGCGACCCATTTGCGGCCCACCAGATAGGCGCCGCCGTAGTCCTTGGCTCCGTTGATCCACTCCCGCTGGCCGCGGTCCGTGGCGAAGGTCGCCAGGACGTACCGCCCGTCCGCGGTGTCGCAGTTGGCCTGCCGGAGCTCGGCGGCGTCGGTGGAGATCTTCGGCTTGCAGGCGGCCTGGGCCGCTATCTCTTCGAGGGTTCCGCCGGCCGTCTTGGGCGCGTCGTGGCCGCCCCCGCCGCAGCCCGCGGCTAGGGTCACGACCGCGGCTGCCAGGGCCGCTCGTACAAGGGTGCGCATACCTCCATCGTGCCTTCAACCACCCCTCCATCGTGGGTGTTTGACCATTTCAGTGGCCCCGTGACCCGACAGTCGCCCCGCCGTCACCGTGCGCTCCGCGGGCGTCCGTGGCCACCCCCCGACACGAGGAGCACCGAGCCGATGACCCTCCCGCCGAGACCGCTGGGACCGTCGGGACGGACGGCGCCGGGCGGCGCGGAAGCCGTCGTCGCCGGGCCCGCCGCCGGGGTGGCGAACTCCGTGCACACGGCCCCGGCGTCCTCCGCGGTCGCACACCCGCTTGACAGCGGCCCCGGCCGCACCGGCTGTCCCGACCCGGCGGCCCGCGCCCGGCCGCCCCTGCCCCAGGAGTGCGTCCGCCCATGACCGCGATCCCCTCCACCAGCGTCGCCAACCTCCGCGATCTCGGCGGTACGCCGCTCGCCGGGGGCCGTACGGTCCGACCCGGCCTGGTCTTCCGGGCCGGGGCGCTCGACCGGTTCGACCCGGCCGGGGACCCGGCGGTGACCGGCCTCGGGCTCCGCACCGTCGTCGACCTCCGTACGGACGCCGAGCGCGCCGAGCGGCCCGACCGGCTGCCGGACGGGGCGCGGCTGGTCGTCGCGGACGCGCTGGCCGACGCGGTGAGCGCCTACGGGGCGCCCCCGGCCGCCCAGCTGCGGCGGGTGCTGGCCGACCCGGTCACGGCCGAGCGGCACCTGGGCGGGGGCCGGGCGCAGGCGGTGTTCGGGGACCTCTACCGGGGCCTGGTGACGTCGGCCTCGGCCCGGGCGGCGTACGGGACGCTGCTGCGCGAGCTGGCGGCCGAGGAGGCGGGGCCGCTGCTCTTCCACTGCACGGCGGGCAAGGACCGCACGGGGTGGGGGGCGACGGTGCTGCTGTCCCTGCTGGGGGCGGGGCCCGAGGTGGTGGAGCGGGAGTACCTGTCGGTGAACGCGGCGGTGCGGCAGGCGTTCGCGCCGCTGGTCGAAGGCTTCACGGCGCAGGGCGGCGACCCGGAAGTGGCGCTCGCGGTGATCGGGGTGGTGCCGGAGTACCTGGCGGCGGGCCTGGAGGAGGTGGCGGCGCGGCACGGGTCGATGGAGGCGTACGCACGGGACGGGCTGGGGGTCGGGGACGAGGCGGTGGAGCACCTGCGCTCCCGGCTGACGCGCTCGGCCTGAGCCGGGGCGGCGGGAGGTCCTGGGACGCCTGCGCTCCCGGCTGACGCGCTCGGCCTGAGGCGGGGCGCTCAAGGGGCTGCCGGGAGGGCATTCGCGGGGGGTGCCGGCGGCTCGTACGGCCTTCTGCCGCCCGTGGGCGGGACCCGGGCGCGGACGGGCGCGGTGACCATCCCACGATTCGCTCGTTTTGCTGAACGTGGCCCCGCCCCAGGACATCCTCACCCGCCCCACCCCCGTCGGCATCGAGCAGGCCGAAGCCGCTCTCGTGGAGCACTATCCCCGGCTGACCCGGCTCGCCTATCTCGTGCTGCCGCCCTCCCTCGGGCGCAACCGGCGGGTGCTGACCGCGCACGCGCTGGTGCAGCGGTCGCTGCCCCGGGGCCGCGCCGCCACCCGGGCGGCGATCCCGGCGCCCCGGCGCGGCGACCCGGGATACGGATTCGTACGGCGCCAGGTCGTGCGGCAGGCGCTGGAGGCCGGGCTGCCGCTGCGGCGGCGGGCGTGGCCCAGGCGGGCGCAGTTGCCGCCGCTGCTGCCGCAGGTGTGGGGGCTGCGGCTCTTCCCCCGCTCCGGCGGGGCCGACGAACTCGCCCTGGACCAGCGGCTCTCCGCGCTCAGCGGTCCCGCGCGGGCCGCGTTCGTGCTGCGCGGCCTCGACCGGCTGACCGACGCCGAGGTGCGCGGGGAGCTCGAAGCCGCGGGCGTCGAGGACGCCGGGGCGGCCGTGGAGGAGGCGGGCGAGCCGGGAGCGGCGGCGGCGCTCCTGGAGGCCGCGGAGTTCGACCCCTGCTCGCTCCAGGCGCGGCCCACCGACCTGATGCGCCGCCGCCAGCATCTGCGCGCCGCCCTGGTGGCCGCGGCGGCGCTGGCGGTCTGCGGCACGCTCCTGGGCCTGCCGGGCGAGGGCTGGGGCCCGGACGGCGCCGCCGCGCCGCCGTACGCGCGCAACCCCGCCGCCGAGGCCGCCCTCGACCCGAGCCGGGTCGTCCGGGTGGACGCGGCGGTGTGGCGGACCTCGGCGCGTACCGACTTCTCCGTCTGGCCCGCCCGGGGCTCCCTCACCGGAGACAGCGCCCTGCTGCGGCGCGCGCTGGCCGTCTGGGCGCGGCCGGGCCGCTCCGTGCAGGTCTCCGCCACGCCGAGGACACCCGCGGGCCCGCCGATGGGCGCGCCCCAACTGCTGTACGCGGGCAAGGTCGACCGGGCCTCGGTGGTGCTCCTCTACGACGGTCTGCGGGTCGCCCGGTACGCGGAGCCGCTGGACGGCACCGCGGGCGCGGCGCTCGACTTCGCGCGCGTGGACGGCGCGGACGCCGCGTCCGCCGGGGCGCTCGTGGTCGGCCGCACCGACGGCAACGTGCGCTATCTGACCGCCCCCTGGGTGCGCGAGGCGGCCGTGCGGGACCTGCTCGACCCGGCGGCGGCCCCCCGCCCGCTGGTACGCGACGGGGACGGTGTGACCGTCCCGCTGGTCTCGCCCGCGCAGGCCCGCGACTGCACCTCCTGGGACGTGCTCCAGCTCCGCGAGGGCGGCGACAACACGGCGGCGCGGCTGCTGTCCGACCTCGGCGAGCTCGCGCCCGCCCGGCTCACCTGGGGGCCGCCGGACGCGCCCAGGGACGTCAACGGCACCGCCGCCCGCGAGGCCTGGGCCCGTACCGCCTGTCTGCTCCCCACGCTCCGCTCGCACGGCGTCCGGGCGGTGAACGCCTGGAGTTACGCGCGTCAGCCGCTGCCCGAGGCCAACGGGACCGCCGCCTGGGTCTGCACCCGGGCCGACACCTGGTCCGGTACGGACAGCCGGGTGCTCGCCCAGTTCCAGGCCCCGGGCGCGCCCAAGGGCACCGCCGGCGCGGTCGCCGCGCGCGCCGACGACAGCGCCGCCTGCGGCACGCACCGGCCGCAGGTGCTCGCCGGGGTGCTGTGGAAGTCCCGGGGCGGGCACTGGTACGTGCTGGCGGCCGGCAGCGAGGACCTGGTCAAGGTGGCCGTCTCCGGCGGGGTGGAGGCGTCCGAGCGCGGCCATCTGCTCGCTGTGCGCACCCAGGAGGGCGCCCGCGCCCAGCTGGGCGGGAGGCTGGCGGACGGCACGGAGGTCACCGCCCTGCGCTGAGCCGGGCAGCGGGGGGGGGGGGGGGGGGGGGGGGGGGGGGGGGGGGGGGGGGGCGGCGGCGCCCGCCCCCCCCCCCCCCCCCCCCCCCCCCCCCCCCCCCACACCCCTGTTCCAGATGCTTACCCGTCAGTACATTGACGCCATGTCTAATACGCCGCAGCCCGCTCCGGTGGTCTCGGAGCACATCGAGCTCAAGGCCAGGAACGTCTCGTTCGGTTGGGAGGAGACGCCGCTCCACTGGATACCCGGCGACCCCTTCACCGGGCACACCATCAACGTGCTGCACCTGCTGCTCCCGGCGGGCGAGCGCTGGTTCGTGCACGTGTACAAGCAGGTGCTGCCGTACATCCGCGACGAGCGGCTGCGCGAGGACGTCATCGGGTTCATCGGGCAGGAGGCCACGCACTCGGCGGCCCACGACGACGTGCTCCCCCACCTCAAGGCGCTCGGCCTCGACCCCACCCCGTACACCGCGCAGGTCGACTGGCTCTTCGAGAAGCTGCTCGGCGACCGGACCCTGCCGCCGGGGCGGACGCGCCACTGGTGGCTGATGGAGCGGGTCGCCACCATCGCGGCGATCGAGCACTACACGGCGTTCCTGGGCGACTGGATCCTCAACGCCGACACCCTGGACGCGCGCGGGGCCGACGCGGTGATGCTGGACCTGCTGCGCTGGCACGGCGCCGAGGAGGTCGAGCACCGCTCGGTCGCCTTCGACCTCTTCCAGCACGTGGACGGCGGCTACCGGCGCCGGGTGCGGACCTGGGCGACCGCGTTCACCGCGCTGGTCTTCCTCTGGCAGCGCGGCGCCCGTTTCTTCATGGAGAACGACCCCACCCTGCCGGACGGCAAGGCCACCTTCGGCGCCTTCCTGCGCGCCGGACGGCAGGGCACACTGCCGACCGCCGGGGCGATGGCGCGCTCGATCCCGCGCTATCTCAGCCGTACGTACCACCCCTCGCAGGAGGGCTCGACCGCACAGGCCGTGGCCTATCTGGCGAACTCGCCCGGCGCCAACGGAGGCCGCTGACATGGCGCGAATGAGCTCCGTGGTGCTGGCGGCGGGGGCGGCGCTGCTGGTGCGGCGGGCGGTGCGCCGCCGGATCGCCGCCTCCCCGCTGTGGCCGATGCCCGCGCTGGATACGCCGATATCCGGGCAGGGCGGGCGCAGGGTGCCCTCGCTGCGGCTCACCGTCGCCAAACGGACCGTACCCGCCGAGGGCGTGGCGCTGCTGCGGCTCGCCTCGCCGACGGGCGGGCCGCTGCCCGAGTGGCGGCCGGGCGCCCACCTCGACCTGCTGCTGCCGTCCGGGCTCGTCCGGCAGTACTCGCTCTGCGGCGACCCGGCCGACCGCAGCGCCTACACGGTGGCCACCCGGCTGATCGAGGACGGGCGGGGCGGCTCGCGCGAGGTGCACCAGCAGCTGGTCGAGGGCGCCGAACTGGTCGTGCGCGGGCCGCGCAACCGCTTCCCGCTGGCCGGGGCGCCCTCGTACGCGTTCATCGCCGGCGGCATCGGCATCACCCCGGTGCTGCCCATGCTGCGGGCGGTCGAGGCGGCGGGCGCGCGGTGGCGGCTGCTGTACGGGGGGCGGTCGCGGGCCTCCATGCCGTTCCTGGAGGAGATCGAGAAGCTGGGGGCGGGCGGCGCGCCGGTCACCGTGGTGGCGCGGGACGAGGCCGGACTGCCCGATGTGGCCGCCTTCCTGGCGGGAACGGAGGAGGGCGCGGCGGTGTACTGCTGCGGGCCCGAGCCGCTGATGGACGCGGTGGCGGCGGCCCTGCCCGAGGGGCGCGCCCTGCACCTGGAGCGCTTCACGCCCGGCGCGAGCACCGCGCAGCTGGGCACCTTCGAGGTGGAACTGCGCCGCACGGGCCGCACGCTCACCGTCCCGGCGGGCCGCTCGGTGCTCGCCACGGTCCGCGAGGAGCTGCCGAACCTCTCGTACTCGTGCGAGCAGGGCTTCTGCGGAACCTGTCAACAGCGCGTCCTGGAGGGCGAGGTGGACCACCAGGACGAGCTGCTCACGGACGCCGAGCGCGAGGACTCCATGCTGATCTGCGTCTCCCGCTGCCGTGGACGGAAACTCGTGCTCGACCTGTAGGTACCCTGTTCGCATGACGACCGGGGTGCGGCGCAGGATGGGCGTCGAAGAGCGCAGGCGGCAGCTGATCGGGGTCGCGCTGGAGCTGTTCAGCCACCGCTCCCCCGACGACGTGTCCATCGACGAGATAGCGGCGGCGGCCGGGATATCACGGCCGCTCGTCTACCACTACTTCCCCGGCAAGCAGAGCCTGTACGAGGCGGCGCTGCGGATGGCCGCCGACGAGCTGGCGGCCCGCTTCGTGGAGCCGCACGAGGGGCCGCTGGGGGCCCGGCTGCTGCGGGTGATGGGCCGCTTCTTCGACTTCGTCGAGGGCCACGGGCCGGGCTTCGCCGCGCTGATGCGGGGCGGCCCCGCCGCTTCGGCGGGCAACTCGACCACCGCCAACGCCATGATCGACGAGGTGCGGCACGCCGCCTACCTCCAGATCCTGGCCCACCTCGGCGTCCAGGACCCGCCCGCGCGGCTGGAGCTGGTGGTGCGCTCCTGGGTCTCGCTCGCCGAGTCGACGGCCCTGATCTGGCTGGACGGCCGCCGTATCCCGCGCGCCGAACTGGAGTTGCAGCTCGTCCACGACTTCGCGGCGCTGGCGGCGGTGAGCGCGGCCTACGACGAGGAGATGGCGGCGGTGGTGCTGCGGATGCTGGCGGACGAGCCGGCGGACGGCCCGTTCGGGGACCTGGTGGCCCGGCTGACGGCCCTGGCGCCCGGCTAGCCGCGCGCGGCCCGTACGTTGATCACCATGACGACCCCCATGGCGGCGCTCACCTTCCGTCCCGCCCGTGAAGAGGACGTGCCCGCGCTCGTGGCGCTGTACGACGGCGCCGCCCGCTGGATGCGCGGCAGCGGCATCGACCAGTGGCAGCCGGGCGAGAAGGACGCGGACCACTTCCGGTGGCGCATCGCCGAGGGCGAGGTCTGGCTCGCGCTGATGGCCGACGGCCGGGCGGCGGGGGCGTACGAGCTGTGGTGGCGGGACGAGCCCGCCTGGGGGGTGCGGCCGCCGGAGGCGGGCTATGTGCACCGGCTGATGACCGACCGCGCGCTGGCCCCCGCCGGAACCGGCCGGGCCCTGCTCGCCCACGCCGAGCGGCGCATCGCGGCGGCCGGGCGTCCCCTGTCCCGCCTGGACTTCAAGGCCTCCAGCCCCGGGCTGCGCGCCTACTACGAGCGGGCCGGGTACACGGTGGCCGGTGAGCAGCCCCACAAGGAGGGCGGGGGCGGCAGCGCCTACGCCGTCGTCCTCATGGAGAAGCGGCTCGGGTGAGCCGCGCGGGGCGTGCCTCGCGGCGCCCCGTGAGCGGGGCTCGTGTCGCTCAGGCCGACCCCGTGAGCCGCAGGGCCAGCAGCGCCACGTCGTCCTCGCGGTTGCCGAACGCACCGAGCAGCGCGTCGCACAGCGCGCCCGTGCCGTGTGCGGCGCTGTCCGCCGCGATCCGGCGCAGCCGCTCCAGGGAGAGCGCGAGATCGGTCCCACGGGTCTCGATGAGACCGTCCGTCACCATCAGCAGCGTGTCGTCGGGGGCGAGCCGGTGGCGGAAGGCGTCGGGGCGGTCGAGGCCCAGGCCGAGCAGCGAGCCGTGCGGGTGGAGGTAGGCGGCCTCGCCCCGGCGGGGGATCACCAGGGGCGGCAGATGGCCGGCGTTGGCGATCCTGGCGCCGCCCAGCAGCGGGTCGATGAGCGCGAGGCAGAGGGTGGCGGTGGCTTCGGGGTGGTAGTGCTGGAGCATCCGGTCCAGGCGGCGCACCAGCACGGCCGGGTCGTGCTCGTCGGTCGCGTACGCCCGTAACGCGTGGCGCAGTTCGACCATGACGGTGGCCGCGTCGAGCGAGTGGCCGACGACATCGCCGACGCCGACGAGGAGGCCCTCGGGAGTGGGCAGCGCGGCATAGAAGTCGCCGCCGATCTCGGCGCGGGTGGAGGCGGGGACATAGCGGACGGCGACGTCGGCGCCCGGCAGGTGGGGCAGTTGCTGGGGCAGGAAGCTGCGCTGGAGGGTGAGCGCGATGTGCCGCTCCTCGGCGGCGCTGCGCAGCGACTCGGCGGCCAGCGCGGTCGCCTCGGCGAGATGGGCGAGCAGGGCGCGGGCGTCCTGGCCCCGGGCGGCGTGAACCGGCGTGACCAGGCACACCGGCGGCTGGTCGGCGCGGCTGCGGGCCAGCGTCAGCCGGGCGCCGCCCGGTCCGTCGCCGATGGGCAGCACGCCCGAGGGCCACAGCGGGGCGGGCGCGATCCGGGACCGGACGCCGGTGCAGCCCGCCATGGCGCGCTGGAGCAGCGGGGCGACCGCTGTGGTGGCGGCGGGTTCGTGGCGCGGCGGGCCGCCCGCGTGGAGCGTGCCGTCGGCGCCGAAGACATAGGCGGCGGCCCGGCAGCGGATCAGGGCGCCGGCCGCGGCGGCGGCCGTGTCGGCGAGCTCCTGGGGGCACTGCGTCCCGTAGAGCGCGGTGGTGGCGGTGGCGAGGCGGGCGAGGCGGCCCGCACGGGCGTCGGCGTCGTGGCGGAAGCGGGCGCCGCGCAGCGCGGCCCGGACGACGGCCTGGATCTCCTCGGGCTCGACGGGGACGGCGAGATAGGCCTCGGCGCCCGCGTCCAGACCGCGGGTGCGGTCGCGCGGGGTGGTGGCCGCGGCGGAGAAGTGCACCACGGGCATGGGCGCGATCTCGGGGCGCGCCTTGAGCCGTCGGCACAGCTCGAAGCCGTCCATGTCGGGCAGCCCCACGTCGACGAGGGCCGCGTCGGGCAGGGCGCCGTTCCTGATCCGGTTCTCCAGCTCGGTCAGGGCCGCCGCCGCGGTGGCCAGCGGCACCACCCGGTGGCCCGCGCGCCGCAGGACGGCGCCCATGGCATAACGGTTGGCGTCGATGTCGTCGACGACCAGCACGGTGGTGTCCTGGGACGGTTTCACGGCGGTCCCCCCTGGGGCCGACGGCCCCGGTGGGTGGGGTGCGGACGGAATGGGCGGGTACGTCCACACCGTAGCGCGCGGGCCGCCCGCGCGGTCCCCAGGTCAACCGCCCTGTGCGAAATCACCCTTGAGGGCATGGCTGAGCCCTTGGTCGAGCCCGGCGCGCGCCCCCCGGTGGAAGGCGCTGTCGTACGCCTGGTCGCCCAGCGCGGCCCTGGCCCGGCGCTCGCACTCCTCGCGTACGGCAGTGAGCCGGGGCGCGCCCATCTGGGCCTTGCCGACGGTACGCCAGTACTCCTGCCCGATGCCGAGGACCTGGGCGCCGCGCTCACCGTCGCCGCGCGCGGCGAGCGCGCACGCGAGCAGGTCGAGTCCGACGGCGATGCCGAAGCTGTCGTGGAGCAGCCGCTTGCCGGTCAGCATGGCGCGGGCGTGCTCGGCGGCCTCGCCGGCGTGGCCCAGCGCCAGCGCGGTGACGGCGAGGACGTAGTCGGCGTACGCCCGCATCCAGCGCTCCCCCCGGCTCGCGCACCGGTCGCGCAGCAGGGCGGCCTCGGCGGCGGCCTCCTGGTGGCGGCCGAGGTTGGTGAGGGCGTAGAGGCGGACGAGCGCGCACAGGGCGGAACCGGGCGAGAAGCCGGGCCCGGCCGCGTCGAGGGCGGGGGTGCAGATGTCGAGGGCTCCCTCGGCGTCGCCGGGCATCAGGACGGCGGCACCGAGCAGATGGGCGGCGCGCAGGCGCCACTCGGGGTCCTCGGCGCGCGCGACGGACCGCCGGCCGTGGCGCAGCGCGGTCTCCAGGTCGCCCTGGAGGAGGGCGACGGCGCCGAGCACCCATTCGGCGCGGTCGCGTCGGTCGCCGGGCTCGGGGCAGAGGGCGAGGGCGCGCTCCAGATAGCCGCGGCCCTCGTGCAGATGGCCGCAGCAGAACCAGAAGAACCAGAGGGAGGCGACCAGGTCGAGCGCGGCGCCGGGGTCGTGGGCGAGCAGGTGCTCCAGTGCGGCGCGCACGTCTGCCTGTTCGGCTTCCAGCCGCTCGTACCACTCGACCTGGTCCGGGCCCAGCCACTCGGTCTCCGCGGCGCCGGCCAGCCGTCGGCAGCGTTCGGCGTGCCGACGGGCCACGGCCGCCTCCTCGCCGAGCTCGCCGAGCCACTGCCGGCCGTACTCGCGGATGGTGTCGAGCATCCGGTAGACGGTCCGGCCGCGGTGTGTGCCGGGCCGGACGACGGACTTGGCGGCCAGACCCGCGAGCGCGGGGCCGACGGCCTCGGGGGCGAGCGGGCCGCCCGCGGCGACGTCCTGGGCGGCCGCGAGGTCGAAGCCTCCTGCGAACACCGAGAGCCGGGCCCACAGCAGCCGCTCCAGCGGGGCGCACAGCTCGTGGCTCCAGCCGATGGTGGTGCGCATGGTCTGGTGCCGGGGCAGCCGGTCGGTCCGGGTGTCGGTGAGGATCTCGAAGCGCGAGTCGAGGCGTTCGGCCAGCTGCTCGACGCTCCACAGGCGCAGCCGTGCGCCGGCGAGTTCGATGGCGAGGGGGATGCCGTCGAGTCTGCGGCAGACGGCGGCGGCGGCCTCGGCGCGGGCGGGGGTCTCGAAGGACTTCAGCGACAGATGCGGGACGGCGTCGACGGCGCGCTGCTTGAAGAGGGTGAGGGCCGCGCCGGCGGGGGGCAGCGGGCCGAGCGGGAGGACCCGTTCCTCCGGCCGCCCCAGGGGCTGCCGGCTGGTGGCGAGGACGGTGAGGCCCGGTGAGGTCTGGAGGAGCTCGCCGATGAGGTGGCCGCAGGCGGAGACCAGGTGTTCGCAGGTGTCGAGGACCAGGAGCAGCCGTTTGTCGGCGAGCCGCCCGCACAGCGCCTCGGCGGCGCTGCGGGCGCTCTGGTCGGTGACGCCCAGGTGGTCGGCGACGGTGGCGTCGAGCAGTTCGGCGTCGCACAGCGGGGACAGCTCGACCCACCACACCCCGTCGGGACAGAAGGCGCGGCGCTCGCGGGCGGCGCGCAGGGCGAGCCGGGATTTGCCCACGCCGCCCGGGCCGGTGACCGTGACGAGCCGGTGGTCGCGCAGCAGGCCGTCCAGGGTGGCCAGTTCCGCGGACCGGCCCACGAAGCTCGTGGTCTCCGCCGGAAGATTCCCCAACACGGGCACAGTCTGGACCAGACGATCGCCGACTCCCGTCACGATGGCCCGGTTCAACTGGAAACAATCGCAAAGAGGCCAGGAGTGATCAGATCGACGTCACTCGTGAGCACGCGATGAGCAAGCATGGCGCACACGGGGCGCGCCCGATGGCCGCCCGCCGGTCAGTCCCGTACGCGCGCGGTGGACCCCCGCACCACCAGCTCCGGCTGGAACACGAACTCCGTGCGCTGGACGGGATTGCCCCGGATCTCCTCCAGAAGCGCCCCCACCGCCGCCGTCGCCATCGCCCGTACCGGCTGGCGGACGGTGGTCAGCGGTGGGTCGGTGAAGGCGATCAGCCGCGAGTCGTCGAAGCCCACCACCGACACCTGGCCGGGCACCGCGAGCCCGCGCTCGCGCGCCGCCCGCACCGCCCCGAGGGCCATCATGTCGCTGGCGCACACCACGCCCGTACACCCCTGGTCGAGCAGCGTGCCCGCCGCCACCTGGCCGCCCTCTACGCTGAAGAGGGTGTGCCCGATGTACCCGGCGGCCTCCTCGGCGCGCAGCCCGAACCGCTCCTCCAGCGCGGCCGTGAACCCCTCGGCCTTGCGCCGCGAGGGCACATACCGCGCCGGTCCCGCCGCCAGGCCGATGCGGGTGTGGCCGAGGTCGGCGAGATGGCCCACCGCCATCGCCATCGCCGCGCGGTCGTCGGGCGAGACGAAGGGGGCGCGGATACGCTCGTTGTACCCGTTGACCAGCACGAACGGGACCCCGCGCTCGCTGAGCGCGACATAGCGGGCGGGGTCGGCGGCGGTGTCGGCGTGCAGCCCCGACAGGAACACGATGCCGTTGACCCCGCGCTCCTCCAACTGCTCCACCAGCTCGTCCTCGGTCACCCCGCCGGGCAGCTGGGTGCAGAGCACCGGGGTGTAGCCGTGCCCGGCCAGCACCTGCTCCACGGCCTGGGCGAAGGCGGGGAAGATGGGGTTGGTGAGCTCCGGGGTGACCAGGCCGACCAGTCCGGCGCTGCGGTGGCGCAGCTTGGCGGGCCGCTCCCAGCCGAGGACGTCCAGGGCCGCGAGCACCCGCTGGCGGGTGGCGTCCGCGACACCCGGGCGCCCGTTGAGCACCCGGCTGACGGTGGCCTCGCTGACCGCCGCCTGGGAGGCGATCTCGGCGAGGCGCGGCCCGGCGTCGGTCACACCGCCCACCACACGGTGGTGTCGGCGTCGAGGACGAACTCCTCGCCCTCCACGGGGACCTCGCCGCCCGCGCTGGAGAGCAGGACCTTCCCGGCGGCGGGCGCGGCCAGCCGGACCGGCTCCCCGGTGAGGTTGACCGTGCAGACGAATCCCTCGCGGGCGAAGGCCAGGACGCCCTCGGGGGCCGGGAGCCAGCGGACCGCGTCGCCCCTGCCGAGGCCGGGGTGTTCGCGGCGGGCGGTGAGGGCGGCGCGGTAGAGCTCCAGGGTGGAGCCGGGGTCGCCGGTCTGCGCCTCGACGGAGAGCGCGCCCCAGCCCTCGGGCTGCGGGAGCCAGCTGCCTCCGCTGCCGAAGCCGTAGGAGGGTCCGTCCTCGGTCCACGGAATCGGCACCCGGCAGCCGTCGCGGAAGCCGTCCTGGCCCTCGGCGCGGAAGAAGGACGGGTCCTGGCGCACCTCGTCGGGCAGATCGGTGACGTCCGGCAGGCCCAGCTCCTCGCCCTGGTAGAGGTAGGCCGAGCCGGGCAGCGCCAGCATCAGCAGCGTCGCGGCCCGCGCCCGGCGCAGCCCCAGCGCACGGTCGCCCGGGGTGCGCAACTGGGTGCCCAGGCCCGGCGGGTTGGCGAAGCGGGTGGCGTGCCGGGTGACGTCGTGGTTGGAGAGCACCCAGGTCGCGGGGGCGCCGACCGGGCGCATCGCGGCGAGCGAGGCGTCGATGACCTCCCTAAGCGCGGCGGCGTCCCAAGGGGCGCCCAGGTACTGGAAGTTGAAGGCCTGGTGCAGCTCGTCGGGGCGTACGTAGTGGGCCGTACGCTCCACGGTGGGCGTCCACGCCTCGGCGACGGCTATGCGCTCGCCGGGGTACTCGTCGAGGATCAGCCGCCAGGAGCGGTAGATCTCGTGGACGCCGTCCTGGTCGAAGAAGGGCATGACATCGTTGCCGAGCAGTTTGAGCTGCTCGCTGCCGCCGATGTCGGGCAGCCCGGCCGCCTTGACCAGGCCGTGGGCGACGTCAACGCGGAACCCGTCGACGCCCATGTCCAGCCAGAACCGCAGGATCGAGCGGAACTCGTCGGCGACGGCCGGGTGCTCCCAGTTGAAGTCGGGCTGCTCCGGGGCGAACAGGTGCAGATACCACTCGCCGTCCTCGGTACGGGTCCAGGCGGGCCCGCCGAAGATGGACTCCCAGTCGTTGGGCGGCAGTTCGCCGCTGCCGCCGCGCCCCGGGCGGAAGTGGTACCGCGCCCGCAGCGGCGATCCCGGCCCCTCCCGCAGGGCCCGCTTGAACCACTCGTGCTGGTCGGATGAGTGGTTGGGGACGAGGTCGACGATGATGCGCAGGCCCAGGTCGTGGGCGTCGCGGATCAGGGCGTCGGCGTCGTGCAGGGTGCCGAACATGGGGTCGATGGCGCGGTAGTCGGCGACGTCGTATCCGGCGTCGGCCTGCGGGGAGGCGTAGAAGGGGGAGAGCCAGACGGCGTCGACGCCGAGGTCGCGGAGGTGGGGAAGGCGGGTGCGGACGCCGTTGAGGTCACCCATCCCGTCGCCGTTGGCGTCGGCGAAGCTGCGCGGATAGACCTGGTAGATCACGGCGTCCTGCCACCAGCCGGTGCGGGTGTCCCCGGTGGGGGTGGTGGCGGGGGCGGTGAGGTGCGGGGTCATTTCGTCCCTGGGTCGGTGGTCGGTGTGGTGGTTTCTCCGGGCGGGGCGCCCTTTTTGGGCCCGGTCGTCGTCCGCGGGTGGTGGTGGGTTGCTCGCGCCGTTCCCCGCGCCCCTTCGGGGACCGGCGTTGTGTGTCCGGCCCCTCGGCGGGACGATCAAGCCCCTCCGGCGCTTGAGGAGCGGGGTCCGGGGCGGAGCCCCGGACCTTCAGGGGCGCGGGGAACTGCGCGACCAGCCCCCACGGACCTGCGGATGAACGCGAACCGGGGTCCAGGGGCCGCAGGCCCCGGGGTGCTGGGGGCGTAGCCCCCGGCCGGGGGTCCGGGGGCTACGCCCCCGGAAAGAGACCTCACCCCTTCGTCGCCCCCGCCGTCATCCCCGCGACCAGATGCTTCTGCGCAAACAGGAAGAACACCGCCGCCGGCACCGCGATCAGCACGGACGCCGCCGTCATCGGGCCCCAGTTCGCCGTGTACTGGGTGACGAACGTCTGGAGCCCGCCCGCCAGCGTCAGGTTCTCGTCCCCGACCATGAACGCCGACGAGTACGCGACCTCGCCCCACGCCGTGATGAAGGAGTAGAAGGCCGTCACGGCGAGCCCGGGCTTGGCCAGCGGCAGGATCAGCCGCCAGAACGTGCCGAACGGGTTCAGCCCGTCCACCCGCCCCGACTCGTCGATCTCCACCGGGATCCCGTCGAAGAAGCCCTTCATCATCCAGGCGCAGAACGGGACCGCGATCGTCAGATACGTGATGATCAGCCCCACCGGCTGGTTCAGCAGCCCCAGCTGGCCCATGAGGTTGTAGAGCGGGACGATCAGGATCGCCATCGGGAACATCTGGGTGATGAGGAGGGTCCACATCAGCGGGCGCATCCCGGGGAACCTGAAACGGCTCACCGCGTAACCCGTGGTCGCGGAGATGAAGACGCCGAGCAGCGTCGTCACCCCGGCGATCAGCGCCGAGTTCCCGAACCAGGTGAAGAAGCTCGTCTTGTCCACCAGATAGCGGTAGTTGTCGAGCGTCGTGTCCTTGAAGAAGTCCGTGGTGATCGCGTACTTCGCCGGCTTCAGCGAGGTCAGCAGCACCCACAGGACGGGGAAGACGGCGATGACCGACGCCGTGATCAGCGTGGCGTGCAGCCCGACGGAGGCGAGCGGCGAACGCCTGCCCCGCACCGGCCCCCGCGCGGACGGGGACTCCCGCACAGGCCCCTCCGTGGACGCGGACTCCCGCCCGCGCGCAGCCTCCCGTACCGGACCATCCGTACGCGCGGACTCCCCTGCCGACGACATCGTCACCACACCTCTCCCTGCTTGCGAAGCGAGCGCCGGTACACGAGCGCGAAGACCATCAGCACCGCGAGGATCAGCACGCCCCACGTCGCCGATCCGGCGAAGTCCCGCGGGCTCTCCACGAAGGCCTGCCGGAACGCCTGCGTCACCAGGATCTCGGTGGAGTCACCGGGGCCGCCCCGCGTCAGCAGGAAGATCACCGGGAACATGTTGAACGTCCAGATCGTGGAGAGCAGGATCACCGTGGAGGAGACCGACCGCAGGCCGGGGACGGTGATGTAGAGGAAGCGCTTCCAGGGGCCCGCCCCGTCCATCTCCGCCGCCTCGTACAGCTCGCCGGGGATCGACTGGAGCCCGCCCAGGAGCGCCACCATCATGAACGGGACGCCCAGCCAGACATTGACCGCGATGACCGAGAACTTCGCCCAGGTCGGGTCGTCCAGCCACGGCACCGCCGCGATGCCGCCGCCGTCCAGGACCTTGTTGAGCAGGCCGTTGTCGCGGTTGAAGAGGAAGCGCCAGGCGAACACCGAGACGAAACCCGGGACCGCCCACGGCAGGATCAGCATCATCCGGTAGGCGGCGCGGCCCCGGAACTGCCGGTTGAGCATGTTCGCCAGCGCCAGGCCGAGCAGGAACGTGGTGGTGACACAGCACACCGTCCACACCACGGTCCACACCAGCCGCTGCAGGAAGACCGGGTCGTTCAGCACGTCCACGTAGTTGTCGAGGCCGACGAAGGTGTACGTGGCGTCGATGTGGTTGGCGCCGATCGTGCGGCCGACGTTGCGCTCGTTGGCGTCGGTGAGCGACAGGTAGACGCCTCGGCCGAGGGGCCAGCCGATGATCACGCCGAGGACGATCACCACGGGGGCGACCATGGTCCAGGCGTACCAGTGGGTCGAGAGCGCCCGCCGGAGCCGGCCGGGGCGCTCGCCGGTCGCGCGGCCCCGGCCGCGGGCACCCTCGCCCGCGGCCTTCGCCGTCGACTGGCCGGTGTGGACAGTCATGTCAGTCAGTACCCGTCTGTCGCCGCCCGTCCGCTACTTCCAGTCCTTGAGGATCTTGTGGAAGGCGGTGGCGGAGGCCTTGGCCGCCTCCTCGGGCGAGGAGGCGCCGGTCACGGCCTTGGTGAACTGGAGCTTCAGCGGCTCGAAGAGGGAGCCGTTCTCCGGGATCCAGGCGCGCTGGACGGCCTTGTCGACGGCCGGCTTGAAGAACTTGACCATCTCGTTGGACCGCACGTCCGGCTGGTCGTACGCGGCGGTCCTGGTCGGCAGCAGGCTGAGCGCCTTGGTGGTCTGCACCTGGACGGTCTGCGAGGTCAGGTAGTCGACGAAGGCGTGCGAGGCGTCGCGGTTCTTGGAGCCCGCGTAGACGGCGAGGTCGTGGCCGCCCTGCGGGGCACCCTGGCCGGCCGAGCCCGCCGGGACGACGGCGACACCGAGGTTGGACTTGTCCTTGAACGCGTCGCCCGCGTACACGTCGGCCACCGACCAGGGGCCGTTGACCATCATGGCGACCTTGCCCGACTTGAAGGCGGTCTCCATGTTGTTCCACCCGTCGGTGGCGTTGGTGATCGCGGCGCCGGAGGTGACCAGGTCGCGGGCGGCCTTGAAGGCCTTGACCCCGGCCGGGGAGTCCACGGTGACCTTCTTGTTCTTGGCGTCGACCAGGTCGCCGCCCTCGCCGTAGATGAACGGCAGGAACCAGAAGGAGTCGTCGCCGCGCAGATACAGACCGGTCTTGCCGGTCTTGGACTTGATGGCGGCGGCGGCCGTCTTCAGCTCCTCCAGGGACTTCGGCGGCTCGACGCCCGCGTCCTTGAGCATCTTCTTGTTGTAGAAGAGGCCGAGGGTGTCGATGACCTGCGGGACGGCGTACATCTGGCCGTCGTACCTTCCGCTGGCCGCGGCCTGCTTGAGGAAGGCGGAGTCCACTTCCTTCGCCTTGGCGTCCGGGACCTTGTCCAGGTAGCCGAGCGAGGCGAAGTCGGAGACCCAGCCGACATCGGCGCGGATCACGTCCGGGGCGTCGGAGCCGCTGCTGAACGCGTTCTTGATCTTGTTCTGCGCGTCGCCGTACGGCACGTTGACGTACTTGACGGTGACCTTGGGGTGCTGCGCGTGGAAGTCCTCGGCGATCTTCTTGAACGTGGCCTTCTCGGTGTCGTTCGAGGTGTCCCACCATGTGACGGTGCCGGAGAGCTCACCCGAGCCCTTCTTCTCACCGCTGTCACTGCTGTCACTGTCGCCGCAAGCCGTCGCCGCGAGCGCCAGGGCCGCGACCAGCGCGGTGGCCGCTATGCCACGTCGCATGTGAACTCCTTCAACGGGTGCCGCGCCATCACGGCGCCGGATCGCCAGGAACGTAACAAGGATGAAAGAAGACCGAAAGACCTTGCGAAGAATTTCTGCAAGGCCGGTCGATCGTTACATCCGCGTGTCCACACGGTTGCCGTCGCGCGCCTTGTCAGGAGGGGTTCCGGTACTCCACGGGCACGTCCGAGGGGTGCGCGGCACCCTTGCAAAGCTTCCGCAAGACCTTGCAGGACTGTTACCTTCGAGGTGCGGCGGCGTTGATCCCGTAGGCGCAGAACCCCGTGCAGGCCACCGGAGAGGGACCCGTTCATGACCCAGGAGCCGACCACGACCACCGCCGTCGCGGACGCTGCGGAGCGGGCCTCCGCGAGCGGCACCGGGTGGTGGCGCGACGCCGTGATCTACCAGGTGTACGTGCGCTCCTTCGCGGACGGCGACGGCGACGGCATCGGCGACCTGCCCGGTATCCGGGCCCGGCTGCCGCATCTGGCCGCGCTCGGCGCGGACGCCGTCTGGCTCACCCCCTTCTACGCCTCCCCGCAGGCCGACGGCGGCTACGACGTGGCCGACTACCGGGCGGTCGACCCGCTCTTCGGGGATCTCCAGGACGCCGACGACCTGGTCCGCGAGGCCCACCGGCTGGGCCTGCGGGTGATCGTCGACATCGTCCCCAACCACACCTCCGACCAGCACAGCTGGTTCCGCGCGGCGCTGGCCGGCGGCCCCGAGCGCGAGCGCTACCACTTCCACCCCGGCAGGCGCCCGGCCGTGCCCGCCCAGGGCGGCGCCGCTCCTCCCAACGACTGGGAGTCGGTCTTCGGCGGCCCGGCCTGGACCCGTACCGAGGACGGCGAGTGGTATCTGCACCTGTTCGCCCCCGAGCAGCCCGACCTCAACTGGGAACACCCCGAGGTGCGGGCCGAGTTCGAGTCGGTGCTGCGCTTCTGGCTCGACCTCGGCGTCGACGGCTTCCGGATCGACGTGGCGCACGGCATGGTCAAGGCGGCCGGGCTGCCCGACATCGGCGCCCGCGAGCAGGCCAGGCTCATCGGCGCCCAGGAGCTGCCGTTCTTCGACCAGGACGGCGTCCACGAGATCCACCGCTCCTGGCGCCGGCTGCTCGACTCCTACGAGGGGGAGCGCATCGCGGTCGCCGAGGCCTGGGCCCCCTCACCGGAGCGGCTCGCCCTGTACGTACGCCCGGACGAGCTGCACCAGGCCTTCAACTTCCAGTTCCTCACCTGCCCGTGGGGCGCGGCCGAGATGCGCGCGGTCGTCGACGCCTCGCTGGCGGCGACCCGCTCGGTCGGCGCTCCCACCACCTGGGTGCTCTCCAACCACGACGTGGTGCGCCACCCCACCCGCTACGGCGGCGGTGCCCGGGGCCTGCGCCGGGCCAGGGCCGCGGCCCTGCTGATGCTGGCGCTGCCCGGCTCCGTCTACCTCTACCAGGGCGAGGAGCTGGGCCTGCCCGAGGTGACCGATCTGCCCGACGAGGTGCGCCAGGACCCGTCCTTCTTCCGCGCCGAGGGCCAGGACGGCTTCCGCGACGGCTGCCGGGTGCCGATTCCGTGGACCGAGGACGGACCCTCCTACGGCTTCGGCAGCGGAGGCAGCTGGCTCCCGCAGCCCGACTCCTGGCGCGGCCTGTCCGTCGAGGCGCAGTCGGGCGATCCGCGCTCCACCCTGGAGCTCTACCGCTCGGCCCTCGCCCTGCGCCGTGAGCTGCCGGGGCTCGGGGACGGCGACATGGAGTGGCTCCAGGCCCCTGCGGACGTGCTCGCGTTCGCCCGGCCCGGGTTCGTGTGCACGGTCAACACGGGCGCCGACGCGGCCCAACTCGCGGTCCCGGGACGCCCGCTGCTGTCCACCTCGGCGCTGGAGTTCACGGGCGGTAACGTCACGATCCCCGCCGAATCAGCGGTCTGGTGGGCAATCTGACGTGCGACCGGTACAGTCCAATCCCGTGACCGCACGGCTTGCCGACATCGCAGCCCAGGCGGGGGTCAGCGAAGCCACAGTCAGCCGCGTGCTCAACGGCAAGCCCGGTGTGGCCGCGGGCACCCGTGAATCGGTGCTGGCCGCCCTCGACGTCCTCGGCTACGAGCGGCCGGTGCGGCTGCGCAGGCGCAGCGCCGGTCTGGTCGGTCTGATAACGCCGGAGCTGGAGAACCCGATCTTCCCGGCGCTCGCCCAGGTCATCGGACAGTCGCTGACCCGCCAGGGGTACACCCCGGTCCTGGCCACCCAGACGCCCGGCGGCTCCACCGAGGACGAACTCACCGAGATGCTGGTGGACCGGGGTGTCTCGGGCATCATCTTCGTCTCCGGGCTGCACGCCGACACCACCGCCGACATGGACCGCTACGAGCAGCTGCGCGCCCAGGGCGTGCCATATGTGCTGGTGGACGGCTTTTCGCCGAAGGTGCAGGCGCCCTTCATCTCCCCCGACGACCGGGCGGCGATGCGTCTGGCGGTCACCCACCTCGCCGCGCTCGGCCACACCCGTATCGGCCTCGCGGTGGGCCCCAAGCGGTTCGTCCCGGTGCTGCGCAAGATCGAGGGCTTCACGGCCGCGATGGAGGACGCGCTGGGGCTGACCCCCCTGGAGGCCGAGGCGCTGGTCCAGCACTCGCTGTACACGCTGGAGGGCGGCCAGGCCGCCACCACCGCGCTGATCGCGGCCGGCTGCACGGCCGTGGTGTGCGCCAGCGACATGATGGCGCTCGGGGCGATCCGGGCGGCCCGCCAGGCCGGTCTCGAGGTGCCGAAGGACATCTCGGTGGTCGGCTTCGACGATTCGCCGCTCATAGCGTTCACCGACCCCCCACTGACCACGATCCGCAAGCCGGTGACGGCGATGGGACAGGCGGCGGTCCGCGCGCTCCTGGAGGAGATCGGCGGCACCCCCGCGCCGCACAGCGAGTTCGTGTTCATGCCCGAGCTGGTGGTTCGCGGTTCAACCGCTTCTGGACCGGCTCCCAAGTAGTCCTCCGGTGGGGCGGGCGCCCGCTTCGGCCTAAAATCGGGGGAAGAGTCACTCTCTCGTCCCCGAGGAGTCCTCCACTGGGTGGAGAAATCCGGACCGAACCCGACCGGAGGACGATCTGCGGGGAGTGGGTCCGTCTGGCAGACTCTCTCGCTATGGGTGAAATGACCGTGAAGACTCTGGAAGGTACGGCGGACACCCCGTCGGCCGCCTCGTCGGCTGCGCCCTCACCCCTGACGGAAGAGCACCCCTCCGAAGCGCCGACGCCGCCGGTCCCGGCAGCACCCGCCTCGCTCCTCGCGCGGCTGCGCACCCCGCGCCGCCCCCGGCTCTGGTTCGAAGTCCTCCTGATCGCGGTGAGTTACTGGACGTACTCACTGATCCGCAACGCCGTCCCCGAGCAGAAGACGCAGGCGCTGGAGAACGCCGACTGGCTCTGGTCGGTCGAGCGGCACCTGGGCATCGCCGTGGAGCGCTCCGTCAACCACGGTGTCAACTCGGTGACATGGCTGATCACCGGCATGAACTACTACTACGCCACCCTCCACTTCGTGGTGACCATCGGCGTCCTGGTGTGGCTCTTCCGCAGCCAGCCCGGCCGCTACGCCGCCTCCCGCCTCGCCCTCTTCGCCACCACCGGCGCGGCCCTGGTGGGCTACTACTTCTACCCACTGGCGCCGCCCCGCCTGATGAACGGCGGAGGCTTCGTCGACACCGTCCTGGCCCACCACACCTGGGGCTCGATGGCCTCGGGCGACCTGAAGAACATGTCGAACCAGTACGCGGCGATGCCGTCGATGCACATCGGCTGGTCGCTGTGGTGCGGTCTGACGGTCTTCGCGCTCGCCAAGACCCCCTGGGCCCGCGTCCTGGGTCTGCTCTACCCGGTGGCGACCCTGGTCGTCATCGTCTCGACGGCCAACCACTTCTGGCTGGACGCGGTGGGCGGCGTCCTGTGCCTCGCCTTCGGCTTCCTGCTGTCCCGCGTCTGGTACGGAAAGCTGCCGCACCGGCTGCCGCGCCGGATCGGGGCCGCGCCGCGCGGCCGTGTGGTGACCGGCACGGCCCGTGCCTGACCCCTGCCTCGCCCGCCCCCGCCCGGCCCGCTCCGGATAGGCTCGTTCCCGAGCTTGATCCGGCGCGGAGCCGGGCGCGGTGACAGCAGGAGGCGGCGGTATGACGGCGGTGCCCGGGCGCAGGAGCAGCACCTTCACACGGCTGCTGCGGTTCGGCTTCACCGATCCGCCGGCGGCCGAGCGACTCCTCGACGTCCCCGAGCTCGCCTCCGTACGGACCGACCCGGTACTCCTGGACGCGCTGGGCGCCACCGCCGACCCGGATCTGGCGCTCGCCGGTCTGGTACGGATCGTGGAGGCGCAGGACCCGGCCGAGCGGCGGGCGCTGCTGGACACCCTGATCACCGCCAAACCGCTGCGGGACCGGCTGCTGGGGGTCCTGGGGGCCTCCGAGGCGCTCGGCGACCATCTGGCCCGGCATCCGCGCGACTGGCACGCCCTCGTCACCTACGAGGCCGCGGACCTGCATCCGGGGGTGGCGGAGTTCGAGCGGGGCCTGGCCGGGGCCCAGGACCCGGTGGCGCTGCGGATCGCCTACCGCCGGTGCCTGCTGGCCATAGCGGCCCGTGACGTGTGCGGGACCACCGACGTGGCCGAGGCGGCGGCCGAGCTCGCGGACCTGGCCACCGCCACCCTGCGGGCGGCGCTCGCCATCGCCCGGGCCGCGGCCCCCGAGGACGCCGCCCTGTGCCGGCTCGCGGTGATCGCGATGGGCAAGTGCGGCGGCCACGAGCTGAACTACGTCTCCGACGTCGACGTGATCTTCGTCGGCGAGCCCGCCGAGGGGGCCGACGAACGCAAGGCGCTCCAGGCCGCCACCCGGCTCGCCTCCCACCTCATGCGGATCTGCTCGGAGACCACCGTCGAGGGCACCATCTGGCCCGTGGACGCCAATCTGCGCCCCGAGGGCCGCAACGGCCCGCTGGTGCGCACGCTCTCCTCGCACCTCGCCTACTACCAGCGCTGGGCCAAGACCTGGGAGTTCCAGGCGCTGCTCAAGGCGCGGGCGGTGGCCGGGGACCCGGAGCTGGGGGCCGCCTACATCGAGGCAGTCTCGCCACTGGTGTGGCAGGCGGCCGAGCGCGACAACTTCGTCGCCGACGTGCAGAAGATGCGCCGCCGGGTCGTGGACAACATCCCGGTCGCCCAGGTGGAGCGGGAGCTGAAGCTGGGGCCCGGCGGCCTGCGGGACGTCGAGTTCGCCGTCCAGCTCCTCCAGCTCGTGCACGGCCGCAGCGACGCCACCCTGCACAGCGGCACCACCCTGGACGCGCTCGGCGCGCTCGCGGCGGGCGGCTATGTGGGGCGCGCGGACGCCGCCCAGCTCGACGAGGCGTACCGCTTCCTGCGCGCGATGGAGCACCGCATCCAGCTCTACCGGCTGCGCCGCACCCATCTGGTGCCCGAGGACGAGGCCGACCTGCGGCGCCTCGGCCGTTCGCTCGGCCTGCACACCGAGCCGGTCAGCACGCTCAACCGGGAGTGGAAGAAGCACGCCTCGGTGGTGCGGCGGCTGCACGAGAAGCTCTTCTACCGGCCGCTGCTGGACGCGGTCGCCCAGCTCTCCCCCGGCGAGACCCGGCTCAGCCCGCGCGCGGCGGGCCAGCGTCTTGAGGCCCTGGGCTACGCGGACCCCACGTCGGCCCTGCGGCACCTGGAGGCGCTCTCCTCGGGCGTGACCCGCAAGGCCGCCATCCAGCGCACCCTGCTGCCGGTGCTGCTCGGCTGGTTCGCCGACTCCGCCGACCCGGACGCCGGTCTGCTGGGCTTCCGCAAGGTCTCCGACGCGCTCGGCAAGACACCCTGGTACCTGCGGCTGCTGCGCGACGAGGGCGCGGCCGCGGAGAACCTCGCCCGGGTGCTCTCGGCCGGGCGCCTCGCCCCCGACCTGCTGCTGCGCGCCCCGGAGGCGGTGGCGATCCTGGGCGACCCGGAGGGCCTCGGGCCCCGGCTGCGCGAGCCGCTGGAGCAGGAGGTGCTGGCCGCGGTGAACCGCTCCGAGAGCGCCGAGGGCGCGGTCGCGGCGGCCCGTGGCGTACGCCGCCGGGAGCTGTTCCGCACCGCGGCCGCCGATCTGATCGGCAGTTACGGCACGGAGGACAGCCCCGCCGAGGAGGACCCGGGGGCGCTGGTCGACCGGGTCGGGAACGCGGTGACCGACCTGAACGCGGCGACCCTCTCGGGCGCGCTGCGGGCGGCCGTGCGGGCGGAGTGGGGCGAGACGCTGCCCACCCGGTTCGCGGTCATCGGCATGGGCCGCTTCGGCGGGCACGAGCTGAGCTACGGCTCGGACGCGGACGTCCTGTTCGTCCACGAGCCGCGCGAGGGTGTCGACGAGCAGGAGGCCACCCGGGCCGCCAACCGGGTCGTCGCCGAGATGCGCCGCCTGCTCCAACTGCCCACCGCCGACCCGCCGTTGCTGATCGACGCGGATCTGCGCCCGGAGGGCAAGAGCGGCCCGATGGTGCGCACGCTGGCGTCCTACGCCGCGTACTACCGCCGCTGGTCGCTGGTGTGGGAGAGCCAGGCGCTGCTGCGCGCCGAGCCGATGGCGGGCGACGCGGAGCTGGGGCGGCGGTTCGTCGAGCTGATCGACCCGCTGCGCTACCCGGCCGAGGGGCTCGGTGAGGACGCGGTGCGGGAGATCCGGCGGCTGAAGGCGCGGATGGAGTCGGAGCGGATGCCGCGCGGCGCCGACCCGACGCTCCACACCAAGCTGGGGCGCGGCGGCCTCTCGGACGTCGAGTGGACGGTCCAGCTCCTCCAGATGCGCCACGGCGCGGCCGAGCCGGGCCTGCGCACCACCCGCACCCGGACCGCGCTCTGCGCCGCCCACGCGGCGGGCCTGCTCACCACCGAGGACGCGGTGACGCTGGACGACGCGTGGGTGCTGGCCACGCGGGTGCGAAACGGGGTGATGCTGGTGCGGGGGCGGCCCGGTGACACGTTCCCGTCCGACGGGCGGGAGCTGGCGGCGGTCGGCCGCTACCTGGGCTACGAGCCGGGCCATGTCGGGGACATGCTGGACGACTACCGGCGGGTTACGCGGCGGGCTCGGGGGGTGGTGGAGCGGTTGTTCTACGGGGCGTAGGGGGCCCTTGGGCGGGCGGCTGCGGGGGGGGCGGTGGCCGGGGGCCGGGGGTCGCCTGGTGTTTCACCTGCGGGCCGGTGGTGGGCTGATCGCGCAGTTCCCCGCGCCCCTGATGGGCCGGGAATCCGTCTGCGGCCCGATGGTGAGCTGGCCGCGCAGTTCCCCGCGCCCCTGATGGGCCGGGAGCCCGTCTGCGGGCCGGTGGTGGGCTGATCGCGCAGTTCCCCGCGCCCCTAAAGACGTCGTTCACCTGCGGGCCGGTGGGCCGGTCGCGCAGTTCCCCGCGTCCCTCGAAGCGTCGTTCACCTGCGGACCGTGACAGGTTCCTCGCGCGGTTCCTCGCGCCCCTGACGACATCTTTCGTCTGCGGATCGTGGTGGGTTGCCCGCGCAGTTCCCCGCGCCCCTGGATGTCTGTGGCTGAGCTGGGTTCTCCGGCTGCGGCCGACTACCCAAGGGGCGCGGGGAACTGCGCGGCCGGCCCCCACCGGCCCGCAGACAGACCCGCACCCAAAGGACCCCGGCAAACGCAGGGCCAGACAACCCCCAGGCCCACCAGGGGCGCGGGGAACTGCGCGGCCAGCCCACCACCCGTCCGCAGACGGACCCCCGGCCCATCAGGGGCGCGGGGAACTGCGCGCTCAGGGCAGGGCGGGCCTCACGCGGACTCCGGGCACCACCAAGCGTTCCCGTTTCCTTCACCCGCAAGGATCTTCCCGTCTTCAACCGCCCGCCCTACCCTCACGGTGCACCGCCCCCCACATCCCCCACACCGGAGGTACCGCCGTGTCCGGCTGGTCCATACCCCGCCGCACCCGCACCGCCCTCGTCACCGCTCTCGGCCTCGTCGCCGCGTCCGCCGGCCTGTGGGCCGGGCTCGGGGGCACGTCCGCCGCCTCGACGACGGCGACCCTGCCCACCCCCGACCACACCGTCGTGGTGGTCTTCGAGAACCACGCGTACAACCAGGTCATCGGCAGCTCCAGCGCCCCGTACATCAACGCGCTCAAGAGCGGCGGCGCCAACCTCACCCAGTCGTTCGCCGAGACCCACCCGAGCCAGCCCAACTACTACGCGATGTTCTCCGGCTCCACGCAGGGCGTCACCAGCGACAGCTGCGTCAAGGTCGGCTTCTCCTCCGCGCCCAACCTGGCGTCCGAGATCATCGCCACGGGCAGGACCTGGGCCAGCTACAACGAGTCGCTGCCCAGCCAGGGCTCCACCACGTGCAGCAGCGGCAAGTACGCGCAGAAGCACAACCCGTGGTTCGGCTTCTCCAACGTGCCGACGTCCAGCGCCAAGACCCTCGCGCAGTTCCCGACGGACTTCACCACGCTGCCCACCGTCAGTTACGTCGTGCCGAACCTGTGCAGCGACATGCACGACTGCTCGGTCTCCACCGGCGACACCTGGCTGAAGACCAACCTCAAGGCGTACGCGGACTGGGCCAGGACCCACAACAGCCTGCTCGTCGTCACCTTCGACGAGGACAATCGGCTCGCGGGCAACAAGATCGCGACCGTCCTCTACGGCCAGCCGGTCGTCCCCGGCTCGACCTCCTCGACCACGTACAACCACTACAACCTGCTCCGCACGATCGAGGACATGTACGGCACCACGCACGCCGGCCAGGCCGCCAACGCCTCGGACATCACGGGCATCTGGGCCTGACGACGTGTACGTAGCAGACAGCCGCGGCACTCCCGCGGCCCCCGCCGCCCGGCTCACCCCCGGGCGGCGTCCCGCCGTGGCCCCGACCGTGCTGGCCCTGGGCGCGGTCAGCCTGATCACCGACGTCTCCTCGGAGATGGTCACCGCCGTCCTGCCGCTCTACCTGGTCACCGGCCTCGGTCTGTCCCCGCTGGGGTTCGGCCTGCTCGACGGGGTCTACAACGGCTTCAGCGCGCTCGTCCGCCTCGTCGGGGGCCATCTCGCCGACCGGGGCGGACGCCACAAGACCGTCGCGGTCCTCGGCTACGGCCTCTCCGCGGTGTGCAAACCCCTGCTCCTGGTGGCGGGTTCGCTGCCGGTGATCGGTGCGGTGCTGGCCGCCGACCGTACGGGCAAGGGGCTGCGCACGGCCCCGCGCGACGCGATGATCTCGCTGGCCTCGGCGCCCGAGGCGCGCGGGCGGGCGTTCGGCGTGCACCGCGCGATGGACACCGCGGGCGCGCTCCTCGGGCCGCTGGCCGCGTTCCTGATTCTGCGTCAGGCCGTGGACGGGTACGACGCGGTCTTCACGGTCAGCTTCTGTGTGGCGGCGGTCGGCGTCCTGGTCCTGGTGCTGTTCGTGCCCGCCCGTACCGCCGCCCCCGAGCGGGCACCCGGCGCCCCGCGCGCCTCGCTGAAGGCGGCGCTCGCGCTCCTCGGCGAGCGCGAGGTGCGCCGACTGGCGCTCTGCGCGCTGCTCCTGGGACTGGCGACGGTCAGCGACTCCTTCGTCTACCTCCTGCTCCAGCGTCGCCTGGACGTCCCCGACCGCTGGTTCGCGCTGCTGCCGCTGGGCACGGCCGCCGCGTTCCTGCTGCTGGCCGTGCCGCTGGGCCGCCTCGCCGACCGGGTGGGCCGCTGGCAGGTCTTCCTCTGCGGCCACGCGGCCCTGCTGTGCGCGTACGCCCTGCTGCTGCCGGGCTGGCGCGGGGCGGCGCTGCCGTACGTCGTCCTCACCCTGCACGGTCTGTTCTACGCGGCGACCGACGGCGTCCTGATGGCCGCGGCGGCGGGCGCGGTCCCGGCCCAACTGCGCTCCAGCGGACTCGCGTTGATCCAGACCGGCCAGGCGTCGGCCCGTTTCGTCTGCTCGATCGCGTTCGGCGCGGCGTGGACGGCGTGGGGCGACCGCACGGCGCTGGGCACGGCGGCGGTGGCGCTGGCGGTCTGCGCGGCGGGTGCGGTGCTGCTGCGCCCGGCCGGCCCGGCCCGTAACGACGGGGGAACACCGGCATGACCCTGCGCAACAAGCTGATCGTCCTGGTCACGGCCCTGGTCGTGCTCGCGGGCGTGGCCACCGCGTCCGTGCTGCACGCGGCGGGCCGCGAGGACCGCAAGAACCGCGTCCAGACGGGCGGCCCGCCGGTGCGCGGCGGCGAGGTCTCCCTCGCCCCCGGCGCGGGCCCCCGGATCGTCTTCCGCAGCATGGCCTGGGGCCCGCACCGCGACGAGCTGGCCTCGGTCCCGGCCGCCGGCCCCTCCGGGCCGCGCACCGCCTCCGGGGTGAAGTGCCTGCGCTTCCACGCGGCCGGGGGCACCGGGGTGTGCCTCCAGGCCGAGCGGGGCGCGGTGCGGGACGGCTACCGGGCCGTGGTCCTGGACGCGGAGCTGAAGGAGCGGGCCCACTACGGCCTGCCGGGCATCCCGACCCGGGCCCGGGTCTCCCCGTCCGGGCACCTGGCCGCCTGGACGGTCTTCGTGGGCGGCGACTCGTACGCGGGCACGAACTTCTCCACCCGCACGGCGATCCTCGACACCCGCACCGGCCACCTCACCAAGACCCTGGAGGACTTCGCGATCGAGCGCGACGGGCACCCGTACCGGGCCTCGGACGTCAACTTCTGGGGTGTCACCTTCGCCGACGACACCCGCTTCTACGCGACGATGGCGACGGCCGGGAAGACCTATCTGGTCCGCGGCGACCTGCCGTCCCGCAAGGTCACCACGCTCCGCACCAACCTGGAGTGCCCCTCCCTCTCCCCCGACGGCACCCGCCTGGCCTTCAAAAAACGCGTCCCGGGCCTCCCGGCGGACGCGCCCTGGCGCCTGTACGTCCTGGACCTCGCCACGATGCGCGAGACCCCGCTGGCGGAGCCGCGCAGCGTGGACGACCAGCTGGTGTGGCAGGACGACGACACGGTGACGTACTCCCTGCCGGGCGACTACGGAGCCGACCTCTACACCCTCCCCGCCGACGGCACGGGCACCCCCCGCCGCCTGCTGACGGCGGGTCTGGCGCCGGTGTTCCTCGGCTGAACGGCTCTGCGGGGCGCGGCCGTCGGGGTCAGTCCTTGTGCGAGCGGTAGGACTCGCGCTCCATCTCGCGGACCTCGACCATCACCTGGAGCCGGTGCCCCTCGGAGGCCTTCGCGTGCCGGACGGCGATGTCGCGGACCGTCTCGGCCAGCTTCTCACGAGTTTCGCGGGTGCGGCCGCTGAGGATCGAGAGCTGGATGAAGACGGCGTCGATGGTGTCGTCGCCCTCGCCGAAGCAGGACTCCTCGATCCGCCGGAAGCGCGTCTTGAAACCCACGCTCGGGGCGTCGATGACGGTCGGCGCGGTGGTGTGCACCTCGCGGGCGAAGGCCTGGCGGTCGAAGGTCGGGGCGAGACGTTCCGAGTACTCGACATGGACGAACGGCATGCTCAATCCTTAAGGTCGCACGGCACAGGCGGCTGGCTCTCAGCAGCCGCAACCGGCCCCGGCCGGACGGTATTCCCGCCCCCGCAGGGGGGCGGGCCCGCCGTGCGCGTGCCTCAGGAGGGCTGGACCAGGCCGATCACATTGCCGTCGGCGTCCTTGACCGAGGCCGTCAGCCGGCCGCCGCCGACGTCCTGGACGGGCTGGAGCGACTCGGCGCCCGCGTCGAGGAGGGCCTTCATGGTCTTGTCGATGTCGTCGACGTGCCAGTACGGGACCGGTCCCGTCATCCCCTTGCCGTGGCCGTTGGGGTCGAGCCCCACTTCCTGCCCGGCCGCGTCGAACTGCGCGTAGTACGGCTCGTCCATCACGGGCTCGACCCCGAGCAGCCCGCCGAACAGGGCCTTCGCGGCGGCGATGTCCTTGACGGGGTAGATGATCGTCTTCAGGCCTTGGGTCATGGGGTGCTCCTCGCAGTGCATGGCGCGGGGCGGCGTACGGCCGCCCCTGCCATGACACACCGCGCCGGCCGCACCCGCCCGCCGGGACCCCCCGAATGCCGGAGGGACCCGTACTCGCCCCTACAGCACCGGCAGGTTCTTCCGCAGCTCGAACGCGGTGACCTCGGAGCGGTACTCCTCCCACTCCTGCTTCTTGTTGCGCAGGAATTGATGAGCCGTTCCGACGGCCTCTACGTGTATCAGGTGCGGCACCGCTGACCAGCAAGAGCAGGGGCGTTGGTGGTCGCTGATGGTCGTTGTGGGCCGCCCTTTGACGGCCCACAGACGGCCCCTAGTTCGGGCTTTCACCCTGACCAAGTTAGGAACGGACGGTGCGGCGCGGTGAGGTGCAACCCTCACCTTTCAGCGGCTGGCCGGCAGCATCGATCTCATCCAGGACGCAAGCTGACGAGCCAGGTCCTGTGCACGCCAGCCATGTACAGGAGGTTCTGGCAGTGGGGGAATCCCCCTCGACCTGATGCCGCCACCGCTCAGCAACCTGGTCGCTTATGCAGTGCTGTCGGGAACACCACTCGGCCGGTACCGATGTCGACGACTGCTGAGTGCTCCGGCACGTCCGCCTCCGACAGAGCTGACCAAGCAGCAATGACCAGTTGGGTCAGGCACGGTATGGATTGTGCATGGATGGCACCTCGGGAGCGGCTCTGTGCGAGTTTTCGCGGCTGCCAGTCGCCGGACATGCGCCGCCGGCGACTATTCAAGGGTGGTGCAGTTGCCACCTGAAGGGCGTGCTCCAACGCGAGGCCGCACACAGTTCGGCCCATCTCCTCGGCCAACAGCTGTTCTCCTGAAGGAGTGTCGGGGAGCAGCAGCGGCCAGCGGATCGCTATCACCCGCTCCCAGAGTTCGGGCGGCACCGTGTTGGCCAAGTGGTGGCTCTCTCCCACTGGCAGGTCCCTCAGGCGGCGCTCAGCCTCCTGTGTCTGTCCTACGTAGCAAAGGCCTGCACCGGCGGCGAACACTCCGTAGAGGACTGGCCCTGTCACAGCGGGGCCGTCTCCATGCGCCTCGGTCAGAAGGGCCCCGACACTATGAGCGAACCGAAAGCGGCGCTCCTGCCACCGTGCAAGCAGTGCGGGATCACTCATCAGGGTCGTCAGCGATGCTTGCCAACAGCGGTAGGCATCGTCGTAGGTCTGATCATCCACACCCCGGAGCGTAGACCCTGGTCATGACAGTGATCAGGAACGGTTTTCAAGACCGGCGAGTCGGGAGTACGTACGCGCTGGTCAGAGGCTGTTTCTGCCCCCTAGTTCGGCTCGCTGGCCCGCACATGGCCCGCGGGCCCTCGAATCACCCGACCTGACCGCATGCCGTCTCGTGAGGGGTTGCCCCCAACACGATTTCCAACTGTGCGTGGGCCGCCCAGGGGCGTTCGCGGGGGTTTAGGTGGCAGGTCAGGCGAGGTGCGCGTACTGCGGTGAACGGTGGTGGACGTCGGCGTATTGGACAACGACCAGGACAATGGAGGGTGTGAACGGACGGGTCGACAAGAACCTGGGCGGTTCTCAAGAGGGCCGTGCCATCGCCACCGGTGCTGACCCCCTGTGAGCCGCTCTTGCGCACCTTGACAACTTGGGATTGGGCGCGAGGTGCCTGGCCGTGCACAAATCCGGAGGGTGTGCGCGGAAATCAGATGACGGGGGGAGAGGTGATGAGCTACTGTCCGACTGTGCGTGAATTATCTGATCAGCTTTCAGAGATTGAGCCCGTGAATGAAAGGGCATTCGCTAAGCGCCAGGTCTATTTGTGCTGTCCTCACTGCGCAATGAATACGTCGATGCAGGTAGCGGCTCGCCAGGAGCTCCAAGGCCTGACTCGAAAATTCACGGATGGCAAAAATCAGAACCTAACGCTATTCACCATCAAACTAACCTGTGACTACTGCTCGGCCAACTGTCTATTCCTTTGGACTGCAATAAATCCCAGCGGAAATGATTCGGCCGCACGTTACGAGACTGTTGAGCTTACGCAAGCATATCCGGGGGCGGCGCCGAAACCACGCCAGATTTCTTCGGATGCCCCTTCGTTGGTGCGCGAGATATTCAGCGAAGCGGCCCTGGCTGAGGCGGCAGGGGCCTACCGGCTGGCGGGTGTCGGCTATCGGGCGGTCGTGGAGCAGATAACTAAAGAGCAGGGTGCTACTGGAAGCAATCTGCATAACCGGATAACCTCTTTGGCTACACAAGGTGTCTCGCAGAATGTCGTGGACGCTTTCCATGAGGCAAGAGTGGTCGGGAATGATGCGGTTCATGACGGGTTGGCGTATTCCGCAGAGGAGATCGCGGACATTGCCGAGTTGATCGATGAGGCCGTGTTCATTCTCTATGTCCAACCGGCGCAGCGGGCGCGTATGGCGGCGGCACGCGCTGCCAGGCGTCAGGCAGCCAAGGATTCCCCATAAGGTATTTACCGAAGCACGCTCGCGACCGATCCCAACCACTCTCAGGTGGAGGGGGGACACGAGGTCCGAGCGTGATGTGCTTTCATGGCTGGCGGATGTTGGCCTGGGTAAAGACGCAGGACAACGGAGTTAGCCTTCGGGCGTCTCTGTTGGCTGGTCCAGTTGCTGCTGCCGCTTGCGCTGATCGTTCTTGAGGATCTCAACCCGCTCGGTGAACTCCAGAAGGGCGGCCTCGTCGTCTGTACTCGACTTGTAGCGGCCAACCTTCAGGTTCACGGCGTCGTATTCCTCCTCGATGGCATCGGCCGTTTGCTGGAGGTAGAAGCTGCGCTCACGGAACTTAAAATAGCCGGTGAAGCCTGCCGCGAGACCGACCGAGAAACTGGTGCCAACGGTGACCCACTTGTAGGGCGCTGGGGTGTCCGCGAGACTCGCCGCTGTCGACGTGGCCAGCGAGCCGAGGATGATGACGCTCTGGAAGAGATTATGGACCCGTCGGTAGCGAAGTCCGTCGGAGCGGTACTGCTCGATGGCCGCTGGAGCGGTCTCTCGGTAGATGTGGCGGCGGGTCTCAGTTGGCAGGTTGGTCGATGCTGCCGAAAGGCGCCTTCGCTCGGTGGCAAGCTCAAGGTCAATCCTCTTCGCGGCCGCGTACCCCGGCTCCCATTCGTCCAAGAGGAGCCTGCTATAGGCGACGACCTTGGTGCTGTATTTGCGGACGACCAGACACAGCACCAAGAGGGCGACGAGAAGTGGGATGCAGGCCAGGTTGATGCGGGCCAGGTCGACGCGCCCCCATGTAGCTATGTTCCCGACAAAAAGGAGCAACAGGAGCGTGGGTGCTGAGGAGTAGGTCGAGACCAGCAGAAATCGCTTTTGGCGAGCGTCACGGATCTCACGGCATGCACGCGCTCAGGCACTTCTACGCGTCGGTGCTCCTGGACGCCGGGGAGCACATCAAAGCGCTCAGCACGTACCTGGGGCACACGGACCCCGGGTTCACCCTCCGGGTCTACACGCACCTGCTGCCGAGCAGCGAGGGGCGGACCCGGAGCGCCGTGGACAGCCTGTACGAGGGCACGGGTTCCGCGCCGGACGGCCCACAGACGGCCCAGGGCGCCTGAGACGGGCGCGGGGCCCACGGTCATCGACCGCGGGCCCCGCTCACCGTTCGGCAGGAAAACCGTCCTGACCTGCGCCCTACAGCACCGGCAGGTTCTTCCGCAGCTCGAACGCGGTGACCTCGGAGCGGTACTCCTCCCACTCCTGCTTCTTGTTGCGCAGGAAGAAGTCGAAGACGTGCTCGCCGAGGGTCTCGGCGACCAGTTCGCTGCGTTCCATCAGCGAGATCGCCTCGCCCAGGTTCTGCGGCAGCGGCTCGATGCCCATCGCGCGGCGCTCGGAGTCCGACAGGGCCCAGACGTCGTCGTCGGCGCCCGCCGGGAGCTCGTAGCCCTCCTCGATGCCCTTCAGGCCCGCCGCGAGGAGCAGGGAGTACGCCAGGTAGGGGTTGCAGCCGGAGTCCAGGGAGCGGACCTCGACGCGGGCGGAGCCGGTCTTGCCGGGCTTGTACATCGGGACGCGGATCAGCGCGGAGCGGTTGTTGTGGCCCCAGCAGATGTACGAGGGGGCCTCACCGCCCGCACCCGCCGTGCGCTCCGAGCCGCCCCAGATGCGCTTGTAGGAGTTGACCCACTGGTTGGTGACGGCCGAGATCTCGGCGGCGTGCTTGAGCAGGCCCGCGATGAAGGAGCGGCCGACCTTGGAGAGCTGGTACTCGGCGCCGGACTCGTAGAAGGCGTTGCGGTCGCCCTCGAAGAGGGAGAGGTGGGTGTGCATGCCGGAGCCGGGGAACTCCGAGAAGGGCTTGGGCATGAAGGTCGCCTGCACGCCCTGCTCCAGCGCCACCTGCTTCATCACCAGGCGGAACGTCATGATGTTGTCGGCCGTGGAGAGGGCGTCGGCGTACCGCAGGTCGATCTCCTGCTGGCCCGGCGCGCCCTCGTGGTGGCTGAACTCGACCGAGATGCCCATCGACTCCAGCATGGTGATCGCCTGGCGGCGGAAGTCCATGCCGACGTTCTGCGGGGTGTGGTCGAAGTAGCCGGAGTTGTCGGCGGGCACCGGGCGGGTGCCGTCCAGCGGCTTGTCCTTCAGCAGGAAGAACTCGATCTCGGGGTGGGTGTAGAAGGTGAAGCCCAGGTCCGAGGTCTTGGCCAGGATGCGCTTGAGAACGAAGCGCGGGTCCGCGAAGGACGGGGAGCCGTCGGGCATCAGGATGTCGCAGAACATCCGCGCGGTGCCCGGGGCCTCGGCGCGCCACGGCAGGATCTGGAACGTGCTCGGATCCGGCTTGGCGATCATGTCGGACTCGTACACCCGGGCGAAGCCCTCGATGGCCGAGCCGTCGAAGCCGATGCCCTCGTCGAACGCCTGCTCCAGCTCGGCAGGAGCCACCGCGACCGACTTCAGAAAGCCGAGCACATCGGTGAACCACAAGCGCACAAACCGGATGTCACGCTCTTCGAGAGTGCGGAGCACGAACTCCTGCTGCTTGTCCATAGCCACATCCTTGCAGTTCAGACGGTCTGTGCACCACCGCCCGGGCATGAGGGGGAGACATCAGTATCAGGGCCCGGGATTACCGACACATTACGCACCCCGCATCAGTTGCCACAGGCCGCCTCCCCACCCTCGCACCGGGCGCCGCGCGGGGCGAGGCCGTGGGGGATACTCGCTCCTCGCCCCCTGCGGAAACGTCCCGGCGACGGCCGCTCACGGGTGCCCGGGAACGGACCCGTTCACCCGGACGAGTAAGGCCGACGGGTACGGCGCACACGTACGACCATGGAGAACCGAAGCATGACCGGCACCCAGATGGAGCCCCCGGATACCGACGCCGCCCCGCCCGCGCGGGAGCCGGCCGCCCGCCGCTGGCGGGCCTGGCTGCTGGAGGGGCTCTCGGAGCACTCCGCGCGCCATCCCGGGCCGCACGGCACCCCGCCGCAGGAGCACCGGGGCCACACCTGGTGGCGGGTGATGTGCCTGACGGGTGTGGACTACTTCTCCACCCTCGGCTACCAGCCGGGCATCGCGGCGCTCGCGGCCGGGCTGCTCTCCCCCATGGCCACCCTCGTCCTGATCGCGCTGACGCTCCTCGGCGCGCTGCCGGTCTACCGGCGCGTGGCCGCCGAGTCCCCCAACGGCGAGGGCTCCATCGCCATGCTGGAGCGGCTGCTGCCCTGGTGGGCGGGGAAGATCTTCGTCCTGGTGCTGCTCGGTTTCGCGGCCACCGACTTCATGATCACGATCACTCTGTCGGCGGCCGACGCCTCGGCGCACGTGGTGGAGAACCCCTTCGCCCCGCACTGGCTGCACGGCTCCAACCTCTGGATCACCCTCGCCCTGGTCGCCGCGCTCGGCGCGGTCTTCCTCAAGGGGTTCAAGGAGGCCATGGGCGTCGCGGTGGTGCTCGTGGCCGTCTATCTGACGCTCAACCTGGTGGTCCTGGCCATCGCGGTCGCCTCGATCGCCACCGAGCCGGTCGTGGTGGACGACTGGTGGCACGCGATGAGCGCCGAGCACTCCTCACCGCTGGCGGTCGTCGGCGTGGCGCTGCTGGTCTTCCCCAAGCTGGCGCTGGGCATGTCCGGCTTCGAGACGGGGGTCGCGGTGATGCCGCAGATCCGCGGCGACGCGGGCGACACGCACGCCGCGCCCCTCGGCCGCATCCGTGACACCCGCAAGCTGCTGACCACCGCGGCCCTGGTGATGAGCGGCTTCCTGCTGGTCTCCAGCCTCGCCACCACCATCCTCATCCCGGAGGCCGAGTTCGAGGCGGGCGGCGACGCCAACGGCCGCGCGCTCGCCCATCTCGCGCACGAGCGCCTGGGCGAGGCCTTCGGCACGGTGTACGACGTCTCGACCATCGCCATCCTCTGGTTCGCCGGGGCGTCGGCGACGGCCGGTCTGCTCAACCTGGTCCCGCGCTATCTGCCGCGCTACGGCATGGCCCCGGAGTGGACCCGCGCGGTGCGCCCGCTGGTGCTGCTGTTCGTGGCGATCGCCTTCTTCATCACCTGGTGGTTCGACGCCGACGTGGACGCGCAGAGCGGGGCGTACGCGACGGGGGTGCTGGTCCTGATGCTCTCGGCCTCGTTCGCCTCGGCCGTGGCCGTGCTGCACCGGGGCAGGAAGGTGTCGGCGGCCGGGTTCGGCGTCATCACCGCCGTGTTCGCGTACACCCTGGTCACCAATGTGATCGAGCGGCCCGACGGCCTCAAGATCGCGCTGCTGTTCATCCTGGCGATCCTGCTCTCCTCGTTCGCGTCCCGGGTGCACCGGGCGTTCGAGCTGCGGGCCACCGAGGTGACCTTCGACGAGGCGGCCGGCCGGTTCGTCGACGAGGCCGCCAGGAGCGGGCCGCTGCGGCTGATCGCCAACGAGCCGCAGGAGCACAGCACCCGGGAGTACCGCGCCAAGGAGTACAGCCAGCGCGAGGAGACCCACATCCCGGACGGGCGGCCGGTGCTGTTCCTGGAGGTGTTCGTGCAGAACTCCTCGGACTTCACCACCGAGCTGACCGTGCACGGCGACGAGAAGCACGGGGTGCGCAGGCTACGGGTGGAGGGAGCGGTGGTGCCCAACACCATCGCGGCGGTGATGATGAAGCTGCGCGAGCGGACCGGTGAGGTGCCGCACGCGTACTTCAACTGGACCGAGGGCCATCCGCTCAGCCATCTGCTGCGCTTCCTGGTCTTCGGCGACGGCGAGGTCGCCCCGGTCACCCGCGAGGTACTGCGGCGCGCCGAGCCCGACCTCAAGCGGCGCCCGCGGGTGCACGTGGGCTGACCTGGGGCAGCGGGGCCCCTTCGGGGCGGGCGGGTCGTCGTCGGGGCGCCACCGTCCGCCCCGGGGCTGAGCGGATCCGCTCCGGGGCGGACGGTTCCGGACCGGGGGCTGACGGTTCCGGCCCGGGGCTGAGCGGTTCCGGCGGCCCGGTGGCCGGATCTTGGCCGACCCCGCCCTGCCGCCCGGCGCGCTTCCTCGCCTAGCATCTGCGCCTATGGGGGGAGTGCGAGGCCTTCGCATCACACGTCCCATGGCGCTGGTGAGCGCCATGGCGACGCTCCTCGCCGCGCTGTTCCTCTGCCTGACCGCGGGCGGCGGGGCGAGCGCGGACGCCGCCGCTCCACGGGCCCACCACGCCCTGGTGGCGGGCGGGGCGGCGCAGTACGGCTGCCCGGACGACGGCGGCGACTGCGGGCTCTTCCCGCACGCCGACCCGGCCGTGCTCACCGCTCCGCCGCCGCTCGACGCTCCGGAGCCGGGGGGTGCGCACACGGTACGGGCCGCGGCGGTCCTGCCCTCGGGGGCGCCGGTGCGGGACGCGGCGCGGCCCCGGGCCCCCGGTCTCCACGTCCTTCAGGTCCTTCGCAGATAGCTCCGGCCGGTTGTGCCGCTGTTCCGTCCGCGGACCGGTTCGAGCCGGTCGCGCAGCCCCCGCACCCCTGGAGAGCGGCACCGGGCCGGGCGGGGCCCACCGAGCCACCTGACTTCCCCTTCACCCAAAGGACTTGAGCCCCCATGGCCACCAAGGAATCCAAGAACTCGCGGCAGGCGCGCATAGCCGAGATGCGCCGCGCCGAGCAGGCCCGCGAGCGGCGCAACAAGATCGTCGCCATCACCGCGTCCGTGGCGATCGTGGCCGCGCTCGTCGGCGTCGGCGCGTACCTGCTGAACAAGGAGTCCGACGACAAGGACAAGCAGCAGGCGCAGAAGGCCGCCGACGCCAAGGCGACCATCGCGGGCGAGAAGGACTGGGACGCGAAGAAGCTCACCCGCAACCACGTCACCAAGACGGTGGCGTACCCGATGAAGCCCCCGGTCGGCGGCGACCACGACCAGGTGTGGATGAACTGCGGCGGCGAGGTCTACAAGAAGCCGGTCCCGGACATGAACGCGGTGCACTCCCTGGAGCACGGCGCGGTGTGGGTGACGTACACCGACAAGGCACCCGCCGCCGATGTGCAGAAGCTCTCCGACAAGGTCTCCAAGACGCCGTACTCGCTGATGAGCCCGTACAAGGACCAGTCCGGGCCGATCATGCTCAGCGCCTGGGGCAAGCAGGTCACGGTGACCAGCGCGGACGACCCGAGGGTCAACCAGTTCTTCGCCAAGTACGTGCAGGGCCCGCAGACCCCGGAGCCGGGAGCGGCGTGCACGGGCGGACTGGACCAGAAGTGAACCGCACCTACTGGGCGTCGCTCGCGGCGGTCGTGGCGGCGCTGGTGTTCGCGACCGTGGCCACGGTCGCCGGCGCCACCGGCGGGGACTCCGGGCCCGCCGCGCACACCCCCGCGGCGGCCTCGGCGGACGCCGGGTTCGCCCGCGACATGGCGGTCCACCACCAGCAGGCGGTGGAGATGTCGTTCCTCGTACGCGACCGCACGAAGGACGAGGAGGTCCGCCGGCTCGCGTACGACATCGCCAACACCCAGGCCAACCAGCGGGGCATGCTGCTGGGCTGGCTGGATCTGTGGGGGCTGCCCAAGGCGGAGCCGGACCGGCTGCCGATGGCCTGGATGGGCATGGGCAGTGAGCCCGGCGCGGACGGCGCGCTGATGCCCGGGATGGCGACCAGGACCGAGCTCGACCAGTTGCGCGCCGCCGAGGGCAGGCAGGCGGAGATCCTCTACCTCCGGCTGATGACCGAGCACCACAAGGGCGGTGTGCACATGGCCCAGGGGTGCGCCCAGCGGTGTACGACCGAGGTGGAGCGCGCCCTGGCGCAGGGCATGGTCGACTCCCAGCGGTCCGAGATCGACCTGATGGCGCAGATGCTGAAGGCGCGGGGGGCCGCACCGCGTACGTGACGCGGTGGGCGGCTCCGGCTCGGGCGGGTCGCGCGCGCAACCCGCCCGAGTCGGCATTTGCACCACCAAAAATGCCCAAGTCCCGCCACGTCGGCGGGACTTGGGCTTCTCTTGGGTTTCGCATGTCCCCGGCATGAACCGTTCCTCACCAGAGTGACGCTGTGCGTGTGCAGATCAAGTTGCGCATGCCTCCCAGGTGAAGAGCCTCATGCAGGGGGTCACATTGAGAACAAGCCGCACCAGGCGGCGCGCCGTGAGCATGGCAGCGACACTGCCTCTGCTCGCCGGCGCGCTCGCTCTCGGCATACCGTCCGCCCACGCGGCGGACCCCGTGCCGTCCGGGCGGGCCGCCCTCACGGGCACCAAGCCCGCTTGGGCCACCGGCGCCGCGGACCGGGGCGCCACGACGGACACGAACAAGGTCGACGCGCGGGTCTACCTCGCCGGCCGCGACGCCGAGGGCCTCACCGCGTACGCCGCGGCCGTGTCGGACCCGAGCTCGCCGTCGTACGGGAAGTACCTGAACGCCGCGCAGACGCGGCAGCGCTTCGGGGCGACCCGGGAGCAGATCGCTGCGGTCACCGCCTGGCTGAAGTCGGCCGGTCTGACCGTCACGGGAACCAACCAGCACTACGTCTCGGTCTCCGGTGACGTCGCCGCGGCCGAGAAGGCGTTCGCCACCGAGCTGCACAACTACCGCAAGGGCGCCCGCACCTACCGCGCCCCGGTGAAGACCGCCTCCGCCCCGGGCGCGCTGGCCCACGCGGTGCTGACCGTGACGGGCCTGGACAACGCCCCGCACAGGGCAACGCACCACGAGACGCTGCCCGGGCCCGGCCCCGCCTTCAAGAACTCCGGGCCGTTCTCGACGTACTACGGCTCGAACATCGCGACCACGCTGCCGGACGCGTACGGCACGAAGGTCCCGTACGCGGTCAAGGGGTACACCGGCAGGCAGTTGCGCGCGGCGTACGGCGCGGGCCGCTACACCGGCAAGGGCGTCACCGTCGCGATCACCGACGCGTACGCCTCGCCGACGATGGCGAAGGACGCCCAGCGGTACGCGCTGCGCAACGGCGACAAGACGTACAAGCGCGGCCAGTACAGCGAGGTGAAGCCCGCCGACTACAACAGCGCGGAGGCGTGCGACGCGGCCGGCTGGTACGGCGAGGAGTCGCTGGACGTCGAGGCCGTGCACGCGGTCGCGCCGGACGCGGACATCGTGTACGTGGCGGGCGCGTCCTGCAACGACCCGGATCTGCTCGACGCGCTCAACAAGATCGTCGACAACCGTCTCGCCGACATCGTCTCCAACTCCTGGGGCGACATCGAGGCCAACGAGACGCCGGACGTGGCGGCGGCCTACGACCAGACGTTCAAGCTGGGCGCGGTCGAGGGCATCGGCTTCTACTTCTCCTCCGGCGACGACGGCGACGAGGTCGCCAACACCGGCAGGAAGCAGGTCGACACCCCGGCCAACTCGGCGTGGGTGACGGCGGTCGGCGGCACCTCGCTGGCGGTCGGCAAGGGCGACACGTACCGCTTCGAGACGGGCTGGGGCACGCTGAAGTCCACCCTGTCGGCGGACGGCAAGAGCTGGACGGACTTCCCCGGGGCGTACACCTCCGGTGCGGGCGGCGGCACCAGCTCCACGGTGAGACAGCCGTTCTACCAGCGGGGCGTCGTGCCCGACTCGCTCGCCAAGGCGAACGGGGCGGCGCGGATGCGCACGGTCCCGGACATCGCGGCGGTCGCGGACCCCAACACGGGCTTCCTGGTCGGCCAGACGCAGACGTTCCCGGACGGGGCGGTGAAGTACGACGAGTACCGCATCGGCGGCACCTCGCTCGCGGCGCCGGTGATCGCCGGTGTGCAGGCGCTGGCGCAGCAGGCGCGGCACTTCCCGATCGGGTTCGCGAACCCGTCGATCTACGCGCGCTACGGCTCGCCCCTGTACCACGACGTCACCGACCACCCGCTGGGTGCGCGTGGCCTCGCGGTGGCGCGGGTGGACTTCGTCAACGGGGTCGACGCGTCGGGCGGACTGACCACGTCGGTGCGGACACTGGGCGCGGACAGCTCGCTGCACGCGGTGCGGGGCTATGACGACGTGACGGGGGTGGGTACGCCGTCACGGGGTTATGTGGCGTCGTACGGCTTCGGGTACGGCCGGCGCGGGTAGCACGGGGCGGGGCGCGGGGTATGGCGACAGCGGGTCCACGGCTTGCCGCGCAGTTCCCCGCACCCCTCTCAGGCCCGGACTTCGCCTGCGGCCCGGCGGGGGTTGCCCGCGCAGTTCCCCGCGCCCCTGAGGCCTGGGGCTGCGCCCCGGCCTCCCCTCCCCTCGAACACGTCTGCCCCGGGGCCGTTCCGGTCCCGGGGCAGACGTGCCGGCTGAGGGGCGCGGGGAACTGCGCGGCCAGCCCCCCACCGGGCCGCAGGCCACCACGAACCAGGGCCCGGGCCCCAGGGGCGCAGCCCCGGGCGTGATCGGTCGGGCGGAAGCCGCCCCCCGCCCCCGGAGGGTTCAGGGAAGGGGCGGGGAGGGGCTCAGCACCGCCGACACCACCGCCCCCGGCTCATCCAGCATCACCAGATGCCCCGCCCCCCGCACCACCCGAAGACGGCCCCGCAGCACATCCGCCAGCCCCCGCTGCCGGCTCAGCCAGGCCGCGTCCCCGCCCGCCGCCAGCACCGTCACCGGCACCGGCGGCAGCGGAAAGTGGTCGCGCAGTGTGAGGAGTTCGGCCGCGACCGGCCGGTAGCGGGCGTTCTCCAGGAGGACGCCCCGCCACACCCGCGACGTCCGGTAGCACGCCCGCACCTGCGCCCGCCCCGCCGGATCACCCCCGTCCGTACGCGACAGCCGCACCGCCCCCCGCCGTACCAGCGGCCCCACCGCCGCCGGTACCCCCGCCCCCGCCAGCACCGCCCCCGCCACCCGCGCCGACACCACCCGCGCCCCCGCCGCCACCGGCACCCGTACATCCGGCTCCACGCTGGAGTCCACCAGGACGAGCGCGGCCGTACGGGCAGGGTGCAGCCGTGCGTACGCCTCGGCGTGGAAGCCCGCGATCGAGTGCCCCACCACCGTCACCGGCCCCGAAACCCCCACCGCGTCCAGCACGGCCGCGATCCGGTCCGCCTCCCCCGAGGCCGTGGGCGGGGCCGCCGCCGGGCCGGAGAGGCCGTGGCCGGGGCGGTCGAAGCGGACGACCGTGCGGTGCGGGGCGAGCAGCCGGGCCACCTCGTCCCAGTCGAACCACGCCATCCCCAGGCCCGCGCTGAGCAGCACGGGCGGACCGCTGCCCGCCACCACCACGTGGTGCGGCACCCCGTCGATGCGTACGAACGTCATACTCGATTCTCGCGCGCGACCGCGTACGCGAGCACCCCCAGCCACACCGCCACGCCCAGCACCTGCGCCCGCTGCCCCGCCCCCAGCCACCAGGTGCCGCGTCCGGCCTCGAAAGCGGCGATGGCGGCCAGTGTCCAGACGGTGACGGCCAGTTCGAGCAGGGCCAGCCAAGGACCCACGCGGGCCAGCACCCCCCACCGGCGGTAGCGGCGGGCCGCGACCGTGAGCGCCATGACCGCCACCAGGGCGCCGGTCATCGCGAGGCCGCTGCTCACCGTGTGCGCGGTGTGCGTGGCCGGGACCAGCCCGGCCGTCTCCCGCGCCGCGCACCCGGGATCGGCGGTCGGCGGGCAGCTCAGCGGGAGCCGGGCGTCGGCCACGGTCGCCGCGCCGAACAGGACGAGCCCCCACCATCCGGCCACCGACCACGGCCGCCGCTCGCACCGCCACAGCGCCCACACCGCCCCGCAGAACACCAGCGCCCCGGCCGTCAGGTCCGTCGCCCGGAAGAGCCCGCCGAGCGGCTGGTCGGCCGCGGCGAGCTCGCTCACGTATGTCCGGACGGGGTCGAGCCCGGTGCGCAGGACCACTTCGAGCACCCACGCGGTGTACGAGAGCGCGCCGAGCACCAGCGGGATCACGGCGGGCCGGCCGCCTGAACCGGCTGGTCGCACGGTGGCGCCGATGGCGCTTATCGCCGTCTCCTCATGGGGCCATGCTCACCGCGGCCCCCCGGCCCCGCATGTCGGGACATACCGGGTGGGGGTGAGGTCCGGGCAGGGGGAGCGCGCGGACAACCGGGGGCCGTGGATGGCCCACTGCCACAACGTCCACCGGGCGGAGGCCGGGATGCCGACAGTCCTGGGCTGTCGCACGGAGGCGGGCAGAGGGGTGAAGCCGGGCGCCACGCCTCGCTCCACCCCCCATCGCGTCGCTTTGACGATTACACTGGCGGGGTGCCTCACCTACGTCTCGCTCTGAATCAGATCGACTCGACCGTCGGCGACATCGCCGCCAACGCCGGGGCGATCGTGCACTGGACCCGGCACTGCGCCGAGCGGGGGGCGCACCTCGCCGCCTTCCCCGAGATGATGCTGACCGGCTACCCGGTGGAGGATCTGGCCCTGCGGTCCTCGTTCGTCGAGGCGTCCCGGCAGGCGCTGACCGAGCTGGCGGCGCGGCTGGCCGCCGAGGGCCTCGGCGAGCTGCCGGTGGTCGTCGGCCACCTCGACCGTGCGCAGGAGCGCGTGCGCTACGGCCAGCCCGCCGGTGCCCCGCGCAACGCGGGCGCCGTGCTGCACCGGGGCGAGGTCGTGCTCCGGTACGCCAAGCACCATCTGCCCAACTACGGCGTCTTCGACGAGTTCCGCTACTTCGTGCCGGGCGACACCCTGCCCGTGATCCGGGTCCACGGCGTGGACGTGGCCCTGGCGATCTGCGAGGACCTCTGGCAGGACGGCGGCCGCGTCCCGGCCACCCGCTCGTCCGGGGCCGGGCTACTGCTCTCGATCAACGCCTCTCCGTACGAGCAGAACAAGGACGACACCCGTCTGGAGCTGGTCCGCAAGCGCGCCCAGGAGGCCGGGTGCACCCTCGCCTATCTGGCGATGACGGGCGGCCAGGACGACCTGGTCTTCGACGGCGACTCGATCGTCGTCGACGGACGCGGTGAGGTCGTCGCCCGCGCCCCGCAGTTCACCGAGGGCTGTGTGCTGCTCGACCTGGAGCTGCCCGCGGCGGGCCCGGTCCCGTCCGGGACGGTCGACGACGGTCTGCGGATCGAGCATGTGACGCTGTCGTCCGAGCCCGTCCCGGCGTACGAGCCGGAGCACACCGGCGGGCGGGCGGAGCGGCTCGACGACGACGAGGAGGTCTACTCGGCGCTGGTCACGGGGCTGCGGGCGTACGTCGTCAAGAACGGCTTCCGGTCCGTCCTGATCGGGCTCTCCGGCGGTATCGACTCGGCGCTGGTCGCGGCGATCGCCTGCGACGCGGTGGGCGCGGAGAACGTGTACGGCGTGTCGATGCCCTCCGCGTACTCCTCCGAGCACTCCAGGGGCGACGCGGCCGAGCTCGCCCGCCGCACCGGCCTGAACCTGCGCACGGTGAGCATCGAGCCGATGTTCAACGCCTACATGGCCGCGCTGGGGCTGACCGGGCTGGCCGAGGAGAACCTCCAGTCGCGGCTGCGCGGCACCCTGCTGATGGCGATCTCCAACCAGGAGGGCCACCTCGTCCTCGCGCCGGGCAACAAGTCCGAGCTGGCCGTGGGGTATTCGACGCTGTACGGCGACTCCGTCGGCGGGTACGGGCCGATCAAGGACGTCTACAAGACGGCCGTCTTCCGCCTCGCCCGGTGGCGCAACAGGGCGGCGGCCGAGCGGGGCGAGGTCGCGCCCATCCCGGAGAACTCCATCAGCAAGCCGCCCAGCGCCGAGCTGCGCCCGGGCCAGGTCGACACGGACTCGCTGCCGGACTACCCGGTCCTGGACGCCATCCTGTCCCTGTACGTCGACCGCGACCAGGGCCGTGAGGCGATCGTGGCGGCCGGGTTCGACGCGGAGCTGGTGGCCAGGACGCTGCGGATGGTGGACGCCGCCGAGTACAAGCGGCGGCAGTACCCGCCGGGCACCAAGATCTCCGCGAAGGGCTTCGGCAAGGACCGGCGGCTGCCGATCACCAACCGGTGGCGCGAGTCGGTCTGAGCCCGGCGGGCCGGGCAGCCCAGACCGTGAGCCGGGCCGCTCAGACCGTGAGCCGGGCGGCGATCGGCAGGTGGTCGCTGGGGGTGCGGCCCAGCGTCCACGACGACTTGGGCTCGACGCCCTTGACCATGATCTGGTCGATCCGGGCCATCGGGAACGAGGCGGGCCAGGTGAAGCCGAAACCATTGCCCGCCGCGCCCTGGGTGGAGCGCATCTGCGAGGTGATGTTGTTCAGGGCGCGGTCGTTCATGGTGCCGTTGAGGTCGCCGAGCAGGACCACCTTCTTCAGGGGCTCGCCCGCGATCGCGTCGCCCAGGGCGTCCGCGCTGGCGTCCCGCTGGCGTGCGGTGAACCCGGCGCTCAGCTTCACCCGTACCGAGGGCATGTGCGCCACGTACACCTTCACCCGGCCGGCCGGGGTGCTCACGGTGGCCCGCATGGCGCGGGTCCAGCCCATCTTGATGTCGACCGGCTCGGCGTCGCTCAGCGGGAACTTCGACCACAGGCCCACCGTGCCCTGCACCGAGTGGTGCGGATAGGCCGCGGCCAGCGCCTTCTCGTACGCGCCGACGCTGCCGCCGGGCAGCTCCTCCAGGGCGAGCACGTCCGCGCCGGAGGCGATGAGCTCGCGGGCGGTGCCGGCCGGGTCGGGGTTGTCGGCGTTGACGTTGTGGGTGGCGACGACGAGGTTGCCGCCCTTGCTCTCCTTGTCGGTGAGCAGTCCGCCGAAGAGGTTGAGCCAGACCACCGCCGGCAGGACCAGGGCGATCAGCGCGGTGGCCGAGCGGCGCCACAGGGCGAGGCCGAGGATCACCGGGACGAAGAGGCCCAGCCAGGGCAGGAAGGTTTCCGTGAGGCTGCCCAGGTTGCCGATCCGGTTGGGGATCTTCGCGTGGACCAGCATGACCAGGGCGATCAGCACCGCGGCCCCGGCCAGGACCAGGCCGCGACGCCAGATGCCGGGGTCGTTCCTCCAGCCCTCCAGCAGGCGCCGGACCCGGGATCCGGAGCGCTCGCCCTCCGCGCTGCCGTTCCCCGTCTCCGCCACGTACGCCCGCGTCATACCGCTGTCCTCACTGCCTTGCCGTCGCACACCGTCGCCCGATGACCCTAGGCGATGGGAGGTGCCTTTCCCTGCTGTCGTACTGCCTCGATGACGACCGCACGCCGCGCGGGGTTCCCACAGGTCACGGCCACGGGGGCGGCTGTGACAAAACGCGCATATTTGCCCCCCGGAGTGGTTTACGGCTCATCCACTTACGTGACTGTGGCACCCACTTCCCGTCGGCGGGGGTGGGATGCCACCATGGAAGTGGTCCGGAGACGCCGTCAGGGCGCTTCGAGATGACGAACAGGAGCCGTTGCGATGACGCAACAGATCAAGGCTGCGCAGAATCCGCCCGCAGAACGTTCCGACAGCAGCAAGGCGCTGTACGGGGGCACATCGACGCGCCGCGTCACGATCCACGACATCGCCTCCGCCAAGGCGCGGGGCGAGAAGTGGCCCATGCTCACCGCGTACGACGCGATGACCGCGTCCGTCTTCGACGAGGCCGGGATCCCGGTCCTCCTCGTGGGCGACTCGATGGGCAACTGCCACCTGGGCTACGAGACGACCGTCCCGGTCACGCTCGACGAGATCGCCATGCTCTCCGCCGCGGTCGTCCGGGGCACCAGGCGCGCCCTCGTCGTGGCGGACCTGCCGTTCGGCACCTACCAGGAGGGCCCGGTGCAGGCCCTGCGCAGCGCCACCCGCCTGGTCAAGGAGGCGGGCGTCGGGGCCGTCAAGCTGGAGGGCGGCGAGCGCTCGCTGGCCCAGACGGAGCTGCTCGTGCAGTCCGGCATCCCGGTCATGGCCCACCTGGGCCTGACCCCGCAGTCCGTGAACGCCATGGGCTACCGGGTCCAGGGCCGCTCCGACGAGGCCGCCCACCAGCTGCTGCGCGACGCCAAGGCCGCGGAGTCCGCGGGCGCGTTCGCCGTGGTGCTCGAACTCGTCCCGGCCGAGGTGGCCGCCGAGATCACGCGCTCGCTGCACATCCCGACGGTCGGGATCGGCGCGGGGGCGGCGTGCGACGCGCAGGTGCTGGTGTACACCGACATGGTGGGGCTCACCGGGGGGAAGGTGCCACGGTTCACGAAGCAGTACGCGAACGTACGCGGCGTGCTCGGTGACGCCGCGAAGGCGTTCGCCGACGAGGTGATCGGCTCGCGGTTCCCGGCGGAGGAGCACACGTTCCACTAGGCCCGGTGTGACGTGGTGCGGCTCCGCCGCGCGGGTGCGCCCGCGCGGCGGAGCCGCGGACGAAGGACCGGCCGCGCGTCCGGGAACACCCGGCGCGAGCCGCGCGTGTCGGCGGGCTGTCGGTCCCTGTCGGCCCGCTGTCGGTGAATTGTCGGTGGCGGCTGGCATCTTGTGGGCATGACGCGAATCGACGACAACCCCGAAGGCGGCGCGGCCAACGCCGTCACGGTGCGGGGGCTGGTGAAGCACTTCGGCGACACCAAGGCGCTGGACGGCGTGGACCTGGACGTACGCGAGGGCACGGTCCTCGGGGTCCTGGGTCCCAACGGCGCCGGCAAGACCACCCTCGTCCGCTGCCTGTCCACCCTGATCGTGCCGGACGCCGGCACCGCCCACGTCGCCGGGTACGACGTGGTGCGCCAGCCCCGTCAGCTGCGCCGCACCATAGGCCTCACCGGGCAGTACGCCTCGGTGGACGAGAAGCTGTCCGGCTGGGAGAACCTGTACATGATCGGGCGGCTGCTCGATCTCTCCCGCAGGGACGCCCGGGCCCGCGCCGACGAGCTCCTGGAGCGCTTCTCGCTCACCGAGGCGGCGAAGCGGCCCGCGATGAACTACTCCGGCGGTATGCGCCGCCGGCTCGACCTCGCCGCCTCGATGATCGGCAACCCGGCCGTGCTCTACCTGGACGAGCCGACCACGGGCCTGGACCCCCGCACCCGCAACGAGGTGTGGGACGAGGTCCAGCGGATGGTGGCCGAGGGCGCCACCGTGCTGCTCACCACCCAGTACATGGAGGAGGCCGAGCAGCTGGCGAGCGAGCTGACGGTCATCGACCGCGGCAAGGTCGTCGCCAAGGGCGGCATCAACGACCTGAAGGCGAAGGTCGGCGGCCGCACCCTCCAGATCCGCCCCGCCGACCCGGCCCAGCTGGGCGCGATGGCCCGCGCCATCGCCGAGGCCGGTCTCGACGGGGTCTCCGGCACCCAGGCGGTCCCCGACGAGGGCCTGCTGAACGTGCCGATCCTCAGCGACGAGCAGCTGACCGCCGTGGTCGGTCTGCTGGGCGCCCGTGGCTTCGGCATCGCCCACATCGGCACCCATCTGCCCAGCCTGGACGAGGTGTTCCTGGCCATCACCGGCCAGAAGCCCACCCTCCAGGACTCCGAGAGCGACGACACGACCGAGGAGGTCGCGGCATGAGCACCGCCACCACCGCCCAGGCGGCCCCCGCGAAGCAGCCCACCGGCATCCGGCCGCCCGTCGCGGACGCCGACGCCCGGATCGGCCCGCGCGCCAATCTGCGGCACATCGGCGCCCTGGTGCGCCGCAACGCGCTCCAGATCAAGCAGGACCCGGAGTCGATGTTCGACGCCGTGTTCATGCCGATCATCTTCACCCTGCTGTTCGTGTACGTCTTCGGCGGCGCGGTCTCCGGCAAGGGCAACCAGGACGCGTACGTCAACTACCTGATCCCGGGTCTGATGGCGATGCAGGGCCTGAACATCGCGATGGCGGTCGGCACCGGCATCAACGACGACTTCAAGAAGGGCGTGATGGACCGGTTCCGGACCATGCCCATCGCGCGGTCGTCGGTGCTGATAGCCAAGATCGTGGTCGAGATCGGCCGCATGATGGTCGCCACCACGATCCTGCTGATCATGGGCTTCATCCTCGGTCTGTCCATCCACACCTCCGTCCTCGAACTGCTCGCGGCGGTCGGTCTTTCGCTGGTGTTCGGCGCCTCGCTGATGTGGATCTTCATCCTGCTGGGTCTCACCATGAAGACGGCCCAGGCCGTCCAGGGAGTGGCGATGCTCGTGCTGATGCCGCTGCAGTTCGGCTCGTCGATCTTCGCCAAGCCGACCACGATGCCGGGCTGGCTGCAGACCTTCACGGACTACAACCCGCTCTCCAACCTCGCGGACGCCGCCCGCAACCTGGTCAACGGCGGCCCGGTCGCCCACTCGGCGCTGATGACGCTGGGCTGGGCGGTGGCGATCACCGTGGTGACGGCGCCGCTCGCGGTGGCCAAGTTCCGCAAGCGGACCTGACGATGACGGGGCGTCAGTCGCGCTCCCCCTGTGCCAGGGCGGCGGCCTCCTCCAGAGAGAGGCCGCCGCCCTCGGCGTACGCGGCGGCGTAGGCGCTCTCGTCGAGCAGCGGGCGGACCAGCGCCTCCACCTTCCGGCGCACCTCCACCTCCATCGAGGAGGCGAAGTGGATCGCCGGCATCAGGACGTCGTGCGCCCCGATCAGCCGTGCGGCGTCGTGGGCCTCCCGCGCCCCGGGCCCGGCCAGTCCGGCCCACGCCCAGGCGACGGAGAGCAGCTGCACCGGGACCATCTGGGGCGCGACCATCAGGGCCATCGGCGCCACGGACCGGGCGAGCGCCGCACGGGAGTCCACCAGGGCCTTGTCGTAGGCGCCCTCCAGGTTCTCCAGCCAGGCCCGGATGCCGATCACGAAGCCCTCGAAGAGCGCGAGGTTGCTGGCCATGAACTCCTCAAGGAGCTGGGTGATCTGCTCGCGCGCCTCCGCGATCCGCCCGGTGCGGCCCAGCCACATCGACAGGAACATCCGGGCGGCGGGCTGTGCCTCGTACCCCGCCTGCCGGCCCGCGGCGATGATCTCGCGCAGCATCGCCTCGCCCCGCTCGCCCTCGCCGGTCTCCATCAGCACCGAGGCGAGCCGCGCCTTCAACAGCGACACCTGGCCCTGGGCGCCGAGCCGTTCGGCGTACCGCACGGCCTCGCCGTAGTCCTCGCCCGCCAGCGCGTACTCACCGCGGCGCTCACGGGCCTCGCCGCGCGCCGAGAGGGCCTCGGCGGCGCCCCAGTCGTCCCCGAGGCGGCGGAAGATGTCCAGTCCCGCCTCGGCGTCGCGGGTGGCCTCACCGGCCCAGTCGCCGCGGTTGGCGAGGACGTTGGCCCGTATCTGCAGGGCGTTGGCGAGCTCCCACTCGTAACCGAACTCCTCGCACGCCGCCACCGTCGCGTCCAGCAGCTCCCTGAGCGCCTTGGCGTCGCTCGTCATGATCACCGGGAAGAACCAGAGCGCGCCCGGCATCCGGCAGGTCTGCGGCAGCCCCGGCCGGTAGACCCCCACGATGGCGCGCAGCCGCTCCGCCGCCTCGGGCGTCGTCCAGTCGTCGCCGGTGTGGTCCATGGAGGCGAGCAGGAACAGCCGCACCCCGCGCCGGGCCTCCTGGAGCACCTCGGGCTCCATGGGCGGCGGGCTGTCGGTGCAGCGCGCGAAGACCGGGGGCGCGGGCTCGGCGGGCGGCGCGAACGGGTCGGGGCCGAGCTCGGCCGCCGCCCCGGCCCAGCGGCGGGACTCGGCGCGCAGATCGCGCATGTGCCAGTACGAGGAGAGCGCGTGCACCATGCACAGCGCCTCCTCCTCGTCGGCGAGGTCCACGGCCCGGCGCAGCGCGGTGCGCAGGTTCTCGTACTCCCGCTCCAGGAGCGCGACCGCGGCGCGCTGCCCCCGCCCGCGCAGCTCGGGGTCGGTGGTCCGGGCCAGCTCGCGGTAGTGCACCAGGTGGCGGCGCTCGGTGGGGCCCCGGTCCCCGGCGTCGTCGAGGCGCTCGGCGGCGTACTCGGCCACCGTCTCAAGGAGCCGGTAGCGCATCTCGCCGCCGTCCCCGGGCGCGGCGACCACCAGCGACTTGTCGACGAGGGAGCCCAGGAGCGGGGCGACGTCGTGGGCGACGACGCCCTCGCCGTCCGCGCAGACCGCCTCGGCGGCCGCCAGGACGCAGCCGCCCGCGAAGACGGACAGGCGCCGCAGCACCGTGCGCTCGGGGGCCTCCAGCAGGTCCCAGGACCAGTCGACGACCGCGCGCAAGGTCTGCTGGCGGGGCAGTACGGTCCGGCTTCCGCTGGTCAGCAGGCGGAAGCGGTCGTCGAGCCGGTCCGCTATCTGACGTGGCGTCAGCATTCGGAGGCGAGCCGCGGCGAGCTCCACCGCCAGCGGCAGACCGTCCAGGCGGCGGCAGATCTCGGCCGCCGCGCCGGGGTCGTCCTCCACCCGGAACCCCGGCCGCGCCGCCGCGCCCCGGTCCGCGAGCAGCCGCAGTGCCACCGGCCCCGGCAGCGGCTCCACCGGCCGCACCACCTCGCCCGGCACGCCCAGCGGCTCCCGGCTGGTGGCGAGGATGGTCAGCCCCGGGCAGCGGGCCAGCAGATGCTCCGCGAGGGCGGCGGCGGCGTCGATCACGTGCTCGCAGTTGTCCAGGAGCAGCAGCATCCGGCGGCGCTCGCAGTGCGCGGCGAGATGGACCAGCGGGTCGCCGGCGGCGCGGTCGGCGGCCCGCAGCTCCTCGGCGCCCGCGCCGTGCAGCACGGTCTCGCGGGCGCCGACCGAGGTGAGGACGGCCGCCGGCACGGCCGCGGGGTCGGTCACCGGGGCGAGCTCGGCCAGCCACACCCCGTCGGGCCAGCCGTCCCCGGCCGCGCCGACGGCCTCGGCGGCCTCCTGGGAGAGCCGGGTCTTGCCGGCCCCGCCGGGCCCGAGCAGCGTCACCAGACGGGCGGCGCCCAGGTCCCCCCGGATCGCCTCGATGTCGGCCTCGCGCCCCACGAAGGAGGTGAGCCGGGCCCGCAGATTGCCCAGGGGGGCCGGGCGGGCGGCCACGGCGTCGGGGACGGGCGCCCGCGGTCCCGCCGGGGGCACGTCCGCGTACGCCTCCGGGGTGTGCAGCAACACGCCGTGCAGCGCCCGCAGTTCCGGGCCGGGGTCCGCGCCGAGGCGGTCGGCGAGGGTGCGGCGGACCTCCTCGTACGCGGCGAGCGCCTCGGCCGTTCGGCCCGCCGCGCGCAGGGCGCGGATGCGCAGGGTGTGCAGCGGCTCGTCCAGGGGGTGGGCGGCGCAGAGCGCGGCCAGCTCGGGCAGTACCTCCTCCGCCCGGTCCACGGCGAGGGCCGCGGTCAGCCGGGCGCGGCGGGCGTCCAGACGGCGGGCCTCCCAGCGGGCCGCCTCGGCGGTCCGGTCGGGCAGGTCGGCGAGGACCGGGCCGGTCCACAGCGCCAGCGCGTCCTCCAGGCGGGACAGGGCCTTCGCCGGGTCGCCCTGCTCCAGGGCGCGGGCGCCCTCCCCGGCGAGCCGCTCGAAGCGGTACAGGTCGATGTCGTCCGGCTCGGCGTCGAGCAGGTAGCCGCCGCCCTCCACCGAGACGACCGCACCGGGCCCGGCCGCCCTGCGCAGCCGGCCCACCAGCGCCTGGAGCGCGCCGGCCGCGTCGGCGGGCGGCTCGCCGTTCCACACCTCGTCGACGAGGAGCCCGACCGGGACCGTACGGCCGGGGCGCAGGGCGAGCACGGTCAGCAGGGCGCGCAGACGCGCCCCGCCGACGGCGACCGCCGTGCCTTCGGGGTTGAGCAGCTGGGTGGTGCCGATGATCCGGTAGCGCACCGCCCCATTGTCCGTGACGTGACGCCCCGCCGTGCCCCCGCCCGCCAACTCCTGGCCACGCGACGGTGACCAGGGGTGGAACTAGGACGGGATGGCCGGACGTTCCCGGGGTATCACCTGTACGGTCGGGGCCGTCCGACCGCGCACTTCCACCCCGGGAGCCCCGCCCATGGCCACCGCCACCTCGCGCCGCAGCGACCGGAGCGTCAGCCCGGTCTTCCTGGGGATCGCCGCCGTCACGGCGGTCGCCGGTTGGGCGGTGTGGACGGGCTTCTCGGCCGCGCCGGGCTTCGCCGTCTTCCTCTTCGTGACGGGCGCCTGGGTCGTCTCCCTGTGCCTGCACGAGTACGCGCACGCCCGCACCGCGCTGCACGGCGGGGACATCACGGTCGGCGCCAAGGGCTATCTGACGCTCAACCCGCTGAAGTACACGCACGCGATGCTGTCGATCGTGCTGCCGGTCATCTTCGTGATCATGGGTGGCATCGGTCTGCCGGGCGGCGCCGTCTTCATCGAGCACGGCCGTATCCGGGGCCGCTGGAAGCACAGCCTGATCGCGGCGGCGGGCCCGCTCACCAATGTGCTCTTCGCCGTCGTCTGCACGGCGCCGTTCTGGCTGCACGCGCTGGACGGCGTGCCCGCCGCGTTCCGCTACGCGCTGGCGTTCCTGGCGCTGCTCCAGGTGACGGCGGCGATCCTGAACTTCCTGCCCGTCCCCGGTCTGGACGGATACGGGGTGATCGAGCCATGGCTTTCGCACGGGGTGCGCCGCCGGATCGAGCCGTTCGCGCCCTTCGGGCTGCTCGCGGTCTTCGCGTTCCTGTGGCTGCCCTCGGTCAACAGCGTGTTCTTCGACGCCATCCACGCGGTGCTGCGCGGCCTCGGCGTCACCGAGTCGGACACGTACTGGGGGCAGCGCCTCTACCGCTTCTGGCAGCACGCCCCGGACATCGCCTCACTCACCGGCTGACGGCGGCGGCCCGTCGCTCGTCGGCCTTCGCCCTGCGCAGGTAGTACCAGGCCATGTTGGAGGAGAGCCCGGCCAGCAGGACCCAGACGACGCCGGTCCAGCTGCCCTGGACGAAGGAGACCACGGCCGCGGCGACCGCGAGGACGCAGACGGCGAGGGCGTACAGAGCGAGGCGGGGCATGGGGTCGGCTCCTGTCCGGGTACGGCGCTGATGCCCGTCCAGTGTCCCCCATGCCCCGGCCGGGCCTATACGTCGGTCACCCGCAGCCCGGCGTGCGCCTTGTAGCGGCGGTTGACGGAGATCAGGTTGGCCACCAGCGACTCCACCTGGTGGGCGTTTCGCAGCCGCCCAGCGAACACCCCGCGCATGCCGGGAACGCGGGCGGCCAGCGCCTGCACCAGGTCGGTGTCGGCGCGGCTCTCGCCGAGGACCATCACATCGGTGTCGATCTCCTCGATCGAGGCGTCCTGGAGCAGCACGGCCGACAGATGGTGGAAGGCGGCGGTGACCCGCGAGTCCGGCAGCAGGGCGGCGGCCTGCTCGGCGGCGCTGCCCTCCTCCGGCTTGAGGGCGTACGCGCCCTTCTTGTCGAAGCCGAGCGGGTTGACGCAGTCCACGACGAGCTTGCCCGCCAGCTCCTCGCGCAGCGCCTCAAGGGTCTGGGCGTGCCCGTCCCACGGCACGGCGACGATCACGATGTCGCTGCGGCGCGCGCACTCGGCGTTGTCCGCGCCCTCGACGCCGAGGCCCAGCTCGTCGGCGGCGGCCCGGGCGCGCTCGGCGGCCCGCGAGCCGATGATCACCTTCTGGCCCGCCCGGGCCAGCCGGTAGGCCAGGCCCCGGCCCTGGTCACCGGTGCCACCGAGGACACCGACGACCAGGCCGGAGACGTCGGGCAGGTCCCAGGGGTCCCTGGCGGCGGGCTTCGGGGCGTTCTCGGCGCTCTCAGTGGAAGTCATGGCCCGACCTTACGTCGCGTGCCACGGGGCATCGCCCGCCCGGGTGAGGAGTGCGGGATCCGGCCCGCCGGGGCGTGGGGTGCGGCAGGATGCCGGGGCATGGATGCCGTACGCGTCGCACTGTTGCGGGAAGTCCTCGCGGGGACGGAGTGGCTGCGCGGGACCCGCCGGTTCGCGGGGGTGCTGCGGGGGTCGGTGGTGCCGAACGGCGGCGGGCTGCTGCTGGTGGGCACCGAGGCGTACGAGCCGTGGCACCTGGCGGCGCACCTGACCGACGAGGCCGCGTGGTCGGGGGTCCCCGAGCTCACCCCCACGCTGGTACGCCACCGGGTCGAGCCGGGCCGGGGGCCGCACCTGTCCGTCGGGCTCGGGCGCCTGGAGGCGGCGGGGCGGGGCGAGACGCTCCTGGTGGTGGCCCCGGACCGGCCGGACGGCGGCCTCCTCGAACGGGTGCACGACGCCCGGCGGGCCGGGGCGCGGGTGCTGGCGCTGGACGCGGGTGACGCGGAGGTGCGGGGGCTGGTGCACGAGTCGCTGACGGTGCCGCCGGGGGCGGAGGTGGATCTGGACACGGTGCAGCATCTGGTGAGTGCGGCGGCGGGGGAGAACGGGGTGCCGGTGCAGCGGGGTGGGCGGCGGGTCCGTGACCGCCTCTCCCGCCTGGCGGACCGGCTGACGGCCCCGCCACCACCGCGCTGGTGACCCCTGCCGGGCGGGGTGTTTGTCTGCGGGTGGGTGGTGGCTTACTCGCGCAGTTCCCCGCGCCCCTTAAGGGCCGGGACTTCGTCTGCGGGTGGGTGACGGGTTGCTCGCACAGTTCCCCGCGCCCCCAAAAACGCCCTGGCTGAGCCAAGCACTCCGGCTACGGGAAACCCCTGAAGGGGCGCGGGGAACTGCGCGGCCAGCCACCTATGGTCCGCAGCCAAACACCGGGCCCTTCAGGGGCGCGGGGAACTGCGCGAGCAACCACCCACCGGCCCGCACACAAAGACCGGGCCCCCTCAGTCCCCCTTCTCATGCCACTTCGGATCCGTCTCCCACTCCAGATTCCGCTCCTGAGCGGTCCGCATCGCGTTCTCCGCCTCCTCGCGGCTCGTGTAGGGGCCGAAGCGGTCCTTGGCGGGACACTCCGGGCCCTCCTCGACCTTGCCGTGGACCAGGCAGTAGTACCACTCGCCCGGCTTTCCGGCCGTGCGCTTCTTGAACAGGGCCATACGAAGAGGCTCCTTCCTCGGCCCGTCCTCGGACCTTCTCGACCATGCTGCCCCAACCCGGCTCGATAGACTCGCCGGCATGTCTGGCCAGTCGCTGCTCGTACCAGGGGAGCTCTCTCCCACCCGCTCCGTCCCGGGGAACATCCGCCGCCCCGAGTACGTCGGGAAGCCCATGCCCGCGCCGTACACCGGCCCCGAGGTGCAGACCGCCGAAACGATTGAGCTCATGCGGATCGCGGGCCGTATCGCCGCCCGCGCGATGGAGGAGGCCGCCAAGCTCATCGCGCCCGGCGTGACCACCGACGAGCTCGACCGGGTCGCGCACGAGTACATGTGCGACCACGGCGCGTACCCCTCGACGCTGGGCTACCGGGGCTTCCCCAAGTCCCTGTGCACCTCCGTCAACGAGGTCATCTGCCACGGCATCCCCGACTCCACCGTCCTGAACGACGGCGACATCGTGAACCTCGACGTCACCGCGTACATCGGCGGCGTCCACGGCGACAACAACGCCACCTACCTCTGCGGCGACGTCGACGAGGAGTCGAAGCTGCTGGTCGAGCGGACCCGGGAGTCGCTCAACCGCGCCATCAAGGCCGTCAGGCCCGGCCGGCAGATCAACATCATCGGGCGCGTCATCGAGTCGTACGCCAAGCGGTTCGGCTACGGCGTCGTGCGCGACTTCACCGGCCACGGCATCAGCACCGCCTTCCACTCCGGGCTGATCGTGCCGCACTACGACGCCCCGCACGCCACGACCGTCATCAAGCCGGGGATGACCTTCACCATCGAGCCGATGCTGACGCTGGGGACGCACGAGTACGACATGTGGGAGGACGGCTGGACCGTCGTCACGCGCGACCGGAAGCGGACGGCCCAGTTCGAGCACACACTGGTGGTGACCGAGACGGGCGCGGAGATCCTCACGCTGCCCTGACCGTCGCCGCGCTTCCCCGGAGGCACGCCTTGGACACGCCCCTCTCCACGCCCTTCTCCGCCCGCATCCGCGCGGCGTCGCGCGAACAGCACGCCGAGGCGGAGAACTCCGGCTTCATGAGCGCCCTGCTCGGCGGCCGGCTGGGCGTGGAGGCGTACGCCCGGTACACCGAGCAGCTGTGGTTCGTGTACCGGGCGCTGGAGGAGGGGGCGGCGGCGCTGCGCCACGACCCGGTGGCGGGGCCGTTCATCCGGCCGGAGCTGATGCGTACGCCGTCGCTGGAGCGGGATCTGGCGCATCTGCGGGGCGCGGGGTGGCAGCGCCGCGCGGTGCCGCTGCCCGCGACCCGGCTCTACGCGGCGCGGGTGCGGGAGTGTGCCGTGGGCTGGCCCGCCGGATATGTGGCGCACCACTACACGCGGTATCTCGGGGACCTCTCCGGGGGGCAGATCATCCGGGACCGGGCCGAGAAGACGTGGGGGTTCGCCCGCAAGGGCGACGGGGTGCGGTTCTACGTGTTCGAGGCGATCGCGAACCCCGCCGCGTTCAAGCGGGGGTACCGGGAGCTGCTGGACGCGGTGGAGGTGGACGAGCTGGAGAAGCAGCGGATGGTGGAGGAGTGCCGGCGGGCGTTCGCGATGAACACGGCGGTGTTCTGCGCGCTGGAGGACGAGTTCTCGCGGAGCGCCTAGCCCGGACTCCGTCCGCGGGCCGGCGGGGGCTTGTCGCGCGGTTCCCCGCGCCCCTGGCAGGGGGTTGCGGAGCGTCGGCACCGCGGGCCGCCGCCCCCTACACCGTGCCGCTGCTCTCCAGCCGTACCCGGCCGCCCAGCTCTATCGTCTCGTCCGGGCCCGGGGCCGTCAGGAGCTGGGAGCCCGCGCCCTGGGTGATGTTCAGGGCGCGGCCCAGCTCGGCCGTGAGGAGGAGGGCCGCCGCCCCCGTGGCCTCGTCCTCGGTGATGCCGTCGCCCCGGCCCGGGAACGCCCTCGCCCGGACGCGGCCCGCCGCCTCGTCCTCCCAGGCCCAGGCGTACACCCACTCCCCCGGCTCGGGCACCTCAAGGGCGTCCACCTCGGCCGCCGAGGCGTACCGGCGCAGGGTGCGCGGCGGGACCCACCCGGGGTGGGCCGTGATCCAGGTGAACTCGCCGTCCTGGCGCGCGAACACCTCCCCGACGGGTAGTTCCAGGACGTCCACGTCGAGCAGCCAGGCCACCCCGACCAGCGGATGCCCCGCGAAGGGCAGGCGCAGGCCGGGGGTGTAGATGTCGACGGCGCCCCGCTCGGGGTCGTCCACGAACACGGTCTCGCTGAAGCCGAGCTCCTTGGCCAGCGCCTGCCGGGCCGCCTCGTCGGGCAGCAGCGAGCCCTCGCGCACCACGCCGAGGGCGTTGCCGTGGCGGCCGTCAGGGGCGCAGAAGACCCTCAGTACGTCGATGAGGAGGCCGGGTACGCCGTTTTCCGTCACCCCCGCATTCAACAGCACCCGTCACCGCCGGGGACCGGCGTTCGCGCGTACGGGGTCACAGGGGCGCAGGGAAGCGTGCGGGGGCGCAAGAAATCAGCCATGCGCAGGGGCGTGAGCCGGGGGCAAAACGGATGGATCATGGTCCCGGCGGCGCCACTTGACCGCTCCTTGACCTCGCCATGGCCTTCTTGTGATTGGCCTGTTATCGACCGGTGTCACCCGGGGGGAGGTGAGAGCTGAATCACGGACCCGATGGGTATCGGTCAGGTAAGCCTCGGTTAAGTTAGGTCCGCCTCACCCCCTGACCGAAACCAGTGTGGAGCCCACATGCGAGCCGTCCGTCTCTCCGTTGTCACCGCTGCCACGGCCGCGGCGGCGCTGGCCGCCGTCACGGGCTGCTCCTCGAAGAGCGACTCCGAGAGCGCTGACGGCGCCATCCAGGTCACCGCCTCGGACGACGCCTGCGAGGTGTCGAAGACCGAGTTCGCGGCCGGGCACGTGCAGTTCGCCATCGAGAACAAGGGCTCCAAGGTCACCGAGGTCTACCTGCTCTTCCCGGACGACCGGATCGTCGCCGAGCGCGAGAACATCGGCCCCGGCCTCAAGCAGAGGCTCACGGCCGAGGTGAAGGCCGGCTCGTACGAGATCGCCTGCAAGCCTGGCATGAAGGGCAACGGCATCCGCCAGAAGGTCACCGTCACCGGCGGCGGCCGGACCCCCAAGCGCGACCCGAGGCTGGACGCGGCCGTCGCCGCCTACCGCACCTATGTGCAGCAGCAGGCCGACGAGACGCTGCCGAAGCTGAAGACCTTCACCGACGCGATCGCGGCCGGCGACGTCGAGGGCGCGAAGAAGGCGTACGCCCCCTCGCGCATCGGCTGGGAGCGCACCGAGCCGGTCGCCGAGTCCTTCGGTGACATCGACCCGAAGACCGACACCCGCGAGGACGGCCTGGAGAAGGGCCAGACGTGGACCGGCTGGCACCGCCTGGAGAAGGCGCTGTGGACGGACGGCAGGATCGGCGACGAGGAGAAGAAGCTCGGCGTCCAGCTCTCCGCGGACATCGCCGACTGGCAGAAGCGCGTCGGCACCGCCGACATCACCCCGACCTCCATGGCCAACGGCGCCAAGGAGCTTCTGGACGAGGTCGCCACCGGCAAGGTCACCGGTGAGGAGGAGCGCTACAGCCACACCGACCTGGTCGACTTCAAGGCCAACGTCGAGGGCGCCCAGAAGGCGTACGAGCTGCTGAAGCCGGTCGCCTCGAAGAACGACCCCAAGCTCACCGCAGAGCTGGACAAGCAGTTCGCGGCGATCGAGGCCCAGCTCGACAAGTACCGCGCCGACAAGAACTCCTACGACTTCACCTCGTACGACAAGGTCGGCGCGGGCGACCGCAAGCAGCTCTCGGACGGCGTGAACGCGCTCAGCGAGCCCCTCTCCAAGCTCGCCGCGGCCGTCGCCAAGTAACTCCGTACGCGCACAGGACAGGAGGGACAGGCCATGAGCGACACGACCGACGCCGGCACCGCCACCGACGCCGCCGGGGACGCGAAGTCCCCGGCGCCGTCCCGCCGTTCCCTGCTCGGCTGGGGCGGTGCGGGCCTGGCGCTCGGCGCCGCAGCGGCCGGGGGCGCGGTCGCCGCGGTGCGCGGTGACGGCGGGGACGCGGTGCCCGCCGCCGAGTCCGGCGCGGCCGTGCCGTTCCACGGCGTCCACCAGGCCGGTATCGCCACCCCGGTCCAGGACCGGCTGCACTTCGCCGCGTTCGACGTGACCACCAAGGACCGCGCCGAACTCGTCGCGCTCCTCAAGGACTGGACGGCCGCCGCCGCCCGGATGACCTCGGGCCAGACGGTCGGCGAGGGCGCCTACGGCGGTCTCGCCGAGGCGCCGCCGGACGACACGGGTGAGGCGCTCGGCCTCAAGCCGTCCCGGCTGACCCTCACCGTCGGCTTCGGCCCCTCGCTCTTCGCCAAGGGCCGCTTCGGCCTGGAGGGCAGGCGGCCCGAGGCGCTGGTCGACATCGAGAAGTTCCCGCACGACAACCTCGACCCGGCGCGCAGCGACGGCGACCTGTGCGTCCAGGCGTGCGCCGACGACCCGCAGGTGGCGGTGCACGCCATCCGCAACCTGGCCCGGATCGCCATGGGCCGCGCCGCGGTGCGCTGGTCCCAGCTGGGCTTCGGCAAGACCTCCTCGACCACGCCCGACGAGCAGACCCCGCGCAACATGATGGGCTTCAAGGACGGCACCCGGAACATCGCGGGCACCGACACCGCCGCCCTGGACAAGCACGTCTGGGTCGGCGAGAAGGACGGCACGCCCTGGATGACCGGCGGCTCCTACCTGGTGGCGCGGCGCATCCGGATGCGCATCGAGACCTGGGACCACACCGGCCTGCAGGAGCAGGAGGACGTGTTCGGGCGCGACAAGGGCGAGGGTGCCCCGGTCGGCAAGGCCAAGGAGCGCGACGAGCCGTTCCTGAAGGCGATGAAGCCCGACGCGCACGTACGCCTGGCGCACCCCGACTCCAACGGCGGCGCCACGATCCTGCGCCGCGGCTACTCCTTCACGGACGGCACCGACGGCCTCGGCCGCCTCGACGCCGGCCTGTTCTTCCTCGCCTACCAGCGGGACGTCCGCAAGGGCTTCCTGCCCGTACAGCGCAACCTGGCGCGTCACGACGCGCTCAACGAGTACATCCAGCACGTGGGTTCGGCGATATTCGCCGTTCCGCCGGGCGTCCGCGACAAGGACGACTGGTGGGGCCGGGAACTGTTCAGCTGATCGGCCGAGGGCTGAGGGGAAACGCATGTTCGCCAATTATCTGATCGGCCTGCGCGAGGGTCTGGAAGCCAGTCTGGTCGTCTGCATCCTCGTCGCGTACCTGGTCAAGACCGGTCACCGCGAGGCGCTGCGGCCCATCTGGATCGGCATCTCCGTCGCCGTCCTGGTGGCACTGGGCTTCGGCGCGGGCCTGGAGTTCGGCTCGCAGGAGATGACCTTCAAGGCGCAGGAGGCGCTCGGCGGCTCGCTGTCGGTCGTCGCCGTCTGCCTGGTCACCTGGATGGTCTTCTGGATGCGGCGCACCGCGCGTTTCCTGAAGTCCGAGCTCCAGGGCAAGCTGGACGCGGCTCTGCGGCTGGGCACCGGCGCCCTGGTCGCCACCGCCTTCCTGGCGGTCGGCCGGGAGGGCCTGGAGACCTCGCTGTTCGTCTGGACCTCGGTGCACGCGGCCGGCTCCGACAGCGGCAACACCGACCCGCTCATCGGCGCGCTCCTCGGGCTCGCCACGGCGGTGTTCCTCGGCTGGCTCTTCTACCGGGGCGCGCTGAGGATCAACCTGGCGAAGTTCTTCACCTGGACCGGCGCGATGCTGGTCGTGGTGGCCGCGGGCGTCCTCGCGTACGGCGTGCACGACCTCCAGGAGGCCGACTTCGTCCCCGGCATCAAGAGCCTGGCCTTCGACATCAGCTCCACGATCCCGCCGGACAGCTGGTACGGCACGCTCCTCAAGGGCGTCTTCAACTTCCAGCCCGACCCGACCGTCCTTCAGGTCACGGTGTGGGCGCTGTATCTCATCCCCACGCTCGTGCTGTTCTTCGCCCCGGTAGGGTTCGCGAAGTCCGCCGGGAGCACCGCTCCCGTGGCGGCGGCCAAGAAGGACGAGGGGCAGAAGGCAGTCCATGAGCAGGGTGAGTCGGCTGACGGCGGCGCTCGCGGCGGTGACCGTACTGACGGTGACGGCGAGCGGCTGCGTGACGGTGCACGGCGAGCGGGAAGTAGTCCCGTCGGCGACCAGGGCTGAGGCCGCACAGGCGCTCAGGGACTTCACGGACGCGTACAACAGGGCCGACAAGGCCTACGACCCGGCCCTGGACGCGGGCCGGGTCACCGGCCCGCTCGGGGCGGTCAACCAGGCCGGGCTCCGGGCCCGCCACATCACCGACCCCGGCGGCAACCCGCAGCACGTGCCGCTGGAGCTCACCGACGCCCGGTTCTCCATACCCCGCAAGGCGGGCTGGCCGCGCTGGTTCGTGGCGGACACCGACTCCAACCGCGACCAGGACAGCGGTCCGTCGGACACGCGCTGGCTGCTGGTGTTCGTACGCGCCGGGGCGGACGACGCCTGGAAGGTCGCCCACCTCGCGGTCCTGGCCCCCAAGGACGTACCGGCCTTCGCCGTCGACGCGGACGGTTTCGCCGAGCCGGTACGCCCGGACGACACCGGCCTCGCCGTGGCCCCGAAGGATCTGAGCGAGAGTTACGTGGCGTATCTGCGCACCGGACGCCCCGAGACCTTCGCACCCGGCCCGCACACCACCGAGTGGCGCGCCCAGCGCAAGAAGAACGCGGTCCTGCCCGGCATGTCCACCCAGTACGTGGACCAGCCCCTGGACGGCGGCGACTTCGCCCCCCTGGCCCTGCGCACCCGCGACGGCGGCGCCCTGGCCTTCTTCGCCACCCGCCACTTCGAACGCCAGACGGCGGCCAAGGGGGTACGTCTGAACATCAACGCGGACGTACGGGCCCTGATGACGGGCGAGGCGAAGTCAACGGTGACGAAGGAACGCGTCTCGGACGACGCGGCGCGGGTGCCCGCGGGGCGGGGTGTGGTGGTGGTGATCAACCGGGTGCAGGGGTTGGTGGGGGCGCGGGGGGAGTAGGGGGGCCGTGTGCGGGGCGGTGGGGGTTGCCTGCGCGGCGCTTCGGGGGCTGGGCCGTTTTCTGCCCGCAGGTGGCGGTGGCTTCTCGCGCAGTTCCCCGCGCCCCTGAGGCTGCCGGTCATCTGCGGGTGGTAGTGGGTTGCTCGCGCAGTTCCCCGCGCCCCTGGGCGGGATGTGGCTGAGCTCTGTTATCCGGCTGCCGGAAACCCCCTCAGGGGCGCGGGGAACTGCGCGACCGGCCACCCACGGTCCGCAGACAAACACCGGCCCCTTCAGGGGCGCGGGGAACTGCGCGAGAAGCCCCACCGGCCCGCAGACGAACAACCGGCCCGACAGGGGCGCGGGGAACTGCGCGAGCAACCCACCACAGCCCGCAGACGGACAAGCGGCCCGGACGGGGGCTACCGGCCCAGGGGCCACGCCACGGAGTGGGCGTCCACCGCACCATGCCGACCGCACGCATCCGTGAGCACCTCCAGCAGCGTCAGCGGATCGGGCAGGCCGTACTCAGGACCCCGTACCCACACCACACCCTGCTCCCCCGGCAACCGCGCCGGAGGCACCAGCACATAACTCCCCCGGCAGTGCCACCGCAGCCCGGGATGCTCGTCCATCGTCTCGGGATGGCAGTCCAGCTCACACGGCCACCACTCGTCCTCGTCCTCCGGCGTCCCCCGCGTCGCCGTGAAGAACAGCATCCGGGCCTGGTCGCCCACGCCCCCGGACTCGGCGACGGGCCCCACGTCGACGCCCTCCGCGAGCAGCCGCTCCAGCGCCTCGCGCCCGGCCGCGAGGGGCACGTCCAGCACGTCGTGGACCATCCCCGTCGCGGTGATGAAGTTCGCCTCGGGCTGCCCCGCCGCCCACCGCTCGATCTGGACACGGTCGGTGGTCGACTGCGTCTGCCAGGCGAACGAGACCGGGTGGCGCGCCGGGGTCGGACAGCCCACGCGGTCGCAGGAGCACCGGTAGCCGACGGGATACGCGGCCGGGGCCAGCGGCAGCTTCGCGGCGGCGGCGGCGAGCAGCAGATCCAGGCGGCCCGCGTCGGCGCCGGGAGCGTCCTTGGGACGCCTGCGCAGCCAGCGGGACAGCTTGCTCTCCGAGCTGCCGGAACGCCCGTACTCCGCGCCCATCTATCCCCTCACCTCACCGTTGCCCCGCGAGAACCTTCCCCCATGCTCCCACCATCCTGCGCCCGCCGAGGCCGTACCCCCCAACCCGGGGGCCTCAGCGGGGGGCGAGTCCGCGCAGGGCGTATTCGACGACGGTGTCCGCGTACGCGTGGGTGAGCGGCAGGGTGCGCAGCAGCCAGCGGTGCGAGAGGGGGCCCACCAGGAGTTCCAGGGCGGTGCGCGGGTCGACGTCGGCCCGTACCTCGCCGGCGTCCTGCGCGGAGCGCAGCCGGTCCACGTACAGCCGCAGCTGGGGCTCCAGGAGGTGGTGGACGAACGCGGCGGCGAGCTCGGGGTCGATGACACCCTCCGCCGCGAGCGCCCGGTACGGCGCGTCGGTGGCGTTGTCGTTGAGCTCGTCGACGGTGGCGCGCAGCACCAGTTTGAGGTCGGCCTCCAGGTCACCGGTGTCGGGCAGGGCCACCTCGCCCTGGACCGCCTGGTGGCTGAGGTCGACGAACGCCTCCAGCAGGACGGCGGCCTTGGAGGGCCACCAGCGGTAGATGGTCTGCTTGCCGACCCCGGCGCGGGCGGCGATGCCCTCGATGGTGGTCTTGGCGTAGCCCGCCTCGCCGACGAGGGAGAGCGCGGCGTCGTAGATCGCGCGCCGCGAGCGCTCGCTGCGGCGGGTGGAGTCGGGCGCCTTGTCGCGGGAGCCGGGTGCCTTCTCGGGCGTACGCCCCTTGTTCGCCATGCGGGGGATCCTAACCCCACCGAGGCGGAACGTCTCGTCTCCACCCATCGCTCTGTCAAGGGTGCGCGCGGGGCAACAGTGGGTGAAGCGGCGGAAAAACACCCGTACGGATCACTGCGCGAACGACGGACAGGCCGCACCATGGGCTGACCACCACCCGCAGATGCGGCGCGTGCAGCCGAAGTCGTCCGTGAGGAGCCCTCATTGCTCAGTGAGACCCGTGACCTCCGTGCACCCCGAGTCGCCCGACCCCGGCGCTATCTGATGTGCCCACCGGCACACTTCAAGGTCACGTACTCGATCAACCCCTGGATGGACCCCGCCAAGCCCGTCGACCTGCCGCTCGCGCTCGCCCAGTGGGAGGACCTGCGGGACCGGTACCGTTCCCTCGGCCACACCGTCGAACTGCTCGACCCCCGCCCCGACCTGCCCGACATGGTCTTCGCCGCCAACGGGGCCACCGTGATCGACGGCCGTGTGCTGGGCGCCCGCTTCGCGCACCCGGAACGGGAGGCGGAGGCCGAGGCCCATCTGGAGTGGTTCCGCGCGCACGGCTTCACGGAGATCCACGAGCCGGCCCACATCAACGAGGGCGAGGGCGACTTCGCCGTCACCGAGTCCTATGTACTGGCCGGGCGCGGCTTCCGGTCCAGTCCGCTCTCGCACGACGAGGCGCAGGAGTTCTTCGGGCGCCCGGTGATCGGGCTCGACCTCGTCGACCCGCGCTACTACCACCTGGACACGGCGCTGTCCGTCCTGGACGACTCGGCCGACGAGATCATGTACTACCCCGGCGCCTTCTCGCCCGGCAGCCGGGCCGTCCTCGCGCGGCTCTTCCCGGACGCGGTGATCGCCTCCGAGGAGGACGCGGCGGCGCTGGGTCTGAACGCGGTGAGCGACGGCCTCCATGTGCTGCTGCCGCAGGGGGCGGTGGGGCTGTTCTCGTCCCTGCGGGAGCGGGGGTTCGTGCCCGTGGGGATGGATCTGGGGGAGCTGCTGAAGGGGGGCGGCAGCGTGAAGTGCTGCACCCAGGAGCTGCGGGCCTGACCGAGCCGCGCCGCCTACGCCCGCGGACCGTGAACGGGCCAGACGCTCCCCGGGGCGCGCCGCCCTCACGGTCTGGCCGCTCGACGGGGGGCGCGCCGTCTTTGTCCGCGGACCGTGCGTGGCTGGGCGCGCAGTTCCCCGCGCCCCTCAGGGGGTACGGGCTGGTCCCGATCAGCCACGGCCCCCTTCAGGGGCGCGGGGAACTGCGCGAGAAGCCCCACCGGCCCGCAGACGAACAACCGGCGCAACAGGGGCGCGGGGAACTGCGCGGGTGACCCACCACGGGCCGCAGACGAACATGGACCCCTCGCGGGGGTGTCAGGTGTCCGCAGGGGCTACTCGGCCGGGGGCCAGGGGTCGCCCCACTCCGTGTCGCGGGCCGCCCGGTACACGCCCCCGTGCCGCTTCGTCACCGTCTCCCTCCGCAGCACCCCCTCCCCCGTGCACAGCTCCAGCAGCACCTGGCCCTTGCGGATCTGGGGCCGTCGCGTCACCCGGTTCACGGCGGGCTCCGCCGCCACCCCCCGGACCGCCGCCACATAGCTGAACTTCTCGTCCTCGTACGCCAGCGACCCCCCCTTGACCTGCCGGTGCAGGGACGAGCGGCTGACCCGGGCGGAGAAGTGGCACCAGTCCGTGCCGGGCTCGATGGGGCAGGCGGCGCTGTGCGGGCAGGGGGCCGCGACGGTGAAGCCGGCCGCGATCAGGCGGTCCCGGGCCTCGATGATCCGGGCGTAGCCGTCGGGCGTGCCCGGCTCGACGATGACCACGGCGCCCGTCGCGGCGCGGGCGACCGCGTCCACAAGGGCCCCACGGTCCTCGGCGGTCAGCTCGTTCAGGACGTACGAGACGGTCACGAGGTCGGTCTCCGGCAGGCTCAGCGCCGTACCGATCCGGGCCCGCTCCCAGCGGATCGCCCGCAGCCCCTCGACGCCGGAGGCCTCGGCCAGTTCGCGGCCGAGCGCGAGCGCGGGCTCGGCCCAGTCCAGGACCGTGGTCGCGGGGGACCACGCCTCGGCGACGGCCCAGCTCGCCGCGCCGGTGCCGCCGCCGACATCGGTGTGGGTGGCGGGAGACCAGTGCGGCGCCGCGTCCTGGAGTGCGGCGAGCGCGGACCGTACCGCCTCGAAGGTCGCGGGCATCCGGTACGCGGCGTACGCGGCCACGTCGGAGCGGTCGCGCAGCACCGGCGCGTGGGTCTGGGTGGCTCCCCGGTAGTTGGCGATCAGCCGGTCGACGGCGCGGGCGGCCTGCGACGGCGGCAGCCCGTCGAGCAGCCCGGCGAGGGCGGAGCGCAGGGCCTGCGGGACGGGGACGTTCTCGTTCACCTGGGGATTCTACGGGCGCGGCGCGGTCCCGGCGGCGCGCCCGGGGCGGCTCAGGCCGCCGCCTCCTGCCGCTGCCAGGGCCGGCACAGCAGCAGGAAGCAGAGCAGCGCCGCCACACCGGAGGCGAGCTGCACCACCGCCATCGGCACGGCCGTCCCCTCCCCCGCGATCCCCACCAGCGGCGACGCCACCGCCCCGATCAGGAACGACGAGGTGCCCAGCAGCGCGGAGGCGGAACCCGCCGCGTGCGGGGTGCGCATCAGGGCCTGGGCCGTGGTGTTGGGCGTGGCCATGCCCATCGCGGACATCAGCACGAAGAGGCCGGCCGCGACCGGCGCGAGACCCGCCTCGCCGAACACCCCGGACGTCATGACAAGCAGCGCCGCCGCCGCGAGCACCACCGTGCTCAGCGAGCACACCAGCACCTTGTCGAGGCTGACCCGGCCCACCAGCAGCTTTCCGTTGATCTGCCCGGCGGCGACCAGGCCGACCGAGTTGAGCCCGAAGAGGAGCGAGAAGGTCTGCGGGGAGGCGCCGTAGATCTCCTGGATCACGAAGGGGGAGGCCGAGATGTACGAGAAGAGCGCGGCGAAGGCGAGGCCGCCCGCCAGGACGTAGCCGGTGAAGACGCGGTCCCTCAGCAGCGAGCCCATGGTGCGCAGGGCCTCGCCGACCCCGCCCTCGTGGCGCCGCTCGGGCGGCAGCGTCTCGCCCAGGAAGCGCCAGACGAACAGGGTCAGCAGCAGTCCGACGCCCGTGAGCACCACGAACACCCCGCGCCAGTCGGTCAGCCGCAGCACCTGTCCGCCGATCAGCGGGGCGACGACCGGGGCGGCTCCGGAGATCAGCATCAGGGTGGAGAAGAACCGGGCCATCTCCACGCCGTCGTACAGATCGCGCACCATCGCGCGGGCGATGACGATGCCCGCCGCGCCCGCCAGGCCCTGGAGCAGCCGGAAGGCGATGAGGAGGGCGGCGTCGGGGGCGAAGGCGCAGACGGCGGTGGCGACGACGTACACGATCATGCCGGCCAGGAGCGGCCTGCGGCGGCCCCATTTGTCGCTCATCGGCCCGACGACGAGCTGGCCGAGCGCCATGCCCGCCAGGCACGCGGTGAGGGTGAGCTGCACGGTGGCGGCGGGTGCGTGGAGGGCGCCGGTGACCTCGGGCAGGGCGGGCAGGTACATGTCCATGGAGAGCGGCGGGAGCGCGGTGAGCCCGCCGAGGACGAGCGTCACCAGCAGGCCGGCGCGGCGGGCGGCGGCGGGGGCCGCGGCCGGTATCGGGGCCGGTGCGGTCCGGCTGCTCTCCGTCATGGGTACGTCTCCCGTTTCCGGCCCTCGCGGCCCTCGCGGCCGTCGCGGCCCCGACGGCCCGTGCGACCGTTGTAGTTTCAAGCATCCATGCTCTCAGCCTGCCGGGGGTGCTTCGGAGCGGGGTGGTCCGGGCTGGGGTCGCGGTGGGCCCATTGGGGGTGCGGGGTGCCCCGCCGCGAGGGGGCGCCACCCGGGCGCCGGGCCCGTATCGCGGACGGTCACGGCCCGGCCGGAGGGTGCTCCCGTACGCTCCCGGCCATGAACGCATCCGCAGCGCGCAAGACCGCCGTCGTCACCGGCGCCGGCTCCGGCATCGGCCGCTCCGTGGCGCTCACCCTGGCCGCCGCGGGCTGGTCGGTGGCCCTGGCGGGCCGCCGCCCGGAGCCGCTGGAGGAGACCGCGGCCCTGGCCGGGCCCGACGCCGACGTCCTCCCCGTCCGTACGGACGTGACCTCGCCGGAGGAGGTGGCGGCGCTCTTCGCGGCGGTACGAGACCGGTACGGGCGGCTCGACCTGCTCTTCAACAACGCGGGCACGTTCGGTCCCGGCGGGGTCGCGGTGGAGGACCTGGCGTACGAGGCGTGGCGCCATGTCGTCGACACCAACCTCAACGGGGCGTTCCTGTGCGCGCAGGCGGCGTTCCGGCAGATGAAGGAGCAGGATCCGCAGGGCGGCCGGATCATCAACAACGGTTCGATCTCGGCGCACGCGCCGCGCCCCCGCTCGGTGGCGTACACGGCGACCAAGCACGCCATGACGGGCCTGACCAAGTCGCTCTCCCTGGACGGCCGTCCGTACCGGATCGCCGTCGGCCAGATCGACATCGGCAACGCGGCCACCGAGATGACGGCCCGGATGACGACGGGCGTGCCGCAGGCGAACGGGGAGCTGGCGGTGGAGCCGGTGATGGACGCGGCGGATGTGGCGCGGACGGTGTTGCACATGGCGGAGCTGCCACTGGAGGCGAATGTGCAGTTCGCGACGGTGCTGGCTTCGGCTATGCCGTATATCGGGAGGGGGTGAGGGGGGCGGGGCCGGGGGTTCGACTGCGGGCCGTCGGTGGCTGAGCGCGCAGTTCCCCGCGCCCCTTGGGGGGTGCGCCGCCGGCGGGGGACTTGGCTCGGCCGGGAGCCATCTGGGGCGCGGACTTCGGCTGCGAGCCGTGGGGGCTGAGCGCGCAGTTCCCCGCGCCCCTTGGGGGTTGGCCGCAGCCAGGGACTCGACCTCGGCCCCGGTCCCCCAGGGGCGCGGGGAACTGCGCGAGCAACCCAGCACCATCCGCAGACGAACGCCCCCAGGGCACGGGCCGCAGGCGGTCCCTCTCCGGGTGGAATGCCGTGTCCCTGCGTGGAGTTGTCATCGGCATGACCGATGTGCTGCGTTACACCGCCTTCTCCTCCGACCCCGCCGGAGGCAACCCCGCCGGGGTCGTCCTCGACGCTGCCGGGCTCGACGACGACGCCATGCTCGCGATCGCCGCCGAGCTGGGTTACAGCGAGTCCGCGTTCCTGACCGCGCCGCCCGAGGGGCTGGGCGAGGCGGGGCGGACATTCACCATCCGTTTCTTCAGCCCGAAGGCGGAGGTCCCCTTCTGCGGCCACGCCACCGTGGCGACGGCCGTGGCGCTGGCCGAGCGGATCGGCCCCGGGGACCTGGTCTTCGCGACCCCCGTCGGCACGGTCCCGGTGACGGTCACGGACGACGGGGGCGTACTGCGGGCCACGCTCACCAGCGTCGAGCCGCACCTGGAGGACGTCGCGCCCGCCGACCTCGCCGAGGCGCTGGCCGCGCTCGACTGGCCCGCCGGCGACCTCGACCCCGCGCTGCCGCCGCGTATCGCCTTCGCCGGCAACCGCCACCTGGTCCTCGGCGCGGCCACCCGCGAGCGCCTGGCGGACCTGTCCTACGACTTCGAGCGGCTGGCCACGCTGATGCGGCGGCTCGACCTGACGACGGTTCAGCTGGCCTGGCGCGCGTCCGGGACGGTCTTCCACGTCCGCGACCCGTTCCCGGTGGGCGGCGTCGTGGAGGACCCGGCGACGGGCGCGGCGGCGGCGGCCTTCGGCGCGTACGTACGCGAACTGGGCCTGGTCCCCGAGGAGTCCGTCCTCACGCTCCACCAGGGCGAGGACCTGGGCCGCCCGGGCGTACTGACGGTGACGCTGCGCGCGGGCGACGCGAGGGTACGGGTCGGGGGCGCGGGGGCGGTCATCCCGGCGTAGCCGGGCCGCTCACGCCTGCCCGGTCTCGAACCGGGCGACCTTCCCGTCCTGGACGTCGAAGCGCCAGGCGGTCCGCATCTCGCCCCAGGTGTCGTTGCGGTAGGAGGCGACGAGCGAGCGCCCGCCGTCGCTCTGCGACTCCACATCCATGTGGCCGCCGCTGGAGAAGACCTCCCGCTCGGTCCAGTCGGCGATGTCCCGGTCGGAGCCGTCGTCCGACATGGTGGCGCCGGGGGCGAGCACGGCCTGGAAAGCGGCGCGGTCCCCGGCGTTGAGGGCCGTGACGAACGTACGGACGGCGGGGTCGCTGAGCTGGTCGGCGGGGATGGCCATGGGGGCTCCTCCGGGTGCGGGGCGGGCGGCGGCACACGTCCGCGTCCGCGAACGTCCTCGCCGCCCAGCTCACCCCATCCCCACGGGTCCCGCCACCGGTCGGGGCGGGGCGGGTGAGGGGCAGACGAGTCGGGCTGTACGCCGGGTTCTGTCGCCCGGTCGCCTCGCGGCGGCCGGGGAGACGGCCATCCATCTAGGACCGGTGTTGCCACCGGCCTCGTGCGGTCTACCCGCGGACTCGGGCGGGCAGCCCTCGAACGTCCGCGCAGAGCCGCTTTTCACGGCGGCTCCTCTTGACCTTGCTCCGGGTGGGGTTTACCTAGCCGCCTGAGTCACCCCAGGCGCTGGTGGTCTCTTACACCACCGTTTCACCCTTACCGGGGACCGAGGTCCCCGGCGGTCTGTTCTCTGTGGCACTGTCCCGCGGGTCACCCCGGGTGGGTGTTACCCACCACCCTGCCCTGTGGAGCCCGGACGTTCCTCGGGAGGATCCGGGGATCCCCACGCGGCCGTCCGCCCGGCTCGTCTGCCGTGCCGACCATGCTACCTGCCGGACGGGCCCGCTCAGACGAAGTCGGACGTGGCGAGGTCGAAGCCGAACGGCTCGGGGAGATGTCCCCCTCGATCAGTTCGGCCCGGAAGCCTTCCGGCGTACCCAGCGCCAGGAAGCCCTCCAGCAGGACCTCTGCCTGCGTCAGCGGTTCATGTGCCAGAGCAGTCATGTCGCGCTCCTCCCTCGGTCGCCCGCCGGACTGGGACATCGGATCAGCCGCCGTCCTTGAGATGGGGACTCTTCCCCCGCTCGTGGCACATCGCGTCCGGGGCCGGTGGCTGTCCCGGCCGACGTCCCGTCACGCGGGGCCGAACTCCACCTTCGCGGTGCCCGGGTCGGCCTGGGTGAGGCGGACGCGGAGGGGTTCGCCCAGGGGGAGGGGGGTGGTGCCGCGGACGGGGGCCACCACGGCGGGGTCGGCCAGGTGGACCGTGCCGGCCGTCGGTTCGTCGTCCTTGAGGTCGACGACGGTCGCGTCGAAGACCTCGCCGACGCGGTCCTTGAGGAGGGCCGCCTCCACCAGGTCGACGCACTCGCGCTCCACCGTGTTGGCCCGGCGGGTGCCCTCGGCCATCACCTTGGGGAGCCCGTCCAGCGCGGTGCGTACCCATTCGGGGACGTCCGAGCCCGCGACCGCCGCGAGGCAGATCTCGGCGGCGTACCGGTCGACGAGGCGTCGCAGGGGCGCGGTGCAGTGGGCGTACTCGTCGGCGACGGCGGCGTGGATCGCCGGGCGGGGGACGTTCCCACCGGTGAAGACGGTGTACCCGGCGCCGCGCAGCAGGGTCGTGCACTCCTGGAGGAACGCGGCGTGGTGCGGGTCGCGGGGGTCCAGGGAGCGGATGACCTGGGCGTACGGGACGTGGTGCGGCCAGTCGATGCCCAGCGCCACGGCCGAGCGGCGCAGCCGGGCGACGGCGCCGTCCGGGGCGCTGGGCAGGGTGCGCAGCACTCCGGTGCCGTGCGCCAGCATCAGATCGGCCGCGGCGATGCCGGTGAGGAGGGAGATCTGGGCGTTCCAGCCGTCGGCGGGCAGGGGGGCGCGGTAGGCGAGCCCGTACCGGCCGTCGCGCTCGACGATCTCCTGCTCGGGGACGTTGAGGGAGATGCCGCCCCGCGCCACCTCCTGCTCCTCGCGCAGCCGCCCGATGTCCGCGAGGAGGGCGAGGGACGGTTCGGCGGTGCCGTCGTCGATCTGCCGCTGCACCCCCTCGTAGTCGAGCTTGGCCCGGCTGCGGACGAGGGCGCGCTCCACGTGGGTGGCGGTGGTGGAGCCGTGCGTGTCCAGGTCGATGGTCCACAGGACGGCGGGGCGGACCCGGCCGGGGAGGAGGCTGGCGGCGTCCTCGGAGAGTACGGGCGGGTGGAGCGGGATGCGCTCGTCGGGGAAGTAGAGCGTGCTCACCCGGCGGTGGGCCTCGGTGTCGACCGGGCCGCCCGGGTCGACGAAGGCGGCGACGTCGGCGATGGCGTAGTGGACGCGGTAGCCGCCGGAGGCCCGGTGGGTGAGGTGCATGGCCTGGTCGAGGTCCATGGAGGTGGGCGGGTCGACGGTGAAGAAGGGGAGGTCGGTGGCGTCGCGGACGGGGAGCCGGGGGGTGCTTGCGGCGCGGTCGGCGTCGGCGAGGACGTCCGGGGGGAAGTGGGTGGGGAGGGCGAGGGTGGTGCGGAGGTCGCGGAGGGCGGCCCTCAGCGGGTCGGCTGGGCCGGTCATGTGGAGGTGACGGCGAGGCATGCCCCGAGCCTAGGCCGCACCCGCCTCCCCGGCCTCTTCTGGGCCAACGCCCCGCCCCCCTGGACTCGCCCGGCCCCACCCTGGGCTCCGCCCCGATCCCTCCACGCCTGGGCTCCGCCCCGATTCCCGTTCTGGGCTGCGCCCAGGGCTCTCCCCCACCCCGCCCCTTCCCGAAAGCCCTGGGCGGGCGGCCTGGTGGTGCGTCTGCGGACCGTGCTGGGTCGCTCGCGCAGTTCCCCGCGCCCCCAAAAACGGCACCTTCGGGCACGCCACACAAGCCCCGGACGCACGGCCCGGTATTGCTGTCTGCGGACCGTGCTGGGTCGCTCGCGCAGTTCCCCGCGCCCCCAAAAACGGCACCTTCGGCACGCCGCACAAGGAAGGAGATGGCAGCCCCCTCCAAGGGCACGCTCAACGGCCCGGACCGACCCGGGCCCCGCAAGGGGCGCGGGGAACTGCGCGACCAGCCCGCCACCGGCCCGCAGGCGACTCCCCGACCCGCAAGGGGCGCGGGGAACTGCGCGACCAGCCCGCCACCGGCCCGCAGGCGACTCCCCGGCCCGAAGGGGCCCGGGGGGACTGTGCGGCCCCTTCCCGCCCGCCCGCGCGCCAACCCCCGGCCCCCAGGCTCCCCCGCCCCCGCAGGGTCGCGCAGGGTTTGGGGGAGGGGCGGGGTGGGGGCCTAACCTGGGGCCCGGGGCCGTTCCCCCTTTTTCGATCATCCGCCCCAAGGAGACCCCCGTGCTCGTCCTGCTCCCCCCCTCCGAAGGAAAGGCCGACGGAGGACGCGGGACCCCCCTCAAGGAGGAGTCGCTGGCGCTCCCCGCCCTGCGGCCCGCCCGCGCCGCCGTTCTCGACGAGCTCGTCGAGCTGTGCCTCGCCGACGAGGACAAGGCCCGCGAGGTCCTCGGCCTCAGCGAGGGCCTGCGCGGCGAGGTCGCCAAGAACGCCGGGCTCCGCACCGCCGGCACCCGCCCCGCCGGTGAGATCTACACCGGCGTCCTCTACGACGCCCTCGGCCTCGCCACCCTCGCCCCCGCCGCCAAGCGCCGCGCCGCGAAGTCGCTGCTCGTCTTCTCGGGGCTGTGGGGCGCCGTCCGCGTCTGCGACCGCATCCCCTCGTACCGCTGCTCGATGGGCGTGAAGCTGCCGGGGCTCGGCGCGCTGGGAACGTACTGGCGCGGCGTCATGGACCCGGTCATGACCGAGGCCGCCGGGACCGGGCTCGTCCTCGACCTGCGCTCCTCCGCGTACGCCGCCGCCTGGAGACCCACGGGCGAGGTGGCCGGGCGGACCGCGACCGTACGCGTCCTGCACTCCCAGCTCGTCGACGGCGTCGAGAAGCGCTCGGTCGTCAGCCACTTCAACAAGGCCACGAAGGGGCGGCTCGTACGCGACCTGCTGTCGGACGGGGCCGTGCCCACCGGCCCGGCGCGGCTCGTGGAGGCCCTGCGGGACCTCGGGTACGTGGTCGAGTGCGCCCCGCCCGCCAAGGCCGGCAAGTCCTGGGCGCTGGACGTGGTCGTGGAGCGGATCCACTGACGGACGGACGCGTCCGTTGCGCAGGGTGCAACGCTCGTTGCGGCCCGCGACACCCCCCGGCAGGATGCCGGTATGCCCTCCGTCCTGGACCTCGCCCCCGTCCTCCCCGTGGTCGTCCTGGACGACGCCGCCGACGCCGTACCCCTCGCGCGGGCCCTCGTGGCGGGCGGACTGCCCGCGATCGAGGTGACCCTGCGTACGCCCGCCGCGCTCGACGCGATCCGGGCGATCGCGGACGGCGTGCCCGGGGCCGTGGTCGGGGCCGGGACCGTGGTGTCGGGTGCGGCGGCCGGACAGGCCGCGGCGGCCGGCGCGCGCTTCCTGGTCAGCCCGGGCTGGACCGCCGGGCTCCTCGACGCGATGACCGCTTCGGGGCTGCCGTTCCTGCCGGGCGTCGCCACCGCCTCCGAGGTGGTCGCGCTCCTGGAGCGCGGGATCGGCGAGATGAAGTTCTTCCCCGCCGAGGCGGGGGGCGGCCCGGCCTATCTCAGGTCGCTGGCCGGGCCCCTGCCCGCCGCCCGCTTCTGCCCCACCGGCGGCATCTCGCTCGCCTCGGCACCGGACTATCTGGCCCTGCCCAACGTGGGCTGCGTCGGCGGTACGTGGATGCTGCCCCCGGACGCGGTCGCCTCGCGGGACTGGGCGCGGGTGGAGGCGCTGGCCCGGGAGGCGGCGGAGCTGCGGCTGCGCTGAGGCCCTGGTTGCCAGGAGGCCGTCTGCGCGCCGCTGGTGGGTTGCTCGCCGCGGTTCCCCGCGCCCCTGGGGATCAGGGGGGCCGGGAGCCGCGCGAGCCTCGCACCACGGGCCAAAGCCCAAGGGCTCAGCGCAAGTGCGCCGTGTCGTTCAGCAGCCGCACCGACGCGTTGCCGTCCCCGTAATACGCCACCGCCGACAGCGACGCCGCCGACAGCTCCATCCGGAACAGGGACTCCGGCGGGGCGCCCAGGGCGAGCCGTACCAGCGTCTTGACCGGGGTCACATGCGTGACCAGCAGGACCGTACGGCCCGCGTGGGCGGTGAGCAGCCGGTCCCGGGCCGCCGAGACGCGCCGCGCCACCGACGCGAAGCTCTCGCCGCCGCCCGTGGGCGCGGCCTTGGGCGAGGCGAGCCAGGCGTCGAGGTCGTCCGGGTGGCGCTCGCGCACCTCCGCGAAGGTCAGCCCCTCCCACGCCCCGAAGTCCGTCTCGCGCAGGCCCTTCTCGATCCGTACGTCGAGACCGAGGCGCTCCGCGACCGTCGCCGCCGTCTCACGGCAGCGCCGCAGCGGGGAGGAGACGACCGCCTGGACGGTGCCCCGGGCCGCGAGCGCCGCCGCGACCTGGTCGGCCTGTCGGCGGCCGGCCGCCGACAGCTCCGGGTCGGTGCCGCCGCTGCCGGAGAACCGCTTCTCGGGGGTGAGCGCCGTCTCGCCGTGCCGGAGCAGGACGAAGGTGGTGGGCGTGCCCAGGTCGGGCGCGCTCCACCCGGCGGCCGGGGCCGCGCCCGCGCCGCGCGCCGGGGCCGGGACGGTGGCGAGCGCGGCCGCCGGGGCCGCGAGGGCCGCCCGGGCCCGTGCCGCGCCCGCCGCCGCGTCCCCGACGACCCGCGCCGCGCCGGTGTCGGCGGGACCCGCCCCGGCGGAGCCCGCGTTCAGCGCGGCCGTGGACGCCGACGGCTCCCACTGCTTGCCGCGCTTGCCCGCGTCCATCGCCTCGTTGGCGAGCCGGTCCGCGTGCTTGTTCTTCTCGCGCGGGATCCACTCGTAGGTGACCTGGCCGGCCGGCAGGATCCGGGCGGCCTCGGCCGCGAGCGGCTTCATGTCGGGGTGCTTGATCTTCCAGCGGCCCGACATCTGCTCGACGACCAGCTTGGAGTCCATCCGGACCCGCACCTTCGCCGCCGGGTCCAGGGCCTTGGCGGCCTTGAGTCCGGCGATCAGGCCCTTGTACTCGGCGACGTTGTTGGTGGCGACACCGATGTACTCCGCCGCCTCGGCCAGCGTCTCACCCGTCACCGGGTCCAGGACCACCGCGCCGTAACCGGCCGGCCCCGGGTTGCCCCGGGAGCCGCCGTCGGCCTCGACAACGAACTGCCGCACTACAGGCCCGACTCCGCCGTACGGACCAGGATGCGGTTGCAGTTGCCGCACCGCAGCACGGTGTCCGGGGACGCCGCCTTCACCTCGTTGACCTCGGTGATGTCGAGCTCCAGCCGGCAGCCCTCGCACTTGCGCTGGTAGAGCCGGGCCGCGCCGACGCCGCCCTGCTTCTCGCGCAGCTTGTCGTAGAGCTTCAGCAGGTCGGCCGGGACGACGGCGGCGACGACCTCGCGCTCCTTGGCGACCTCGGCGGCCTCCGCGTCCAGCTGCTGGACCGCGGCGTCGCGGCGGGCGGTGGCGTCGTCGGTCCTGGTCTGGACGGAGGAGACCCGCTCGGTCAGCTCGGCGACCCGCTCCTGGGCGGACTCACGGCGCTCCATGACCTCCAGGACCACGTCCTCCAGGTCGCCCTGGCGCTTGGCCAGCGAGGCGATCTCGCGCTGGAGCGACTCCAGGTCCTTGGGCGAGGAGACGGCGCCCGAGTCCAGGCGCTGCTGGTCGCGGGCGGCGCGCTGGCGGACCTGGTCGACGTCCTGCTCGGCCTTGGTCTGCTCGCGGGCGGTGTCGCTCTCCTCGGTCTGCGCGGCGACCAGCAGGTCGCGCAGCTGCGTGAGGTCCTTGGTGAGCGACTCGATCTCGGCGTGCTCGGGCAGCGACGCCCGCTTGTGGGCGAGCTGCGACAGGCGTGCGTCGAGGGCCTGTACGTCGAGGAGGCGGATCTGGTCGGCGGGCGCGGCGTTCAGTTGGGGGCTCCAGAAGAGTGGTGGGATGACCAGGGGTCGGTGACCGTCTTCGAGACGTGGACCCGCAGGTCCCAGCCATGGCGGTCGGAAATCTCGTCGAGCTGTGCGGCGGCCTGCTCGCACCAGGGCCACTCGGTGGCCCAGTGGGCGGCGTCGATCAGGCCGAGCGGTGCGTGCTGGGTCGCCTCGGACACCGGGTGGTGACGCAGGTCGGCGGTGAGGAAGGCATCGGCGCCCGACGCCCGTACGGCGTCGAAGAGGGAGTCGCCCGAGCCGCCGCTGAGCGCGACGGTCCGCACCACCGCGGCGGTGTCTCCCGCGACCCGGATGCCCTGCGCGGTGGCGGGCAGCCGGGCGGCGGCGCGGGCGGCGAACTCGCCCAGCGTCGTCGGGTGGTCCAGCTCGCAGATCCGGCCCAGGCCCCGGCGCCCCGAGGGGTCCGTGGCGTCGGGCACGAGCGGCCGGACGACCCGGACGTCCAGGGCGCCCGCGAGGGCGTCGGAGACACCGGGGTCGGCGGTGTCGGCGTTGGTGTGGGCGACGTGCAGCGCGATGTCGTGCTTGATCAGGGTGTGCACGACCCGGCCCTTGAAGTGGCCGGCCGCGACCGTCGTCGTCCCGCGCAGATAGAGCGGGTGGTGGGTGACGACCAGGTCGGCGCCGAGCTTCACGGCCTCGTCCACGATCTCCTGGACGGGGTCGACGGCGAACAGCACCCGCCGGACCTCGGCGTCGGGGTCGCCGCAGACGGTGCCGACCGCGTCCCATCCCTCGGCCCGCTCGGGCGGCCAGAGGGCGTCGAGCGCGGCGATGACTTCAGACAGACGGGGCACGGGGACAGGTTACCCGCGCTCCGCGCCCCGCCCACCACGGCTTCCGCCCCACCCGCCCCGGCGAACGCCCCGGGCACGTCCCGCCCGGCTCGCCCCGCACTGCACATCTCTCGCCCCGTCCACTGGGGAATCGGCCGACGGCCACCCTTTGGTGTGAAGCGAGTGGTCTCGTGTTGTTCGGCAGGAAGTGCGAAAACTAGCTTCTAGGGCCGGAGGTGAGCCATCTCATGACGGCCTTGGCCATCGAGACCGCTGCCGGTGACGGCGACGCGGTCCCGCGGAGCGAGTTCACGATCACCGCAGACGGCTCCTACGCGGCCCGCCTGGTCCGGGCACCGGGCGGGAGCGACCGCTGGTTCCCCGAGCGGTGGACCCTGGACGGACCCGAGCCGTACGCGGTGCCGCTGCCCGGCAACCAGCCGGAGGACCCGGACGCCTCGGTGCTGCCGATGGGGGACGGGCGGGTGCTGATCCACCGCAGGATCGCGGACCGGGACGCCTTCGCCCTGCTCTACCCGACCGGCCCCGGCACCGGCGAGCTCGCCCTCGGCACGGTCGCGCGCGACCCGCTGCGGCGGCTTTCGCTCCTGCCGCCCTCCCCGAACGGCAGCTGTGCGTACGCCCTGGCGGCCGGGCCCGAGGACAGCACGCTCTGGCTGGTGGCGGGCGGCGCGTTCGGCCCGGAGCCGGTCGCCACCCTCGAGGGGCGCTGCTCGGGCGGTGTCTGGCTGGACCGGACCGGGCGGATGCTCGCGCTCGACCGGGAGCTGGAGGGGCGGACCAAGGCGGTCGCGGTGGACCTGGAGCGCGGCGGCGAGGTGACCCCGCTCCTCCAGATCACCGAGGAGAGCGAGGACCGGCTGCTCCTCGCGGACCCGGACACCGGTCTGCTGCTGCTGCGCTCCGACGCGCCGGGCCACGAGCGGCTCGGCTGGGGCGTGCTCGGCTCCACCCTGCCGGTCCGCTTCCCCGAGTGCCTGCGGCTCGCGGACGCGGCGGTGACGCCGTTCGCGGTACAGCCCGGGCAGACGCTGATGCCGGAGAGCTGCGCGGTGGCGCTGCGGATCGACGCGGCGGGGGGCACCTGGCTGGGGGTGTGGCGTCCGGCGGGCCGCCGGCTGCACCAGCTGCCCGCGCCCGGGGGGTGGCTGGCGGGCGCGGGCCTGTGGACACGGGACGGGGTGCTGCGGCTGCCGTGCGCGACGCCCGCCGCGCCCTGCGCGGTGGCCGCGGTCCCGGCCCCGGCCGACCTGCCGCGCCCCGCCCCCGTACCGCCGAAGCCGCGGGCCCCCCGGCCCGTACCGCTCGCGCAGGCACCGCTGACCGGGCGTCAGTAGGCCGGGCGCCGCTGGTCAGGAGCGCGGCTGGTTAAGATCCACGGCGAACACAACGGACGAGAACACAACGGGGTGACTGCACCACATGTCCGAGACACTGACCGCCGTGTCCGCCGAAGCCACGACGGACACCGGCGGCCGCGGCCGGCACCGGGGCGGAGCCGCGGTGACCGAGGAGCCGACCGCCGAGGCCCACGGCCGCCACCGGCGGATGGACGCGGAGGCGAGCTGATCGGGCGGCTGGGGCCGGGAGGCGGAAGCGTCCCGGCCCCAGCCGTTCAGGGGCGCGGGGAACGGCTGGGGCGCGGGGACCGGCGCGGCCGGCCCCCAGCGGCCCGCGCCCGGCCCGCACCGGGTCAGCCCGCCCGGTCCTCATTGGGTCAGCCCCGCTTCAGTCCCAGCACTTCGGCGGCGCCGAACGTCTCCCCGGGGGGCCGGGAGGCGTAGTACGGCGTGAGGAGTGCGTCCAACTCCTCGAAGACGAACGCCTCCTTCGCCGCGTCGAACTTCGCGGCCACCTTCGGGCGCTCCACGATCGCGACCATCCCGCCGTGCACCACGATGAGCTGGCCGTTGACGCGGGCGGCGGCGGGGGATACCAGATAACCGACGAGCGGTGCCACGTGCTCGGGCGCCAGCGGGTCGAGCTGCCCCTCCCCCGGCCCCGCGCTGCCTGGATCCGCCGGAACGGCCGCGAAGACGTCCTCGGTCATCCGGGTGCGGGCGCGGGGGCAGATGGCGTTGGCGGTGACGCCGTACTTGGCGAGGGCCAGCGCCGTGGAGGTGGTGAGGCCCACGATGCCGCCCTTGGCGGCGGCGTAGTTGGGCTGGCCCGCGGAGCCCGCGAGGAACGCCTCCGACGAGGTGTTGACGATGCGGCCGTAGACCGCGCGGCCCGCCGCCTTGGACCGCTCGCGCCAGTGGGCGGCGGCGAAGTGGGTGGTGTTGTAGTGGCCCTTGAGGTGGACGTGGATGACCGCGTCCCACTCCGCCTCGGTCATCGAGAAGATCATCCGGTCCCGCAGGATACCCGCGTTGTTGACCAGGATGTCCAGTTTGCCGTACCGCTCGACCGCCAACCCGACCAGCTCACCGGCCTGTTGGTGGTCGGCGACGTCGCCGGTGTGGGCGACCGCCGCGCCGCCGGCCGCGCGGATCTCGGCGGCGACCTCCTCGGCGGGGGCGGCCGAGGCGGCGCCGGTGCCGTCGCGGCCCGGCTGCCCGAAGTCGTTGACGACGACGGACGCGCCCAGCCGGGCCAGTTCCAGGGCCTCGGCCCGGCCCAGACCGCGCCCGGCGCCGGTGACGATCGCGCTGAGCCCTTCCAGTGGCAGTGCCATGGGACGACCGTGTCCTTCCGGGTCAAAGGATTCAGGAGTGTCTGGGGTGTGCGGAAGTGTCGGAGGTGTGGGAAGTGGCGGGGGTGTGCAGAAGTGTCGGGAGTATGGGGAAGGGTCAGCGGGTTCTGGGGAGAGTGCCGGGGGTTCAGAGGGTGATGCTGGTGCGCAGGGCCTCGCCCGTGCGCATCTGGTCGAGGGCGTCGTTGATCCCGGCGAGCGGCACCCGGTGGGTGATCAGGCCCTCCAGGTCGATGCGGCCCGCCCGCCACAGCGCCACGGCCCGCTCGTAGGAGCGCAGTACGTCCCCGCCGCCGTACAACGAGGGCAGGATCCGCTTCTCGTCGAAGAACAGCTCGAACATGTTGAGCGGGAAGAAGTCGTCCATGGCACCCGCGCCGACCACGCACAGGGTGCCGCCGCGCCGGGTCGCGCCGTAGGCGGTGCGGGCGGTGGCGGACTTGCCGACGACCTCGAAGACGTAGTCGAAGCCCTCGCCGCCGGTGATCCGCTGTTTGGCGTCGTCGAGTTCGCCGGGCGAGACGGCCTCGGTCGCTCCGAAGGTGAGCGCGGCCTCGCGCCGGGAGGCCACCGGGTCGACGGCGACGATCTGCGCCGCACCCTGCACCCGGGCGCCCTGGACGGCGGAGATCCCGACGCCGCCGCAGCCGATCACGGCGACCGACGAACCGGCCTCCACCTTGGCGGTGTTGATGGCGGCGCCCAGGCCGGTGGTGACCCCGCACCCGATCAGCGCGGCGATCTCGTACGGCACGTCGTCGGGGATCGGGACCGCGCATCCGGCGGTGACCACGACCTCCTCGGCGAAGGTTCCGGTGCCCGCGAAGCCGAAGACCTCGGCGCCGGGGCGCCGGAAGTTGGGGGTGCCCGCGTTCATGAACCCGGCGAGGCAGAGGTGGGTCTGGCCGCGCTTGCAGGCGGGGCAGACGCCGCACGCGGGCAGCCAGCACACCAGGACGCGGTCGCCCGGGGCGAGGGCGCTGACGCCGTCGCCGACGTCGAGGATCTCGCCCGCGCCCTCGTGGCCGGGGACGAAGGGCGCCGGCTGCGGGAGCACGCCGGACATCGCGGAGACGTCGGAGTGGCACAGCCCGGTCGCGCGGATACGGATGCGCACCTTCCCGGGTCCGAAGCCCACCGCCTCGACGTCGTCGAGCACATCGAGCTTGTCCTGGCCGATCTCGTGCAGTACGGCTGCGCGCATCGTGCGGCTCCCTCTGATCAGGCAGTTGGGACGTGTCCTCAGACGTGTTCGACGAGCGTGTCGGAGAGGACCGGGGCGTCGTCGCGCTCGACGGCCGTCACCGACACCTGGACGCGGCCCGGCGCGGCCCACATCCGTACGCGCAGGGTCTCGCCGGGATGGACGATTCCGGTGAAGCGGGTGGTGTACGAGCGGACGCGCGCCACCTCGCCGCCGAGCAGCGTGTCGACGACCGCCTTGAGCGCCATGCCGTACGTGCACAGCCCGTGCAGGATCGGCCGGTCGAACCCGGCGAGGGCGGCGAACTCGGGGTCGGCGTGGAGCGGGTTCCAGTCGCCGGAGAGCCGGTAGAGCAGGGCCTGCTCCTCGCGCACCTTCCGCTCGACGGTGTGGTCGGGGGCTCGGCCGGGCTGCTCGATGCGGGCGGAGGGGCCGCGCTCGCCGCCGAAGCCGCCCTCGCCGCGTACGAAGATCTGGGCGTCGCTGGTCCACAGCGGCCCCTCGTCGTCGGCGGCCTCGGTGCGCAGCACCAGGACGGCGGCCTTGCCCTTGTCGTAGACGGCGGCCACCTTGGAGGCGGAGCGGGCCTTGCCACGTACGGGGACGGGGCGGTGCAGGACGATGCTCTGGCCGCCGTGGAGCACGGCCGCGAGGTCGATCTCGATGCCGGGGGCGGAGAGGCCGCCGACGACGCCCATGCCCGCGCCGGCGACGGTGGCGAAGGAGGGGAGCACGTGCAGGCGTGACTCCAGGGTGTAGCGCAGCTCGTCCGGGTCGGTCGCCGGGACGCCCGCCCCCAGGCCCAGGTGGTAGAGCTGGATGTCCTTGTGATCCCAGGAGATCTCGGTGGACCGGGGCTCGGCGGCGAGCGCCTTGGCGACGTCGATGGGCATGGCGGGGGCTGCTCCTCGGGGGTGGGAAGACCTCGGCGCGGCCGTCCGCACCGTCGGCCGCGCCGAGGCCGCCTGGGGGGTGGCTCTCGGGCCGGTTTTAGAACGCGTTCTAGGCTTGGTGGGGCCTATGTATAACGCAGTGGGGGGGAATTGGGAACAGTTCTGACGGGGGGTCAGGTGCTGTCGCGTGCCTGGGGTTCGTCTGCGGGGGGGTGGGTTGCCCGCGCCCCTGTGCGGCCCGGACTTTGGCTGCGGGTAGGTGGTCGGTTGCTCGCGCAGTTCCCCGCGCCCCTGTGCGGCCGGGACTTTGACTGCCGGTCGTGGTGGGTTGCTCGCGCAGTTCCCCGCGCCCCTTCAGGGCTCGGGGTTTGGCTGTGGGTTGTGGTGGGCTGGGCGCGCCGTTCCCCGCGCCCCTTTGGGGGTCGGCGTGGGCGTGCCGTTCCCTGGGTTCGGGCTCGCGGCCCTTGCGCACTCGGTGCCGCACGACCCCAACCCCCAGGGGCGCGGGGAACTGCGCGACCAGCCCGCCACCGGGCCGCAGACGAAGTCCTGGCCCTCAAGGGGCGCGGGGAACTGCGCGAGCAAGCCGCCACCGGGCCGCAGACGAAACAGCCCCGGCCCGGGGGGGCCGCCGCTGGTGTTCGGCTTGGGGGGCGTGATCTCCTACCGGCGGGCCGCGAAGGCCTTCGCACGAGGGACGGGGAGAACGAGACTGTGGCACGACTCCTGCCGAAGGGGAGAGCGGTGGCGGGGGCGCGGGCGCAGGAGGACCGCGGCCGCGACGCCGACCTCCCCGGCCCCCCGCCCAGCGCGTACACCCTGCTGCCCTGGCTCCTGATGGGCCTGGGCGCGCTCTCCAGCCTGATCGAGGGCACGACCCCGCACCCCTGGCTCGGCGGCGCCGGCCTGCTCGCCTTCACCGCGCTCTACATCGCCGTCGCCTTCCGCGCCTTCGTCAAGGACAAGCGCGAGAGCCGCACCACCCTGGCGATCCTGGCCGCGATGGCCGCGATCACCTACGCCCTGACCGTCTCCTACGGCGGCACCTGGCTGTTCTTCTTCCCGCTGCTCTCGCTGGCCTGCGGCGCCGTGCTGCGGGAGCGGAAGCTGGGCCTCGTCGTCATGGTGCTGGCGACCTCGGCGGGCGCCATCTCCGGCATGGAGGCCGGGGAGGCGTGGGACAACGTGACCATCGCGTACGGCACGTTCCTGTCCGGCATGGTCACGGCGGCGGTTCTCTCGCTCTCCCAGACCGTGCGCGAACTGCGCGCGACACGCCAGGAGCTGGCCCGTACCGCCGTGGAGAAGGAGCGGCTGCGCTTCTCCCGCGATCTGCACGACCTGCTCGGCCACACGCTCTCGGTGATCGTGGTGAAGTCGGAGGCGGCCCGCCGTCTCGCTCCGCGCGACCTGGACGCCGCGCTGGGCCAGGTCGCCGACATCGAGTCGGTCGGCCGCCAGGCGCTCACCGAGATCCGCGAGGCGGTCACCGGCTACCGCGAGGGCAGTCTCGGCACCGAGCTGGACCGGGCCCGCTCGGCGCTGCTGGCGGCCGAAGTGAAGCCGGTGGTCACCCTGTCGGGGCCGCCGCTGCCCTCGCAGGTGGAGGCGCTGCTCGGCTGGGTGGTGCGGGAGGCGGTCACCAACGTCGTACGGCACAGCGGAGCGGCCCGCTGCGAGATCGTGGTCGACGGCGCGCCCGAGCGGGTACGGCTGAAGATCACCGACGACGGGCGCGGCGTACCATCCGTACAGCCCGGCTCACCCGGTCCGCGGATCGGCGGCACGGGTCTGAAGGGTCTCACCGAACGCCTCGCGGCGGCCGGCGGTTCACTCGACGCGGGCCCCGGGCCGCGCGGCGGCTTCCGGGTGAGCGCCGAGCTCCCGGTCGACCCGGCCGACGCCGCGCTCGCGGCGGAGCCGGCGACGGAACACGGGGTCGGCCGCGGATGACGGCCCGCACGATGGGGAGAACAGCATGATCAGAGTCCTGCTCGCGGAGGACCAGGGCATGATGCGGGGCGCCCTGGCCCTGCTGCTCGGTCTGGAGGAGGACATCGAGGTGGTCGCCCAGGTGTCGGCGGGCGACGAGATCGTGTCCACGGCGCTCACCGCGCGCCCCGACGTCGCCCTCCTCGACATCGAACTGCCCGGCCGCAGCGGTCTGGACGCGGCGGCCGACCTGCGCGAGGAGTGCCCCGACTGCCGGGTGCTGATCCTGACCACGTTCGGGCGGCCCGGGTATCTGCGGCGCGCGATGGAGGCGGGCGCGGCGGGGTTCCTGGTGAAGGACGGGCCGGTGGAGGATCTGGCCGAGGCGGTCCGGCGGGTGCTGCGCGGCGAGACGGTGATCGACCCGGCGCTGGCCGCGGCGGCGCTGAGCGCGGGCGCCAACCCGCTGACCGCGCGCGAGCGGGACGTACTGAACGCCGCCGTGGACGGCGCGACCGTCGCCGACATCGCGGGCCGGGTGCACCTGTCGGAGTCGACGGTCCGCAACTACCTCTCGGCGGCGATCGGCAAGACGGGCACCCGCAACCGCATGGAGGCGGTACGGGCGGCCCGGCAGCAGGGCTGGCTCTGAGTCACTTCCTCGGCGCCGTGGCCCTCGGCAGCCACACCAGCGCGACCACGGCGCTGGCGAGCAGAACGAAGCCGCCGGTGCGGAAGGCGAGCGCGTAGCCCTCGGTGAGCGCCTCGGGCGTCAGGGTGTCGCCGGTACGGGCGGTGGCGACGGTCGACAGGACGGCGAGGCCGAGCGCGCCGCCCATGGTGCGGGAGGTGTTGATGAGCCCGGACACCAGTCCCGCCTCGCCCGGCGCGGCGCCGGAGGTGGCGAGCGAGGCGAGCGGCGTGGTGGCCAGGCCCGCGCCGGTCATCATCAGCACGCCGGGCACCAGGATCGCCATCCAGTACGGGTCGTGCGCGTGCATCGTGGACTGCCAGCCGAAACCGGCGGCGGCCATCAGCACACCGATGACGGTGAGGTTGCGGGTCCCGGTCACCGGCATCAGCCGGGGTGCGACCTTGGCGCCGAGGACGATGCTCAACGAGCTGGGGACGAGGGCGAGTCCGGCGCCGAGCGGGGTGTAGCCGAGGACGTTCTGCGCGTACAGGGTCATGAAGTACCAGGTGCAGAAGGTGGCCGAGCCGCAGGCGAACATCACGACGTTGGCGGACGCCACCGCCCGCAGGCGCAGCAGCCGCAGCGGCATCAGCGGCGCCGCCGCGCGCGCCTCGGCGGCGAGGAACGCCCCCAGCAGCGCGAGGCCGCCCAGCAGCGGGGCGAGCGTGCGCGGCGAGGTCCAGCCGGACTGCTCGGTCTGCACGATGCCGTACGCGAGGACGGCGAGCCCGCCGGTGACGGCGACCGCGCCGGGCAGGTCCAGGCGGTTGCGGGTGGCGGCGCGGCTCTCCGTGATCCACAGGGTGGCGCCGGTGAGGACGAGGGCGCCGACGGGCACATTGATGAGCAGCACCCAGCGCCACGACAGGGTGTCGGTGAGCACCCCGCCGACGAGCCCGCCCGCCGCGCCGCCCCCCGCGCCGACCGCCGCCCAGGTGCCTATGGCCCTCGTACGGGCCACACCCTCGGGGACGGCGGCGGTCAGGATGGTGAGCGTGGAGGGCGCGAGGACGGCGGCGCCGAGCCCCTGGACGCCCCGGGCCACCAGCAGCTGCCACCCCTCCTGGGCGAGGCCGCCCGCCAGGCTGGCGCCGGTGAACAGGGCGAGCCCGACGAGGAACATGCGCTTGCGTCCGAAGAGGTCTCCGGCGCGGCCGCCCAGGAGCATGAACCCGGCGTACGCGATGGAGTAGGCGTTGACGACCCACTGCAGGCCCGTCGGGCTCATCCCGAGCCCGGTCCGCATCGAGGGGAGGGCCACGTTGACGACGGAGACGTCGAGGACGACGAGGAACTGTCCGGCGCAGGCGGCGAGGAGGATCAGCCAGGTGCGGGTGGGGCGGGGGTGGGTGGGTATGGCTGCGGTGTCTGGGGGCGCTTGGACCATGCGGGCCATGGTCGCACGGGGGTGTGTTTCCCCACCCCGCCCCTTCCCCAAAGCCCTCTGGCGGGCGCCTTGTTGCCGTCCGGCTGCGAGCCGGTGGAGGGCTGAGCGCGGGGGGGGCCCCCCCCCCGGGGGGGGGGGGGGGGCGGGGGCCCCCCCCCCCCCCCCCCCCCCCGGGGCCCCCCCCAACCCCCCCCCCCCCCACAAACGGTACCC
>NZ_JBVHPV010000005.1:0-151738 GCF_055567715.1 Streptomyces sp. NPDC026377
ACCACCACAAAGGCATCACCCGCAACCCCACCACCGGCGACCTCGAAGTCACCGAAATCACCCCCCACAACGAACACCACGTCCTCATCCACGACACCCACAACCCCTCCCCCACCACCGCCTTCGCCCTCTCCCGCCTCGCCGACCCCGACACCCTCCACCACACCCCCATCGGCGTCTTCCGCAGCACCCAACGCCCCGTCTACGACACCCAAATGACCGACCAACTCGACCAAGCCATCGAACAACACGGCAAAGGCGACCTCACCACCCTCCTCACCGGCAACGACACCTGGACCGTCACCAACTAGGACCGGCTGGAACCAGCTGGAACCAGCGCGAGACCACCACGCGGGCCCCCGATGGCAAACCGGGGGTCCGGTTCGTTATTGTCCCTCTCGTCCGAACACGTGGGGGGGCATATGAGAGCGCAGCTCTGTTCCGTCGTGCCGTCCGACCTCGTGGGCGCTCCGCACCACGAGACGGCCCCGTCCCTGCCGCCGGGCGCCCCGTGGGAGTTCACCCGGGCCCCCGGCCCCGGCGGGTGTCCCACCGTCGAGGGCGCGCCGGGGAACGGCGGCCCCGTCGACGCCCCTCTTCCCTTGCGCCCACAGTGGTCGGCACAGCAGTAACGCGGCACAGACCACACGCCCTCACCCCTCCCTACGGAGCACCTCCATGCCCCAGCAATGCCCCTTCGCCATCGACGCCTCCGGGACCGACATCCACGGCGAGATCGCCCGTATCCGCGAGCACGGCCCGGTCACCCGGGTCGAGCTGCCCGGCGGCGTGCCCGCCTGGTCGGTCACCAGCGCCGAGGCCGCCAAGAGCCTGATGACCGACCCCCGCGTGTCCAAGGACGCCGAGCGCCACTGGCCCGCCTGGATCAAGGGTGACATCCCGCGTTCCTGGCCGCTGGCCCTGTGGATATCCGTGCGCAGCATGATCACCGCGTACGGGGAGGAGCACAGCCGGCTGCGCAAGCTGACGTCCCGGGCGTTCACCGCGCGCCAGACGGCGGCCCTGCGCCCGACGATCGAGCAGATCGTCTCCGACCTCCTCGACAAGCTGGCCGACACCCCGCCGGGCCAACCGGTCGATCTGCGCCGCGCGTTCGCGAGCCCGCTGCCCGTCCAGGTGATCTGCGAGCTCTTCGGGGTCCCGGAGAGCTCCCGCGACCGGCTCTGCCGCCTCATCGACATCACCTTCCTCACCGAGGTGACCCCCGAGGAGGCCGAGGCGACCGGCCGCGAACTCTACGGAGCGCTCCACGAGTTCATCGCCTTCAAGCGCGCCAACCCCGGCGACGACATGACCACCGGGCTGATCACCACGCACGACGAGGACGACGGCAGCGGCCTGACCGAGGTCGAGCTGGTGGACACGCTGCTGCTGATGATCTCGGCCGGGTTCGAGACCGTGGTCAACCTGATCGACCAGGCCGCGTACGCCCTGCTCACCCACCCCGAGGAGCTGGCCCGCGTCCGGCGCGGCGAGGTCTCCTGGGAGGACGTGATCGAGGAGACCCTGCGCTGGGAGCCGCCGGCCGCCCATGTGCCGCTGCGGTACGCCGTGGAGGACATCGAGATCGGCGGTGTGGTGATCCCCCGGGGCGAGCCGATCCTGATCGCGCTCGCCGGTCCCGGCCGCGACCCCGAGGTGCACGGCGAGAGCGCCGACCGCTTCGACCCGTCGCGTCCGCTGCGCCGCGAGCACCTGGCCTTCGGCCACGGCGTCCACCACTGCCTCGGGGCGCCGCTGGCCCGGCTGGAGGCGACGGTGGCACTGTCGGCCCTCTTCGAGCGCTTCCCGGACGTGGCCCTCGCGGCTCCGGGCGAGCGGCTCGAACAGCTTCCGTCGTTCATCTCCAACGGCCACCGGGAAGTCCCGCTCCTGCTGAACAACCGCTGAGGTGACGCAGTCCTGCTGACCGACCGCCGAGGTGACGGAAGAAGGGGCCCTGCCGGTCCGGTCACGGCGGGCCACTCCCCGTACGGAGGCGGCGCGGGCGGGTCAGGCGAAGGCGGCCGCGTGGTCGCGGGCCCACTCGGCGTACGAGCGCGCCGGGCGGTCCGTCAGCTCCTGGACGTCCCCCGAGACACCGGCCTTCGCCCCGGCCCGCTGGCGCTCGGCGCTGTGCAGCAGCGCCTCGGCCACCGGCCGCGGATAGCGCGTCAGGAGCGCGGCGCGGGCCTGTTCGACGCCGAGCTCCTCGAAGCGGAGCGGCCGGCCCAGGGCGTCTGCGAGGAGCGCGGTCTGCTCGGCGGCGGTGACGGCCGCCGGACCGCAGAGCGCGTAGGCGCGGCCCTCGTGGGTGCCCGGCTCGGTGAGTACCCTCGCCGCCACCTCGGCGATGTCGCGCGGGTCCACGGTCGCGTTGGGCGCGTCCCCGTACAGCGCGCGCACCACGCCCTCCTCGCGCACCGAGCGCGCCCAGGAGAGGGTGTTGGTCATGAAGGCGCGGGGCCGCAGCAGGGTCCAGGCGAGCCCGGACTCCCGTACGGCGCTCTCGTTCTCGCGCTGGCGGCGGGTGATGAGGTCGTCGGCGGCCGGGTCGGTGACGGCCAGCGCGGAGAGCTTGACCAGATGGCGCACCCCGGCCGCCCGGGCGGCCTCCGCGAACCGCAGGTCGTCGGGTTCGCCGATGCTGCCGGTGACCAGGAAGGCCGCCCGTACGCCCGTCAGGGCGCGGTCCAGGCTGTCGCGGTCGGCGTACTCGCCGCCGACCACCTCGACGGCCGGTCCGGTGGCCGTCACCCGCTCGGGACGCCGGGCCAGGACGCGCAGCGGGTGGGCGGGTGCGAGCAGCCGGGCGACCTCGCCTCCCACGGTCCCGGTCGCGCCGGTCACCAGAATCATCGTCGGTCGTCCCCTTCTTCCCTTTCTTCCCCTTCTTCCCCGCGGCCGGTCCCCGCCGTGCCCGTCAGTCGGCGCGCGGCGCCGAGAGCGTGGCGAGGAAGACCAGGCTGTCGTCCTGGTGGCCGGTGACCTGCACACTGGTCATGCCGGGACGCCGGGGCGCCGCGTCGGTGACCTGTATCCAGCAGGTGCTGTCGAACTCCGCGTACCGGTGGAACGCTATGTCTCCGGCGATCGGGACGTACGGCGCGGGTCCCAGGGCCGCGCACGCCGCCTGGCGGGCCGCCTCGAGCAGGAGCATGCCGGGCACGTGGTCGTTGGGGCGCTGGAAGAGCGTGGGGTGCGTGGTGTCCACGCGCAGCCGCCAGACGCGCTCCTGCGGGCACGGCGACAGCACCACGTCGGCGGCGCGGGTGCGGCCCGCGAGGTCGGCGGGGACGGGCAGCGGAAGGTGTCCGGTGGTGCCCGGGGCCGTGCGGTCGCCGCGCAGGCGCCGGTAGACGCCGGGGCTCAGCACCCGGGCCTGCCCCGAGCCGGTGGCCACCAGGCGTCCCAGGCGGCGCAGCACCCAGTGGACCTTGAGCCGCGAGAGCTTGCCGCCGCGCCGTTCGAGGCGGGAGAACTCCAGCTCCACGTCGATGAGCGCCGGCTGGCCGCCGACGTCCAACTGGCTGTCGTTGGCGGTGTATTCGAGGTCGGTGAGCATGAAGTGCCAGTCGAGCGGCACCTCGTAACCGGCGTGCACTATCAGCATCGCGGCCTGCCGCATCGTCTCGACAACCAGCAGCGGGTCGTGCAGGTCCCCCGCGACGGGCTCGAAGAAGACGTGGTCGTGCGGCCAGTGCGCGGTGACCGTGAAGGTGTGCTCGTCCCGTCGGCGCCAGCCGTGCGGGAAGGCGTCGGCCGGCCTCGCCCGGTGGACCAATTCCGGTGAGACCGGGTGCGATTGCGTCATGGTGGTGGGCCCGGCCCCGGTTATGGGTATGGCGCTGGTCAATACTGCTTCTGTTTTGGACATGGCTCCCCCCGAGGCATGTACGAAGAAACATAGTCATGCGTTGCACTGTTAAGATACAAACTAGACGGTTTTTTTCAAGTGCGGGGCGCGGGCGGTCCCGAAGGTTCACGGCGTCGACATGGCGGCGCAACACGAGGAGGCAGCGTGGCGAAGCAGGACCGTGCGATCCGCACCAGGAGGGCCATCCTGGAGGCCGCGGCCATCGTCTTCGAGAAGCAGGGGTTCCAGGCCGCCACGATCACGGACATCCTGAAGATGGCCGGGGTCACCAAGGGCGCGCTCTACTTCCACTTCCAGTCGAAGGAAGCGCTCGCGCACGGGGTCCTGAACGAGCAGGGCTCCGGCCCCTCGCTGCCGCCGCAGCCCGTCAAGCTCCAGGAGCTGATCGACTCCGGCTCGGTGCTCGCCCACCGCCTGCGCACCGACCACCTGGTCCGGGCCAGCATCCGGCTGACCCTCGACCAGCAGGCGACGGGGCTGGACCGCACCGGCCCGTTCCGGCACTGGAGCGAGGTGAACGTGGAGGTGCTGACCCTGGCGCAGCAGCGCGGCGAGCTGATGCCCAACGTGGTCATCTCCGACACGGCCGAGCTGTACGTGGGAGCCTTCGCGGGGCTGCAGATGATGTCGCAGACGCTCAGCGACTACCAGGACCTCTCGCACCGCCACGCGGTCCTGCAGCGCCATGTGATGTCGAGCATCGCGGTGCCCTCGGTCCTCGCCGCCCTGGACTTCTCCGAGGACCGCGGAGCCCGGCTCAGCGCCGAACTGGAGCTGGCGGCCGACGACGAGTGCGCGGCGGCCGCGGTCTGAGACCCGGCCGCCCGCCCCCGCGCGCCGTCACTCGGACGCCGTGACACCGTCCTGCCGCGGGATGTCCATGTTGGGAAGCGCCCCGCCGAAGCGGCGGTCGCGCTGCGCGTACTCCAGGCAGGCCCGCCACAGGTCCCGGCGATCGAAGTCCGGCCACAGCACGTCCTGGAAGACCATCTCGGCGTAGGCGCTCTGCCAGAGAAGGTAGTTGGAGGTGCGCTGCTCCCCGCTGGGGCGCAGGAACAGGTCCACGTCCGGCATGTCGGGGTAGTACAGGTACTTGGCGAAGGTCTTCTCGCCGACCTTCGACGGGTCGAGCCGGCCCGCCTTCACATCCTCGGCCAGCGCCTTCGCCGCGTCGGCGATCTCCGCCCGGCCGCCGTAGTTCATGCAGAAGTACAGCGTGAGCCGGTCGTTGTCCTTCGTCTGCTCCTGGGCGACCTGGAGCTCCTTGGCCACCGAGCGCCACAGCTTGGGCATCCTGCCGACCCAGCGCACCCGGATGCCCAGCTCGTCGAGCTGGTCGCGGGTCTTGCGGATGAAGTCACGGTTGAAGTTCATCAGGAAGCGCACCTCGTCGGGCGAGCGCTTCCAGTTCTCGGTGGAGAAGGCGTACAGCGAGATCGACCCGACGCCCATCTCGATCGCGCCCTGGAGCACGTCGAGGACGCGCTCGGCGCCGACCTTGTGGCCCTCGGTGCGCGGCAGCCCGCGCTCCTTCGCCCAGCGCCCGTTGCCGTCCATGACGACCGCGACGTGCTTGGGCACGAGCTCGCCGGGGATCTTCGGCGGGAGCGCACCCGAGGGGTGCGGCTCGGGGGCCGTGTACTCGCGCCGTGACCGGCCGCCCAGGATTCCGCGTCGTGCCATGTGGCCTTCTTCTCCCTCAGTTCTTCTCTACGTACCGCAGTGAGCGCAGACCGCGCTCCAGATGCCAGTGCAGATAGGCCGACACCAGACCGCTGCCCTCGCGCACATGCCGGGGCTCGCTCGCGTCGGCGGTCGCCCAGTCCCCCGTCAGCAGCGCGCTCAGCAGTCCGACCGCCTCCGCAGAGGGTACGACGCTGCCCGGCACCCGGCAGTCGGCGCAGACCACCCCGCCGCTCGCGACGGAGAAGAACCGGTTGGGGCCGTGGATGCCGCACCGCGCGCAGTCCTCGAAGCTGGGCGCGTAGCCGTTGACCGCGAGCGAGCGCAGCAGGAAGGCGTCGAGGACCAGGGTGGGGGCGTGCTCGCCGCGCGCGAGGGTGCGCAGCGCGCCCACCAGCAGCAGGTACTGCTGTACGGCGGGCTCGCCCTCGTGGTCGGTGAACCGTTCCGCCGTCTCCAGCATGGCGGTACCGGCGGTGTACCGGGCGTAGTCGGTGACGATCGCGCCACCGTACGGAGCGATCGTCTCACTCTGGGTGCACAGGGGCAGACCGCGCCCGACCAGCTCGCTGCCGCGCGCGAAGAACTGCACGTCCACATGGGAGAACGGCTCCAGGCGCGCGCCGAACTTGGACTTGGTGCGGCGCACTCCGCGGGCGACGGCGCGCACCCGCCCGTGTCCGCGGGTCAGAAGCGTGATGATCCGGTCGGCCTCACCGAGCTTCTGGGTCCGCAGCACGATGCCGTCGTCCCGGAACAGACTCATGGGCCCATTGTTTCACCGCGGGCGGCGGGCTCCGTCAGGACGGTGGTTCAGGACGGGGTCCGGGCCGCCGCCAGGAGGCGCGCCACGTCGTCGGCGCACAGCTGGAGCGCGCCGCCCACCGTGGTGAGGACCTCGCGCTCGGCCGGGCGGTAGGGGCCGTCGGCCAGCGCGATCCGGGCGCCCTGGAGCAGGATCGACTCACGGCCGGCCGGGGCCAGGTGCGGGGCCAGCGGCTCCAGCGACTCGTGCAGCTCGATGGCGAGGGCCGCACCGCACGGGTCGGCCTCGGTGTCGGTGAGGAAGCGCCCGGTGTCGGCGGCCAGCGCCTCGATCAGGGTGATCAGCTGCTCCTCGGTGCAGTCGTCGTACCCGGCGGCGCGGACCGTGGCGACGGCGGTCGCGGTGACCGTACGGGAGGAGGTGCCGCCCGCGGCCAGGACGGCGAGGGCGACGGTGTGCACGGCGTCGCGCAGCATCGCCGAGAAGCGGGTGGTGGTGGGGTGGTCGAGGGCGTCCGTGCCGAAGTGGGTCTCACAGGCCGCGCACTCCACCACGGGCCCTGCGGCGCCGCGCGGCAGCAGCGGGACGCCGAGGACGGCCAGACGCCGACGGCCGGTGCGGCGGCGGAAGTTGCGGTCGCCCCCGCACTGCGGGCAGAAGAACTCCCCGTCGCCCACGGTGGTCCAGGCGGTCCGCACCGTCCACACGCGTTCGAGGATGCCCGCGGCGCGAAGGTTCGTCGCGTCGTGTCCCCGGCCTAGCACCACCGCACACCTCCGTAACGGACCGGCAACATTGCCGCGTTGACGTGATGTTAGCCACATCGGCGAGGCGGCGTCAGCACCCCGGAAGGAGGAGTGGCGCAAAGACGGCGCCCCACCGGCCGCCGGGGGCCGGTGGGGCGCCGTGCGAGCTCGGGGGCTACGGACGGGCCGAGCGGTTGACGGCCGAGATGACCGCCTTCAGCGAGGCGCGCGTGGTGTTGGCGTCGATGCCGATCCCCCACAGGACCTGCCCGTCGATCGCGCACTCGATGTACGAGGCGGCCTGCGCGGACGCCCCCTCGCTCATCGTGTGCTCCTGGTAGTCCAGCAGCCGCGCGTCCACGCCGATGGCGGCCAGCGCCTCGAAGAAGGCCGAGATCGGACCGTTTCCGGTGCCGGTCAGGACCGTGTCCGCGCCGTCCACGACCGCCTCGACGGTGAGGGTGTCCCGGCCGTCCTTGTCGGTCGTGGTCTGGCCGGAACGCAGCTGGATGCGGCCCCACTGGTTGGCCGGATTCGGCAGGTACTCGTCCTGGAAGACCGACCAGATCTGGCCGGGCGTGACCTCGCCGCCCTCGGCGTCGGTCTTCGCCTGGATGATCCGGGAGAACTCGATCTGCATCCGGCGCGGCAGGTCCAGCTTGTGGTCGTTCTTCAGGACGTAGGCGATACCGCCCTTGCCCGACTGGGAGTTGACCCGGATGACCGCCTCGTAGGAGCGGCCGACGTCCTTCGGGTCGATGGGCAGGTACGGGACGGCCCACTCGATGTCGTCGACGGTGACGCCCCGGGCGGCGGCGTCCGCCTCCATCGCGTCGAAGCCCTTCTTGATGGCGTCCTGGTGGGAGCCGGAGAAGGCGGTGTAGACCAGGTCGCCCGCGTAGGGGTGGCGCGGGTGGACCTCCATCTGGTTGCAGTACTCGCTGGTGCGGCGGATCTCGTCGATCTGCGAGAAGTCGATCTGCGGGTCGACGCCCTGGCTGAACAGGTTCATGCCCAGGGTGACCAGATCGACGTTGCCGGTCCGCTCGCCCTGCCCGAACAGACAGCCCTCGATGCGGTCGGCCCCGGCCATGATCGCCAGCTCGGCCGCCGCCACGGCCGTACCGCGGTCGTTGTGCGGGTGCACGGACAGGCAGATGAACTCGCGGCGGGTCAGATGGCGGCTCATCCACTCGAACCGGTCCGCGTGCGTGGAGGGCGTCGAACGCTCCACCGTGGCGGGCAGATTGAGGATGATCTCGCGGCCCTCCTCGGGCTGCCACACGTCGCAGACCGCCTCGCAGACCTCCAGGGCGAAGTCCAGCTCGGTGTCGGTGAAGATCTCCGGGCTGTACTGGTAGCCGAAGGTGGTCTCCGGGCCCAGGATCTTCTCCGCGTACTCCATCACCAGCCGGGTGCCGTCCACCGCGATCTGCTTGATGTCCTCCTTGGAGCCGCGGAAGACGACCCGGCGGAAGGTCGGGGCGGTGGCGTTGTACAGGTGCACGGTGGCCCGGTGGGCGCCGCGCAGGGACTCCACGGTCCGCTCGATCAGGTCCTCGCGGGCCTGGGTCAGGACGGAGATCGTCACGTCCTCGGGGATCGCGCCCTCTTCGATGATCGAGCGTACGAAGTCGAAGTCGGTCTGCCCCGACGACGGGAAGCCGACCTCGATCTCCTTGTAGCCCATGCGCACCAGCAGGTCGAACATCTCGCGCTTGCGGGCGGGGCTCATGGGGTCGATCAGCGCCTGGTTGCCGTCGCGCAGGTCGGTGGAGAGCCAGCGGGGCGCCTTGGTGATCCGCTTCTCCGGCCAGGTGCGGTCGGGGATGGGCACGGCCTCGTAGGAGCCGTACTTGTGGATCGGCATCCCGGACGGCTTCTGGGTGTGGGTCGCGTTGGTGACGGGCGTCGGACGACCGACAGACACGGAGTTCTCAGACATTGGCGTAGGGCTCCTCGGGGCCTTCGGGCTGGGGGTCCCCCTGCTCCTGAAGAGCTTGGGGGAGGCCGACTGGTCGAAGCAGCACCAGGTCCCGCGGGGAGGGGGTCGGCCTACGACTACAGGCCCTCGCCGCGGCAGCTAAGGAGAAGCAGCCCGAAACGCATGATGTGCCGCAGCCTAGCCGAGAGGCGCCGAAAGCGCCGGTCCCGTTTCAGTATGCGGGACGTTACGGAAGGGGCCAGGGACCAAAGTCCCGACGCGGGGCCGCGTACCGGGGGCGGGGGCGGGCGTGACGGCGGTGTGACCGCGAGCCGGCTTCGCGCGGGGCCGGGCGGTGCGCCGGGCCCCGCGCGCTGCTAGACAGGGAGCATGCGCATCCAGGTGACCCGCACAGGAGGATTCGCCGGCATCGAGCGCCGGGCCGAGGTCGACACTTCGGGCCGGCCCGACGCGGCCCAGTGGCAGGCCCTGGCCGAGGCCGCCCTCGCCGACGGCCGGGCCGAGCCGTCCCCGGGGGTGCCCGACGGCTTCCACTACGAGATCACGGTCGACGGCCGCACGGTGCACTGCGCGGACCCCCGGCTGTCCGAGGCCCAGCGGACGCTGGTGTCGCGCGTACTGAAAGAGGGTGCGTAGGGGGGCGCCGGCTTGCTTTGATGCGCGGCATGAAGACAAGCACACCCGACTCGCCCGACCCCGCCCGGTCCACGGGGTCCCCGCTCCCCGCCGGCCTCCGGCTCCTGGAGGAGTACTACGACGCGGTGCCGCGCACCTCGGCGCGGGCGGAGGACTTCGGCCCGCTGACCCTGTTCGTACGGGAGGGGGTGGGCTGGCCGTTCTACGCCCGGCCCGCGCTCGGCCGCACCGGGCCGGTGTCGGTGGCGGACGTCGACCGGGTGCGGGCGCGCCAGCGGGAGCTCGGGGTGCCCGAGGCCTTCGAGTGGGTGCACGAGGTGACGCCCGGGCTGCGGGCGGCGGTGGAGGCGTCGGGCCTGGCGGTCCACGCCCACCCGCTGATGGTGCTGTCCCCCGGCGCGCCGGACGCGCCCGCCCATCCCCTCGTACGGATGGTCGGCGCGCAGGACCCGCTGCTGCACGCGGCCCTGGTGGTGCCGCACCTGGCGTTCGCGGCTCCCGGTACGGCGGTGGGGGCGGCGGGGCCCGGGGAGCTGGCGGCCGAGATCGCGGCCCGGGCGGGGGACGGACGCGCTGCGCAGGTCGCGGAGCGCATCCGGGCCGGGCTCACGGCGGTGGCGGCGGCCTTCGAGAACGGCCTCCCGCTCTGCTCGGGCATGCACCAGCCGCTGGGCGGGGTGACGGAGATCGTCGGCGTCGGCACCCTGCCCGCGGCGCGCCGCCGGGGCCTGGGCGCGGCGGTCACGGCACGGCTGGTGCGGGATGCGCGGGAGGGGGGTGCGTCGACGGTGTTCCTGTCGGCGGGGGACGAGGATGTGGCGCGGATGTATGGGGGGTTGGGGTTTGTGCGGGTGGGGACGGCCCTGATAGCAGAGGCCTGAGCCCCCGACCCCGAGCGGGGCCTGCGGCCCCGACCCCGCTGTCTCGCTTTCTTTCCCCCGCGCGCCGGTGGGGGCCGATCGCGCAGTTCCCCGCGCCCCTCAAGGCGGGGCTTCGCCCCGACGCGCGTGCGTGGTGCGGCGGCCCGGAGGTGCCCTTCAGGGGCGCGGGGAACTGCGCGCCCAGCCACGGACGGTCCGCAGACGAAAGGAGGCCCGGGGTGCAGGGGCCGCAGGCCCCGCGACCGGGGGCCGGGGCCGTAGCCCCGGGGGGGGTCAGAAGCCCAGTTTGCGGAGCTGCTTCGGGTCCCGCTGCCAATCCTTCGCCACCTTCACATGAAGGTCGAGAAACACCGGCGTCCCCAGCAGCGCCTCAATGTGCTTGCGCGACTTCATCCCGACCTCCTTCAACCGCTTCCCCTTGGGCCCGATGATGATCCCCTTCTGGCTCGGCCGCTCGATGTACACGTTCGCGTGGATGTCGAGCAGCGGCCGGTCGGCCGGACGGTCCTCGCGCGGCAGCATCTCCTCCACCACCACCGCGATGGAGTGCGGAAGCTCGTCCCGTACCCCCTCCAGCGCCGCCTCGCGGATCAGCTCGGCCACCATCACCTGCTCGGGCTCGTCCGTGAGGTCGCCCTCGGGGTAGAGCGCGGGGCCCTCGGGCAGGAGCGGGACCAGGAGGTCCGCCACCAGCTGGACCTGCTGGTCGCCGACGGCCGAGACCGGCACGATCTGCGCCCACTCGAAGCCCAGCTCCTCCCCGAGCCGCTGCACGGCGAGCAGCTGCTCGGCGAGCGCCTTGGAGTCGACCAGGTCGGTCTTGGTCACGATCGCGATCTTCGGGGTCTTCTTGATCCCCGCGAGCTCCTTGGCGATGAACTTGTCTCCCGGCCCCAGCTTCTGGTCCGCCGGCAGGCAGAAGCCGATCACGTCGACTTCGGCCCAGGTCGTACGGACCACGTCGTTCAGCCGCTCGCCCAGGAGCGTGCGCGGCTTGTGGAGCCCGGGGGTGTCGACCAGGATCAGCTGCGCCTCGGGCCGGTGCACGATGCCGCGCACGGTGTGCCGCGTCGTCTGCGGACGGTTGGAGGTGATCGCCACCTTCTGTCCGACCAGAGCGTTCGTGAGGGTGGACTTGCCGGCGTTGGGACGGCCGACGAAGCAGGCGAAGCCGGCCCGGTGGGGGGCGTTGTTCTCAACAGTACGAGCGCTCATGCCGCCCATTCTCCCCGATCGGCACGCCCCCGCTGTACGCACGCCCCCACGGCTCAGCCGCGCCGCCCCCGCGGCCGCCGCAGCCTCCACCCCAGGACCCCCGCCGCCACGGCCGCGACCAGCGCCGCGAGGCCGAGCCAGGGCAGTGCGAGGAAGGAGGCGCCGCCCGAGCCGGTGACGCCCCTGGCGCTGGCCGTGAGCCGTACGTCACCCCGGTCCACCTGCGGCGACCCGGCCCACGGCTCGGTGAGTCGGACCTTCTCGCCGGGCAGCAGCTCGGCCGGGACCCGGGTGAGCGCGCGGCTGAGCAGCGTCCGTCCGAACAGGCCCGTCGCCCTCAGCTCCACCTTCGGGTCGAGGGTGACGTTGCCCCGGTTGTGCAGGGTGTACGAGATCGTGGTCCGGCTCGTGCCGGTGCCGGGCACCAGCGGCCGGTGCTGGGCGAGGGTGACGTCCTCGACGGCGAGCGCGGGCACGGTGGGCCCGGTGACCCGCAGATAGACGCGCGCGCCGACGGCCTGCCGCACCCCCATGGCCAGCTCCCCCCGCCCGGCCGCGACCTTCTCGTCCAGGGCGACCAGCGCCCCGGGGTGGTCGCCCGGCTCGGCGTCGGCCGGGACGGTGAGCGTGAACGGCACGGTGACCGAGGCGTGCGCGGGGACGGTGACCGCCGGCCGGTCGGGCCTGGTCCAGGCGCCGACGCCGTGCTGCGGTTCGCGCTGGGTGCGCACCGCGAACCCGCCGTCGCGTTCGGTGTTGTACGCGTCGGCCCCGTAGAGCCGGAAGGCCATCGGCGCGGCCGTCTTGTTGGTGACGGTGACCCGGTCGGTGAGGGTGGTGCCGGGGCTCGCGGAGAGGTAGAAGTACGGGCGCCGGTCCGCGCCGGAGGAGACGGGGAAGACGGCCCAGTCGCCGTTGTCGGCGGCGCGCGCGGGCGTACCCGGGGCCGCCAGGAGGGCGACGGCGACGGCGATGACGGCGGCGATCAGCAGCGGGACGGAAGGTCTGCGCACGGTGCGCTCCCCCGGGGACGGGTGGGCCGGCCGGGTGCGCGCCCGGCCCACGGGCGGATCAGGTGGATCTGGGTGGATCAGGCGGATCTGAGTGGATCAGGCCAGCGTGAGTGTCAGCACGCCGGAGTACGCGCCGGGCGCGGTGAACGCGGGAACGTTCAGCGAGACCCGGGCGTCGACGGTGAACTCACCTCCGGTGAGCGCCGCGTTGGGCGTGGTCGCGAGGGTCGCGCCCGCGCTGCCCACGGTGCCCGGCGAGCCCGCCGCGCAGGTCGACGGGGAACCGGCCTTGGTGGTGCAGACCGGCGTCCAGCCGAGCTTCGAGGCGTCGATCTTCGCCCCGGCGGGGCCGGTGAAATCGGTGACCTTGCCGGTCAGGGACCAGCCCGCGGGGCCGCCGCGGAAGTCCTGGACCGTCACCGTCCGGAGCGAGCCACGGGAGAAGCCGCCCTTGCCGAAATCGACGGCGTCCAGGGAGACGGCGTCACCGGTGTGGGTCATGGAGAGCGTGCCCGCCTTGACCGCGGAGGTGAGCTTCTGGCTGTTCGGCGGCGCCGGGGTGTCGTCGACGACGGTGTACGCCGCCGGTCCCGCCCCCTTGTCGTCGCTCCAGCTCGCTCCCTCGTAGGCGACGATGCCGCTGGTCGCCTTGTCGTTGACCGTGAGGGTGGTGGAGAACGCGCCCTGCGCGTCCGCCGTCACGGTCGCCCTGTCGGCGGTCTCCGCCGCCCCGGCCCGGCCCGCGACCGTGACGGTCGCGCCCGCGGTGAACTTCGACCCGGTGACGGTGACGCCCGCGCCGGGCTTGCCGGAGGCGGTGCCCAGCTGGACGGCCCGCTGGTTGGTCTGGCCGCCGCCGGTCGCGGTGACCGTCTCGGAGACGGGCGCGGGCGGGTTGGTGACCGTGCAGGGGGTGTCCAGCTCCATGATGTAGCTGGTGTGGATGTTGTAGTCGCCGGGCGACAGGGTGATGGCGCCGGGTGCGGTGACGGTGAACGTCCCGGTCATGGAGAACGGCGGGAAGGCGCCCTTCCCCGGTACCGGGTCGTTCTTCTTGGGCCCGGCGACCGTGACGTCGCCGCTCTGGGCACCGCCCAGGGTGACCTTTCCGGTGGGGGTCATGATGTCGGCGGGCAGCGCCAGGTCCACCGGGTTGCCCGCGGCGGGCTTGGTGACGGTGTACGTGACCGTGACCGTGTCACCGACCTTCGGCGCGGCCTTGTCCACGGTGATCCGGGCGGACGTGGTGCCGTCGATCGCCGGGATGCCGGCGATGGGCGGTGGTACGCAGTGCGTGGCGAAGTCGACCGGCGTCGCGGCCAGGGCCTGCGCGGGCGCGACGAGCGCCCCGGTCCCGGCCATGAGCGCCGCGGCTCCCAGTACGGCGGCCCAGCGGCGCCGTCTTCGTGGTGAAGGCATGACTGCCCCCCTCTGCGGTCGTGGCGCAGCAGCGGCTCGGCTGCGCCGGCAGGGAGCCATTGACCTGGGGGCGCGAAAAGAAGTCAATGGAATCGAAATCCCATGACTGATGGGCCATCAGATACTGTCAAGATCCGCGTTCCCGCAGGTCAGCCAAGGGGTCAGGGGGAACCCGTCCGGCGGGGACAGGGAGGACCGGCGCCGCTGGCGGCGGCGCCGGTCCGGTGAGACGTGGGGGGCTCGACGTGTGCCCGGGGTCAGCTGAACACGAACGGGCCGGGCGCCTGGGCGGCGGTGGAGGTGCAGGTCACCGGGATCCCGAAGACCACCATCTTCACCGTGCCGGGGTGGGCGTTGGCGGAGAGGCCGGGCGAGACGGTCCCGCTGAGCGGACCGACCGCGACCCCGCTGCCGGCCGCCATGGCGGGGTTGCGCTTCCCGCTGAAGACCAGCGTGCCGCCTCCCGCCTTGGCCATGGTCAAGGTCGTGGTGATGGTGTCCTTGCCCACGGCGAGCGGGGTGGTGATCTCGGCGGAGGTGAGGGTGACGGTGGCGGCCGTGCCGTTCTGGGTGGCCGTCAAGGTGGCCTCACCGCCGCCGTAGAAACCGCAGTCGTAGACCTCGGTGGCCGACCCCGGGGAGACGGCCGCGGCCGTCGGGGCCAGCACCAGTGCACCGGTGGCCAGGCCGCCCGCGGCGAGCGCCGTGAGCACCAGTGGCCTCTTGCGTAACATCGTTTCCCCTTCCCGTACTTCCCGTACCGGGAGAGTTGGCGGAGTGCCGCGCTGAAGCGCATGCGCATGCGCGTGAAACCGGCCGCGGGCGGGGTGCGCACGCCACGCGGGAGGAGGGCGGCCGACGCGGCACGGGGGCCGCGGCTCGCGCCCCCTGCCCGGCTGCCGTATCTGACGGTCCGTCGGATGGATTGCTGTTCATTGACGCGCGGGGGGTGTGGGGGCGCAAGGGGGGCCGGGGGCTTTCTTCGGCCTCGGCCACGGACGGCCGGAACGCGCCGGTACACCGGACCGGATCCGGCCGAGGGTTTGACGCCACGAACCGGCCACGGAGCGGGGGCGGCCTGGGGCCGTGCTGGGTGCCGCCCGCAGCTTTTGGGGGCCTGGTTTCTGTCTGCGGACCGGTGGGGGCTTGTCGCGCAGTTCCCCGCACCCCTGGGGGCGTCCGGGGCTTTGCCTGCGGGCCGTCGTGGGTCGCTCGCGCGGTTCTCCGCGCCCCTTCAGGGCTCGATGGTTGTCTGCGGGCCGGTGGGGGCTCGTCGCGCGGTTCCCCGCGCCCCTATGGGGTAGGCCGCAGTCAGAGAAATGAGCTCGGCCAAGTCTTTGAGGGGCGCGGGGAACTGCGCGAGCAACCCAGCACGGCCCGCAGACGAACGACGGCCTTTCAAGGGGCGCGGGGAACCGCGCGACCAGCCACGCACGGCCCGCAGACAATGGCCCGGCCCCCGAGGGGCGCGGGGAACCGCGCGACCAGCCACAGACCACCCGCAGACGAGCCCCTGGCCCCCGGGAACGGCCCCCCACAGACGCCCACGGGCAAACCTCAGCCCGCCTCCACCCGCGCCCGCAGCTCCCCGTCCGGCCCCGCCACCAGCACCGGCGTAGCCGCCCCCCCGAGGTCCCGCACCGCCGCCCGGTCCTCGGCGGACGCCGTCCCCGCCTCGGTCACCACCGCCGCCGCCTCGAGCGACTTCGCCCCGCTCGCCACGGCCATCGCGACCGCCGTGCGCAGCGCCGACAGCTTGAGCGAGTCCAGCTCCACGGTCCCGGCGACGTACGTACGCCCGGTCTCGTCCCGTACGGCCGCGCCCTCCGCCACCCCGTTGCGCGCCCGGGCGCTGCGCGCCAGGGTGATGATCTTGCGGTCCTCGGGGGCGAGTTCGGTGCTCAGAGTCATAGCGAGAGCATAAGGAGTGCGCCCGGACGGACCCGCGCGCAACCCCCCGCACGCACCCCCGCCACACCCCGCGCCCCCACACGGCCCCGCCCCGGATGCGCTGCTCGGCCAGGGCCCCGTTCATCGCCCTGCTGCTGGGCATCCTGGCCACGACCGGGGACGACCTGTTCAGAGGCGTACGGACGGCGCTCCTGGTGTCGCGGTGATCGTGGTCGCGGCGGCGACCCTGGTGGCGGTCGGTCCTGGCCGCCGCGAGGCCTCGCGGGTCACGCCCGGTCGAGCCGCAGCCGCTCGGACTTCGGCAGCCCCGCCACCACCAGGTCGTACGAATCCTCGATCAGCTCACGGACCAGCCGGTCCGGGAGCCGATCGATGTCCACCGTGTTCCAGTGGCGCTTGTTCATGTGCCAGCCCGGCACGATCGCCGGGTACTCCGCGCGCAGCCGCACCGCGTCGTCCGGGTCGCACTTGAGGTTGGCGGTGAGCGGGGTGCCGCCCAGGTTGCTCAGCGCGAACATCTTGCCGAGGACCTTGAAGACGGAGGCGTCCGGGCCGAACGGGAACTCCTCGGTCGCGGCGTTGAACGCCAGACAGAAGTCCCTGAGCTCCTGAGGGGTCACGCCTCTTCCTCCTCCTTGACGGCCACCGGCTCCACCAGCACGGTCACGATCTTGTTCCGGCGGCCCGCCGGCGACTCGGCCGTCAGCCGCAGCGCCCGCCCGTCGGGCAGGTCCACGACCGCCGTGGCGCCCGCGATCGGCACCCGGCCGAGCGCCTTCGCGAGCAGTCCACCGACCGTCTCCACGTCCTCGTCGTCGAACGCGTCGAGCCCGAACAGCTCGCCCAGATCGCCGATGTCGAGCCGCGCGGTGACCCGGAAGCAGCCGTCCGCCAGCTCCTCGACCGGCGGCAGCTCCCGGTCGTATTCGTCGGTGATCTCCCCGACGATCTCCTCCAGGATGTCCTCGATGGTGACGATCCCGGCCGTGCCGCCGTACTCGTCGATGACGACGGCGACGTGGCTGCGGTCCTGCTGCATCTCGCGCAGCAGGTCGCCCGCGTTCTTGGTGTCGGGGACGAACGCGGCCGGGCGCATCGCGGTGGAGACCAGGTCGGCCTCCGAGTCGCGGTTGATGTGCGTCTTGCGGACCAGGTCCTTCAGATACACGATCCCGACGATGTCGTCCTCGTTCTCGCCGGTCACCGGGATACGGGAGAAGCCCGAGCGCAGGGCGAGCGTGAGCGCCTGGCGGATGGTCTTGTAGCGCTCGATGCAGACGAGGTCGGTGCGCGGCACCATCACCTCGCGCACCAGCGTGTCGCCGAGCTCGAAGACCGAGTGCACCATCCGGCGCTCGTCGTCCTCGATGAGCGACTCCTGCTCGGCGAGGTCGACCATCGCCCGCAGCTCGGCCTCGGAGGCGAACGGGCCCTTGCGGAAACCCTTTCCGGGCGTGAGCGCGTTGCCGAGGAGGATGAGGAGCTGCGGCACCGGGCCCATGATCCTGGCGAGCGGCAGCAGGACGTACGCGGCGGCCGTCGCCGTGTTCAGCGGGTGCTGGCGGCCGATGGTGCGCGGCGAGACGCCGACGGCGACGTAGGAGACGAGCACCATCACCGCGATGGCGACGAGCAGCGCCGTCCAGGTCTGCGCGAAGTCCTCCAGGCAGACATAGGTGACCAGCACCCCGGCCGCCATCTCGCAGGCGACCCGCACCAGCAGGGCCACGTTGAGGTAGCGGGTCGGGTCGGCGGCCACCTGGGCGAGCTTCGCCGCCCCGCGCCGCCCCGACCGTACGGCCTCGGCCGCGCGGAACGACGACGTACGGGCGATACCGGCCTCCGCGCAGGCGGCCAGCCAGGCCACCACGACCAGCGCGACGGCGCCGACGAGCAGCTGCCCGGTCATGAGACGGTCGGCGCCGGGGAGGGGCCGGTGTGGCCCTTCTCCGCCCGCCAGCCGTCCACGATGGCCGCCTGGAGACCGAACATCTCGGCCTTCTCGTCCGGCTCCTCGTGGTCGTACCCGAGCAGGTGGAGCACGCCGTGGACGGTCAGGAGCTGGAGCTCCTCGTCCATCGAGTGCCGGGTCGGCGCGTCCTCGCCCTGCTGCTTGGCGACCTCCGGGCAGAGCACGATGTCACCGAGGAGCCCCTGCGGGGGCTCCTCGTCGTCCTTCATCGGCGGACGCAGCTCGTCCATCGGGAAGGACATGACATCGGTCGGTCCCGGCAGGTCCATCCACTGGATGTGCAGCTGCTCCATGGCCTCGGCGTCCACGACGATCACCGAGAGCTCGGAGAGCGGGTGGATCCGCATCCGCGTGAGCGCGTAGCGGGCGATGTCGAGGATCGCCTGCTCGTCGACCTCGGTTCCGGACTCGTTGTTGACGTCGATCGACATGGTGCGCTCTGACTACTTCCCGTTGCGGTCCTGCTGGCTGTCGTACTTCTCGTACGCGTCGACGATACGGCCGACGAGCTTGTGCCGGACGACGTCCTGGGACGACAGCCGGGAGAAGTGGACGTCCTCGACACCCTCCAGGATCTCCTGGACCTGGCGCAGACCGCTCTTCGTGCCGTTCGGGAGATCGACCTGGGTGATGTCACCCGTGATGACGATCTTCGAGTCGAAGCCGAGACGGGTGAGGAACATCTTCATCTGCTCGGCGCTGGTGTTCTGCGCCTCGTCCAGGATGATGAACGCGTCGTTCAGCGTGCGGCCGCGCATGTACGCCAGCGGGGCGACCTCGATCGTGCCGGCCGCCATCAGCCGGGGGATGGAGTCGGGGTCGAGCATGTCGTGCAGCGCGTCGTAGAGCGGGCGCAGATACGGGTCGATCTTCTCGTAGAGCGTGCCCGGCAGGAAGCCGAGGCGCTCGCCCGCCTCGACGGCGGGGCGGGTCAGGATGATCCGGGTGACCTGCTTGGACTGCAGGGCCTGGACCGCCTTGGCCATGGCGAGATAGGTCTTTCCGGTACCGGCGGGGCCGATGCCGAAGACGATCGTGTGCTTGTCGATCGCGTCGACGTACCGCTTCTGGTTGAGGGTCTTGGGGCGGATCGTGCGACCACGGCTGGAGAGGATGTTCTGGGTCAGGACATCGGCCGGGGTCTCGTGGCCGTCCTCCGCTCTGCCGTTCTCGCTCGCTCTGAGCATGGCGATCGAGCGTTCCACTGCGTCCTCCGTCATCGGCTGACCGGTGCGGAGCACCAGCATCATCTGGTCGAACAGGCGTTGGATGAGCGCGACTTCCGCCGGGGCCCCCGTGGCACTGATCTCATTGCCCCGGACATGGATGTCGGCCGCCGGGAAGGCCTTCTCGATCACGCGCAGCAGCGAGTCCCTGGATCCGAGCAGCATCACCATCGGGTGCTTGGCAGGGACCTCGATCTGGGCACTCGCCTGCGGCTGTGTGGGTGTCTGAGTCATGGGCCGGCTCTGTGGCCTGCGCATACCTCCCGTTGCAGGGTTCTCGCTGCTCGACAACCTCTGGACTACCAAGCGTACGACCTGGCGCTGACAGCGCCGAGAGGTTTTCGGACGGGGCCTTGTGTTGCCCGGACTTTGTCTGCGGGCCGTGGCGGGCTGGCCGCGCGGTTCCCCGCGCCCCTCGAAGGGGCCGGTCTTTGTCTGCGGGTCGGTCGTGGTTGCTCGCGCAGTTCCCCGCGCCCCTAGGGGGTCGTGCCTGCTCCGGCCCGTAAGGAGCACCCTGAGGGAACGCCCGCAGGGCGCCCTGAAGGGGCGCGGGGAACTGCGCGAGCAACCCACCACCGTCCCGCAGGGACAGACGGTGACCAGCCCACGAGGGGGCGCGGGGAACTGCGCGGCCGGCCCACCACCGGCCCGCAGACAAAGACCGGGTGAACATGCGGCGCGGGGAACTGCGTGGGCAGCCCGGCACGGGGGCGCAGGGGGACGGTCACGCCGGGCGGCGGAAGCCGATCGTGGGGACGGCGCGCCGCAACGGCCACGGCCGGGCCGCACCGGGCAGCAGGGCCTCCAGGAACTCGTAGCGCCGCAGAGCCGCCGGATCCTGGCCGGACCGAGTCCGCACGGCCTGCCACCACGCCGCGATCTCCGCCCACCCCGGCGCCGAAAGCGAACCCCCGAACTCCTGGACGGACAGCGCGGCCGTCAGCCCCGCGAAGGCGAGCCGGTCCGCGAGCGGCCACCCGGCCAGCGTCCCGGTGACGAACCCGGCCACGAACACATCCCCCGCCCCCGTCGGGTCGAGCGCCTCCACCGCGATCGCGGGGACCTCCGCGGTCTCCCCGGTCGAGCCGTCCACGGCGTACGCGCCCTCCGCGCCCAGGGTGACCACCGCGACCGGCACCCTGTCGGCCAGCGCGCGGGCCGCCGCGCGAGGGCAGTCGGTGCGGGTGTAGCGCATCGCCTCGCCCGCGTTGGGCAGGAACGCCTCGCAGTGCTCCAGGCCGGTCAGCCCCGCCAGGTCCCAGTGCCCGGTGTCGTCCCACCCCACGTCGGCGAAGATCCGCGCGCCGCGCCGTGCGGCGTCGGCGATCCACTCCTCGGTGCGGCCGGGCACCAGCGAGGCGATCGCGGCACGCGCGCGGGGCGGCACGGCCGGGGCGGCCTCCTCCGGGGGTGCCTCGTGGCCGTGCGAGACCATGGTCCGCTCGCCCTCGTACGCCATGGAGACGGTGACCGGCGAGTGCCAGCCGGGCACGGTCCGCGACAGCGACAGGTCGATGCCCTCGCCCTGCTCCAGCGCGTCCCAGCAGTACTCGCCGTAGTGGTCGTCGCCGAAGGCCGCCGCCAGGGAGGTGTGCAGCCCGAGGCGGGCGAGCGCGATGGCCATGTTGGCGACGCCCCCGGGGCTGGAGCCCATGCCGCGCGCCCAGGACTCGGTACCGCGCACCGGGGCGGAGTCGAGGCCGGTGAAGATGATGTCGAGGAAGACCGTGCCGGTCAGGAAGACGTCGCACTCCGGGTCGCGGGGCCCGCGCACCTTGCCCAGCGGGTCGACACCCGCGCTGTGCCCCAGGTCTGCGCGGTCCTGCTGCTCTCTGCTGGATGTGGTCACGGCGGACTCCCGTTCGCGTACGGATGGGGCCAGTGTGCCCGATCCGTACACGCCGGGAGCCGCCGCCGGGGGTCGGGGGCGCGGCGGGCGGCCGCGTCTACCAGCGCGGCAGCTCCGGCGTGCGCCACCGCTCGTACCCGGGAGCCCGGCGCATCGCGGCGGCGTCGTCGCGGTCGCGGCAGGCGCCGTCGTCGGCCAGCCAGCGGCGGTGGAGCCGGTCGAGGGCGTCGCGGTCGAGGGTGACGCCGAGCCCGGGAGCGTCGGAGACGGCCAGGCGCCCGTCCCGGAAGACGTGGCGGTCCACGATGACGTCCTCACTCTGCCAGGGGTAGTGGCTGTCGCACGCGTAGTCGAGGTTGGGCACGGTCGCGGCGACGTGGGTCATGGCGGCCAGGCTGATGCCCAGGTGCGTGTTGGAGTGCATGGACAGGCCGATGCCGAAGGCACGGCAGATCGCCGCCAGTTCCCGGGTGTTGCGCAGCCCGCCCCAGTAGTGGTGGTCGCTGAGGACGACCTGCACGGCGTCGGTCAGGAACGCCTCGCGGATCTCGGGGAGCGTGGTCACGCACATGTTGGTGGCGAGCGGGACGGAGGTGGCCGCGGAGACCTCCGCCATCGCGCGCGTGCCGGACGCCGGGTCCTCCAGGTACTCCAGTACGTCCGCGAGTTCGGCGGCGACGCGCAGTGAAGTGGCGGTGCTCCAGGCGCCGTTCGGGTCGAGCCTCAGCGGGCGCCCCGGGAAGGCCTCGGCGAGCGCCCGGATCGCGGCGGTCTCCTGCTCGGGCGGGAAGACACCGCCCTTGAGCTTGAACGAGCCGAACCCGTACTCCCGCACGAACCGCCGGGCCTGCGCCACGATCCCCTCCGGGCCGAGCGCCGCGCCCCAGTCGTCCTTCTCCCCCGCCCCGCCCGGGTGTTCGGCCCACCGGTAGAAGAGATAGGCGCTGTACTCCACGCTGTCGCGGACCTTGCCGCCGAGGAGGGTGTGCACGGGCATAGACAGCGTCTTGCCGAGCGCGTCGAGGCAGGCGACCTCGAAGGCGGAGACGACGGAGAGCCGCAGCTTGTCGGCGCTCTGCACTCCGCGCAGCCCGCCGACGTCCAGGGAGTGGTCGACGTAGGCGTCGTCCACGGGCAGCTTGTTCATCATTGTGAACAACCCGTTGAGGTCCGCCAGGGCGTGCCGGGCAGCCAGGAGGGCGTCGGCGTACGGCCGGGCCAGCTCCAGGTACTTGGTGTCGCCGTAGGTCTCCCCGACCCCGATGACGCCATCGTCGGTGATCACTTCGACGACGAGGCGGGGGGTGTAGGGCTGGTGGACGCCCTGCGCGTTGAGGAGCGGGGGGTCGGAGACGAGGACGGGGGTGAGCCGGACATCGACGAGACGGATCGACTGCGACGGTACATCCATAGGAATGGAGACTAGATATGTGAACAATCGAGGTCAAGGGAAAGGGCGCTGACGACGCACGCGGGCACTGCCACTACCCGGCCCCTCACCTTCGGAAACAGAGAAGTGACCTAGATCACCAAGGGTCGGCTTTCACGGGCTCGGGCGGCTTGATACAAATTGGGCCGCGTTCCCGTACGTGACAACACCGGGCGCATCCCCCCTCTTTGCCCCCGTCTCCCCGCCTTCTGCCCGTTCGGGCACCGCTCCTGGGAACGCCCATGTCCGCACGCCCCCGTGCCGCCTGGCCGCTGGTCGCCGTCTTCACGGCCGGCTATCTGGCCGCCTATCTGCTCCCCACCGTCGTGGGCCGCCTCTCGTCGGGCCTCGGCCTGCCGCCCACCGGGGCCGGACTCATCGGCTCCGTCCTGCTGTTGAGCTCCGCGTCGGCGGGCTTCGCGCTGGCGGGGCGGGTGGAGCGGTACGGGGAGCGACGGCTCGCGCGGCTGGGTCTGCTGCTCGCGCTGGCGGGTTACGGAACCGCCGCGCTGAGCTCGCTGCTGCCGCTGGTGGTGGCGGGGGCGGTGGTCGGGGGCTTTGGGTCCGGTACGGCGACGGCGGTGGCGGCGTCGGGGATGGCCGCGCGGCGGGACCCGCACCGGCTGACCACGCTGGGACTGCTGTCGGTCTCGGCGACGGCCGGGGCCCTGTATCTGACGCTCCCGCACCTCGGAGGCGGCCACGGGCTGCCGTTCGTGGCGATCGCGGGGGTGGCGGGGCTGGTGTGGCCGGCGACGGGCCGTCTGGCGGGGCGGGCCACCGCGCCTTCCACGGGGGCCGGGCCGTCCTCGCTCCTGCCGCACCGGCGGACCGGGGCGGTGCTGGCGGCGGCGATGCTGTGCTGGTCCCTGGCGCAGAACGCGCTGTGGGGCGTGAGCGGGCGCATCGGCCTGACCCAGGCGGGGCTGGACGAGGTGACGGTGGGGGCGGTGTTCGCGGTCGCGCTGCTCGCGGGGCTGCTCGGGGTGACGGGCGCGGGGGCGCTGGGCGCGCGGCTGGGGCGGGCGGTGCCGATCGGGGGCGGGACGGTGGTGATCGCGGGGTGCGTGCTGGTGAGCGCGTCCGCGCGGGGGCTGGTGTCCTTCGCGTCCGGCGAGATCCTGTGGAACGTCTTCTACCCGGTGGTGCTGTCGTACTTGATCGCCCTGGCGGCGTCCCTGGACCCGCGCGGCCGCTGGGCGGTCCTGGCGGGCTCCGCGTCGTCGCTCGGGGTGGCGTGCGGGCCGCTGACGGGGAGCGTGCTGTCGGCGTGGGTGGGGTTCGGGGGGATGGGGGTGGTGCTGGGGGCGCTCCTGCTCCTGGTGGCGGCCCCCCTGACGCTCCTGGCCCGCCCCGGCGCGCGCCCGGTCCCGGTGCTGGAGCCTGCGGCGCAGCGGGTGGGGCACTTGGTGGGGCAGCCGGTGGGCGGGGAGTTCGGGCTGTCGGTGTGAGTCCGTCTGCGGGCGAGCGGGGGCTGAGCGCGCAGTTCCCCGCGCCCCTGGGCAGTCCGGCTCGCCCGGCATCCGGAGGCCCCAGGACCGGGGCGCGGCCCCGTCCCACAGGGGCGCGGGGAACTGCGCGACCAGCCCCCACCGGCCCGCACACCACCACCGCCGACAGGCGCCCCCGGAGGGTTCAGGGAACGGGCGGGGTGGGGAACTCGTACGCCTCGACCTCCGCCAGGTACCCCTCCCGCTCCCCCTCCCCCAAAAACGCCGCCACGAACGAATTCCGGGCCAGCGCCCGCAGCTCCTCCTCCGACAGCCCCAGCGCCGCCCCCACCGCATCGAACGTGTCCCCGACGTACCCGCCGAAGTACGCCGGATCGTCGGAGTTCACCGTGCACACCAGCCCCGCGTCCATCATCCGCCGCAGCGGATGCTCGGTGAGCGTGGACACCGCCCGCAGCCGTACGTTGGAGAGCGGGCACAGCGTCAGCGGGATACGGTCGCGGACCAGTCGGGCCACCAGCTCCGGGTCCTCCAGGGCCCGCAGCCCGTGGTCCACCCGCTCCACGCCCAGCACGTCGAGCGCCTCGGTGATGTACGACGGCGGCCCCTCCTCCCCCGCGTGCGCCACCTTCCGCAGCCCCAGCGAGTCCGCCATCGCGTACACCTCGCGGAACTTCGCCGGCGGATGCCCGACCTCCGCCGAATCGAGGCCGACGCCCGTGATCCGGTGCAGATGCGGACGCGCCGCCTCCAGCGTCTCCAGGGCTGACTCCGCCGACAGGTCGCGCAGGAAGCAGAGGATCAGCCGGGTCGTGACGCCGTGGCGCGCCTCGCTGCGGTCCAGGGCCCGACCGAGCCCCTCCACCACCGTCCCGATCGGCACCCCCCGTGCCGTGTGCGCCTGCGGGTCGAAGAAGATCTCCGCGTGCCGCACCCCCTGCGCCGCCGCCCGCGCCAGATACGCCTCCGCCAGCGCCTCGAAGTCCTCCTCCGTACGCAGCACCGCCATCAGCGAGTAGTACAGGTCCAGGAAGGACTGGAGGTCGTCGAAGAGGTACGCCTCGCGCAGCTCCTCGGTGTCGGCGTACGGCAGCTTCACACCGTTGCGCGCGGCCAGTTCGAAGGCGAGCTCGGGTTCGAGGGTGCCTTCGATGTGGAGGTGGAGTTCGGCCTTGGGGAGGGGGAGGGGGAGGGGCATGGAGGTACTTCCTGAAAAAGAGCGGCCCTGCGGCCGGATCGTCGATGTGGTTGCGGCGACGCGGTTACGGCGTACGTCTCGGCAGCGGCACCCGCGTCAGGTCCGCCGCGACCGTCAGCTCCCCCTCGAAACCCGCCGCCCGCGCCTGCCGCGCGAAGTCCGCCGGGTCCGCGTACCGCTGCGAGAAGTGGGTGAGGACGAGGTGGCGCACCCCGGCGTCCCGGGCGGCCCCGGCCGCCTGGCCTGCCGTCAGGTGCCCGTGGTCCTCGGCCAACGTCGCGTCCTCGTCCAGGAACGTCGACTCGATGACCAGCATGTCGCAGCCCTCGGCCAGCGCGGGCACCGCGTCGCAGAGCCGGGTGTCCATGACGAAGGCGAACCGCTGGCCGCGCCGCACCTCGCTGACGTCGGCGAGCGTCACCCCGCGCAGTACGCCCTCGCGCTGGAGGCGGCCCACGTCGGGACCGGTGATGCCGTGCTCGGACAGGAGGGCGGGCAGCATCCGGCGCCGGTCCGGCTCGGTGATCCGGTAGCCGTAGGACTCGACGGGGTGCGAGAGCCGGCGCGCTTCGAGCGTGTACGCGTCGGTCGCGGCCAGCACCGCGTGCTCGCCCTCGACCGGGGCCTGCGCCAGCTCGACCGTCTCGCGGTAGGCCGTCGCGTACCGCAGCCGGTCGAAGAAGTGCCGGCCGCTCGCCGGGTAGTGCGCGGTGACCGGGTGCGGCACCCGGTCGAGGTTGATCCGCTGGATCACCCCGGCGAGCCCCAGCGAGTGATCGCCGTGGAAGTGCGTGACGCAGATCCGGTCGAGGTCGTGCGCGGCCACCCCGGCCCGCAGCATCTGCCGCTGGGTGCCCTCGCCGGGGTCGAAGAGGATGCCCTCGCCGTCCCAGCGCAGCAGATAGCCGTTGTGGTTGCGGTGCCGGGTCGGGACCTGGCTGGCGGTGCCGAGCACCACCAGTTCACGTACGGACAAGGGGGGTTACCGGTCCTGTCCCGCTAGCCGGGCGGCCACTGCAGGCCGCGCCCGCCCAGCACATGGGCGTGGGCGTGGAAGACGGTCTGGCCCGCGCCGGTGCCGGTGTTGAAGACGATCCGGTACCCGCTGGTGTCGATCCCCTCGGCGACGGCGATCTCCCCGGCCTCGCGCAGCAGGTCGGCGGCGACCGCCGGCTCGGCGGCGGCGAGGGAGGCCGCGTCGGGGTGGTGGACGCGCGGGATGACCAGGACGTGCGTGGGCGCCTGGGGGTTGATGTCGCGAAACGCCACGACGGTCGCGGTCTCCCGGACGACGGTCGCCGGGACGTCCCCCGAGACGATCTTGCAGAACAGGCAGTCCGCCTGCGGCTCTCCGGCCACGGTCCTGGGCTCCTCGGTCGCGGTGGGACAAGGGGAAACGGGTGGGCACAATCGATCAGTCAGCAGCATGCTACTGACGTCTGCCCGCCGATCCCCACGCGCCCCGGTCCCGCCGGGCCGTCATTTGCCCTGGAACGTCTCCGTCACGGTCACCGTGACCGTCACCGTCGGGCGGCCGCCCGGCTTGCCCGGCTTCCCCGGGGGCCTCGGCGTGCTCCGGTTCGGCGGCGGCGCGTTGCAGTCGCCCAGGACGCTCGCGCGGAAGACCGTGCGGTCCGCGACCTTCGCCGTCAGATCGCCCCGGACACAGCGGTCCTCGCGCTCCTCCGTCACCTTGCCGGTGACGCTGATCTTCTTGTTGTCGTCGGTGCGGCCCCGGCAGTCGACCGTGGCGACCGTACGGGTCGAACCGGCCGACGGCGTACGGGTCGACGAGCCGCCGTCGACCTTCGCGGTGCAGGTCAGATACCGCACCTTGAAGCCCTCGTGCTCCAGCTTGCTCGTCGCGACCTTGTCGGTGGTCACCGAGACGGTGACCGAGCTCATGCCGCCGACCGGGTCGCAGGCCGCGGCCCCGGCCGCCGCCGAGGCGACCAGGCCGAGCGCGGCGAGCGCGCGCCGGTGCCGCAGCGGCCACGTGACGTATCTCCTTGCCCCCATACGCGCCAGCGTCCCACCCCCGCGCCGGACGCGGTAGACGGCTTTACGACGCGGGGCGGAGGCCGGCCGGGGGCCGGCCTCCGCCCGCGGCCTCACGACCAGCGGCCGGTGCGTCCCATCAGCAGCGCCGCCGCGGCCGTACCCGCCGTGGAGGTGCGCAGCACGCTCGGACCGAGCAGATACGGCCGGGCGCCCGCCTCCGCGAAGAGGGCCAGCTCCTCCGGCGACACGCCCCCTTCGGGGCCCACGACCAGGACGATCTCGCCCCGGACGGGCAGCTCGGCCGTGGCCAGCGGCTCGCTCGGGACGTCGCTGCCCTCGTGCAGCACGGCGGCGAAATCAGCCGTGGCCAAAAACGCGGCAACCTGCTTGGTCGTCATCGCGTCCCGTACCTCCGGGAACCGCACCCGGCGCGACTGCTTGCCCGACTCGCGGGCCGTGGCGCGCCACTTGGCGAGGGACTTGGCGCCCCGGTCGCCCTTCCACTGCGTGATGCAGCGCGAGGCCTGCCACGGCACCACGGCGTCGACGCCCACCTCGGTCATCGTCTCGACCGCGACCTCGCCCCGGTCGCCCTTGGGCAGCGCCTGGACGACGGTGATGCGCGGCTGCGGCTCCGGCTCGTCCGTCAGCGAGTCGAGCTGGACGATCAGCCGGTCCTTGCCCTCGGTCTCCAGGACCACGCAGTCCGCCCAGGTGCCCGACCCGTCGGTGAGGACGACGTCCTCACCGGGCTTGAGCCGCTTCACGGAGACGGCGTGCCGCCCCTCGGGGCCGTCCAGGACGTACCGGCCGCCCGGCCCGGACTCGTGGAAACGCTCGACGACGAAGACCGGGGCGGTCATGACGTACTCCTCATGTGTTTCGGTTTCTCGACGCGGCGGCCACCGCTGCCAGCGCCGCGTCCATCTCGGCCGCCAGGACCTCCACCAGCTCTCCGGCGGGCAGCGCCCGCGCCAGCCGGTGCCCCTGGCCCGCCCACAGCGCCATGCCCTGGGCGTCGCCGGCCGCCGCGGCGGCCCGCCGCAGCCCGGCGGTGATCTGGTGCACCTGGGGATAGGCGGCCGGGGCGTACGGCCCGTGCTCGCGCATGAAGCGGTTGACCAGGCCACGAGCCGGGCGTCCGGAGAACGCCCGGGTCAGCTCCGTACGGACGAAGAGGGGGTTGGTCAGGGCCTGCTTGTGCAGGGCGTGCGCGCCGGACTCGGGGCAGGCCAGGAACGCCGTGCCGAGCTGCGCCGCGTCCGCGCCCGCCGCGAGCACCGCCGCGATCTGGGCTCCGCGCATCAGGCCGCCCGCCGCGACGATCGGCAGCGTCACGCTCTCGCGGACCTGGGTGATCAGCGTCAGCAGCCCGAGCCCGGAGCCGTCGGTCTGCGGGTCGTCGCGGTGCGTCGACTGGTGGCCGCCGGCCTCGGTCCCCTGGACGCACACGGCATCGGCCCCGGCGACCTGCGCGGCCAGCGCCTCGTCGGGGGTGGTCACGGTGACGACGGTGTACGTGCCGAGGGCGGCGAAGGCGGCGAGCACCTCGCGCTCGGGGCAGCCGAAGGTGAACGAGACGGCCGCGACCGGGTCCTCGCGCAGGATCGCCAGCTTGGCCTCGTAGCCGTCGTCGCCGCCGGAATCTGCGTCGCCCAGCGGTGTCCCGTACCAGGTGGCCTCGCCCGCGAGCTGGTTGCGGTACACCTCGACGACGGCCGGGTCGGTGTGCGGCGGCTGCGGCATGAACAGGTTGACCCCGAAGGGGCGCCCGGTGAGCCCGCGCAGCTGCTTGATCTCCTGGTACATGCCGTCGGCCGTCTTGTACCCGGCGGCCAGGAACCCGAGTCCGCCGGCCTCGCAGACCGCGGCGGCCAGGCCGGGGGCGGAGACGCCACCGGCCATGGGAGCCTGCACGATCGGATACCGGCAGAGATCGGTCAAAGCCATGCCCGCATCGTGCCACGGGTGCGCTCGGGCACCGAATCGCCCGTCCCGCCGTGGGCTGGGCCCCGCCCCCGTGGCCTGCGGCCGTCCTGGGCTCCGCCCCGGGTCCGGACTTCCGCCTGCGGACCGTGCGGGGTTGCTCGCGTGGTTCCCCGCGCCCCTGACTACCTGGGGACGCGGGGAACCACGCGAGCGACCGACCGCACAGCCGCAGACGAACAACCGGTCCCAACGGTCACCGACCGTTGAACGCGTCCTTCAACCGGGAGAACAGCCCCTGCTGGCCGGGCTGGAACTGGCCCGTGGGGCGCTCCTCGCCGCGCAGCTTCGCGAGCTGGCGCAGCAGATCCTCCTGCTGCGGGTCCAGCTTGGTCGGCGTGGTGACCTCGACGTGGACGATCAGGTCGCCCCGGCCGCCGCCGCGCAGATGCGTCACACCGCGCGCGTGCAGCGGGATGGACTGGCCCGACTGGGTGCCCGGGCGGATGTCCACCTCCTCCATGCCGTCCAGCGTCTGCAGCGGCACCTTGGTGCCGAGCGACGCCGCCGTCATGGGGATCGTCACCGTGCAGTGCAGATCGTCGCCGCGGCGCTGGAAGACGTCGTGGTTGAGCTCGTGGATCTCCACGTACAGATCACCGGCGGGGCCGCCGCCGGGGCCGACCTCGCCCTCGCCCGCGAGCTGGATCCGGGTGCCGTTGTCGACACCGGCCGGGATCTTGACCGTGAGCGTGCGGCGCGAGCGGATGCGGCCGTCGCCGGCGCACTCCGGGCACGGCGTGGGCACGACGGTCCCGAAGCCCTGGCACTGGGGGCAGGGGCGGGAGGTCATGACCTGGCCGAGGAAGGAGCGGGTGACCTGGGAGACCTCGCCGCGGCCGCGGCACATGTCACACGTCTGCGCCGAGGTGCCGGGAGCGGCGCCCTCGCCGGAGCAGGTCGTACAGACGACCGCCGTGTCGACCTGGATCTCCTTGGTCGTACCGAAGGCCGCCTCGTTGAGGTCGATCTCCAGCCGGATCATGGCGTCCTGGCCGCGACGGGTGCGCGAACGGGGGCCGCGCTGCGCCGCGTTGCCGAAGAACGCGTCCATGATGTCCGAGAAGTTCCCGAAGCCGCCCGCGCCGAAGCCACCGGCGCCACCACCGCCGGAGGACGACAGGGGGTCGCCTCCGAGGTCGTAGACCTGCTTCTTCTGCGGGTCCGAGAGGACCTCGTAGGCGGCGTTGATCTCCTTGAAGCGCTCCTGCGTCTTCGGGTCCGGATTCACGTCCGGGTGGAGTTCACGCGCCAGGCGCCGGAACGCCTTCTTGATCTCGTCCTGCGATGCGTCGCGGCGTACGCCCAGTACGGCGTAGTAGTCCGTGGCCACTTACGACTCCGCCAGGATCTGTCCGACGTAACGTGCCACTGCGCGTACCGCTCCCATCGTTCCGGGGTAATCCATGCGGGTCGGTCCGACCACGCCGAGTTTCGCGACGGCTTCGCCGCCCGAACCGTAGCCGACCGAGACGACGGACGTGGAGTTCAGCCCTTCGTGGGCGTTCTCATGCCCGATTCGTACGGTCATGCCCGATTCTTTGGCCTCGCCGAGCAGCTTGAGGAGCACGACCTGCTCCTCCAGCGCCTCCAGCACCGGCCGAATGGTCAGGGGGAAGTCGTGTCCGAAGCGGGTGAGATTGGCGGTGCCGCCGATCATCAGCCGTTCCTCGGTCTCCTCCACCAGGGTTTCGAGCAGGGTGGCGAGCACCGTCGAAACGGTTCCTCGGTCCTCCGGCTCGAAGGATTCGGGGAGATCCTGCACCAGCTGCGGGACGTCCGCGAAGCGGCGCCCCACCACCCGGCTGTTGAGCCGGGCCCGCAGATCCGCCAGCGAGGTCTCGCCGAACGGCGCCGGACAGTCGACCATCCGCTGCTCGACCCGTCCGGTGTCCGTGATGAGCACCAGCATCAGCCGGGCCGGGGCCAGCGACAGCAGCTCCACGTGCCGCACGGTGGACCGTGTCAGCGACGGGTACTGCACCACGGCGACCTGCCGGGTCAGCTGCGCGAGCAGCCGGACCGTGCGCGCCACCACGTCGTCGAGGTCGACGGCGCCGTCCAGGAAGTTCTGGATGGCTCGCCGCTCCGGCGACGACAGCGGCTTGACGCCCGCGAGGCGGTCGACGAAGAGCCGGTAGCCCTTGTCCGTGGGGATACGGCCCGCGCTGGTGTGGGGCTGGGCGATGAAGCCCTCCTCCTCCAGCACGGCCATGTCGTTGCGCACGGTCGCCGGCGAGACGCCCAGCTTGTGCCGCTCGGTCAGGGCCTTCGAGCCCACCGGCTCCTCGGTCCCGACGTAGTCCTGGACGATCGCGCGCAGGACTTCGAGTCTGCGTTCACTGAGCACCGCGCACACCTCCAGCTGTCGTCCCTGGCCGCTCGGCCCTGGCACTCTGCGCGTTCGAGTGCCAGCGATCCCCGGCCAGTGTACGGCCGACCGGTACACCCCTAGCAAGGGCGGCCGCCCGTGACGCTCGCGGCGCGCTCGAACGCCCCGCCCCGGCCGCCCGGGATAGCGTCGTGTCATGGACGTCCCCTGGGAAGAGTTCGGCTGGGAGCGGCTGGGCGACGGCGTGGGCCGCCGCAGGCTGCCGGGGTGGGACGCGACGGTGGGCCTGGTCGCGGGCGAGGACGCCGTCCTGCTGTACGACACGGGCTCGACCCTGCGCGAGGGCGCCGAGCTGCGCGCCCAGGCGCAGGCGCTGCTCGGGCGCCGGGTGACGCATATCGCACTGAGCCATCCGCACTTCGACCATGTGCTGGGCACGGCCGCGTTCTCGGGGGCCCAGGTGTACGGCGCGGTCGGGATCGACCGGGTCCTGGACGGGGACGCCCTGCGGACCGACGCCGTCACCCACGGGGTCCCGCCCGCGCAGGCCGCCGAGGCGGCTGACCTGCTGGTGCGCCCACACAACTTCGTGACGGGCGAGTGGACGCTGGAGCTGGGCGGGCGGCAGGTGCTGCTGGCCAACGTGGGCCCCGGCCACACCGGCCACGACCTGGCCCTGCTGGTCCCCGCCTCGCCGGGCGTGCCCGGCTCGCCCGAGATCGTCTTCTGCGGTGACCTGGTCGAGGAGTCCGGCGAGCCGCAGGCCGGGCCGGACGCGGTCCGCACCCGCTGGCCCGCCGCCCTCGACCGGCTGCTCGCCCTGGGCGGCGAGGACGCGGTGTACGTGCCGGGGCACGGGGCGGTGGTGGACGCGGCGTTCGTCCGGGCGCAGCGGGTCGGGCTCGCCGAGGAATTCGGCGTGTCATAACGGCGTACACCCATATGGGCACATGATCCACCCGTATTCTCATCGGAATGCGCAGCTACAGCCCGGACCTGACTCCGCCCTGGAAGAAGGGGACCCCGGCTCCCGAGGTGCCCGCCGAGCTCGACCTGGTCGTCGAGGAGGTGACGACCGGGTTCTGCGGGGCGGTGCTCCGCTGCGAGGCGGGGACGGTGACCCTGGAGGACCGCTTCGGCAAGCAGCGGGTGTTCCCGCTGGCGGCCCGGGGGTTCCTGCTGGAGGGCAAGGTGGTCACGCTGGTACGCCCGCCGGCGCCCACGCCCTCGCGCCCGGCGCGCACCGCCTCGGGCTCCGTGGCGGTGCCGGGGGCGCGGGCGCGGGTGGCGCGCGCGGGGCGCATCTACGTCGAGGGGCGCCACGACGCGGAGCTGGTGGAGAAGGTGTGGGGGGACGACCTGCGCATCGAGGGGGTCGTCGTCGAGTACCTGTCGGGTATCGACGACCTGCCCGCGATCGTCGCGGACTTCGCACCCGGCCCCGACGCGCGCCTCGGCGTCCTGGTCGACCACCTGGTCCCCGGCTCCAAGGAGTCCCGGATCGCCTCGGCGGTCACGGGCGAGCACGTGCTGGTGGCCGGGCACCCCTACATCGACGTGTGGGAGGCGGTGAAGCCGGCGGCCGTGGGGATCGCGGGGTGGCCGGTGGTGCCGCGGGGGGAGGACTGGAAGACGGGGGTGTGCCGGGCGCTGGGGTGGCCGGGGAACACCGGGGCGGCGTGGCAGCGGATTCTCTCCGGGGTGCGGAGTTATCGGGATCTGGAGCCGGAGTTGCTGGGGCGGGTGGAGGAACTGATCGACTTCGTGACGTCCCCCACCCCGCCCCTCCCCTAAACCCTCCGGGGGCAGGGCTCCGCCCCGAGCCCTGTTCCGCAGTGCCGGCCCGCGCCCCGGCGGGGGCCGCTCGCGCAGTTCCCCGCGCCCCTTTCGGGCCGGGGATTCGCCTGCGGACCGTGCTGGGTTGCTCGCGCAGTTCCCCGCGCCCCTGAAGATGCCGCTGCGCGGCAATCCCCTGGGCGCCCCGAAGGGGCGCATCCCAGGGGCGCGGGGAACTGCGCGGCCAGCCCACCACCGGCCCGCAGCCAAAATCCAAGGCCCGAAGGGGCGCGGGGAACTGCGCGAGCGGCCGCCACCCACCCGCCGCCGGGGCCGGGCAGGGCCGGGACCGGGGCCGGGCAGGGCCGGGACCGGGGCCGGGCAGGGCCGGGTCAGTCCACCAGGTTCCGCACCACCCCGTCCGCCAACAACCTCCCCCGCAACGTCAGCACCGCCCGCCCCTCCCCGTACGGCCCGGCCTCAAGCAGCCCGTCCGACAGGGCGCGGCGCGACGCCGCGAGACCCGCCGGGCGCAGCAGCGACAGCTCGCAGCCCTCCCGCAGCCGCAGCTCCAGCAGGATGCGCTCCACCCGGCGATCCTCCGCCGAAAGGACCTCCCGCCCCGCCCCCGGCGTACGCCCCTCCGCCAGAGCCGCCGCGTAGGCACCCGGATGCTTCACGTTCCACCACCGCACGCCCCCCACATGACTGTGCGCCCCGGGACCCGCCCCCCACCAGTCCGCGCCCCGCCAGTACAGCTCGTTGTGCAGGCAGCGGCCCGCCTCCGTGGTGGCCCAGTTCGACACCTCGTACCAGTGGAAGCCCGCCTCCGCCAGCACCGAGTCCGCGATCAGATAGCGGTCCGCGTGGACGTCGTCGTCCGTCATCGGGACCTCGCCCCGGCGGATCCGGCGCGCCAGCTGCGTACCCTCCTCGACGATCAGGGCGTACGCGGAGATGTGGTCGGGGCCCGCCCCCACCGCCGCCGCCAGCGACTCGCGCCAGTCCTGGTCCGACTCCCCTGGCGTGCCGTAGATCAGGTCGAGGTTGACGTGGTCGAAGCCCGCCGCCCGCGCCTCGGCCACGCACGCCTCGGGGCGGCCCGGCGTGTGCGTACGGTCGAGGATCTTCAGGACGTGCTGCTTGGCGCTCTGCATGCCGAAGGAGACCCGGTTGAACCCCCCGGCCCGCAACTCCTCCAGGTACGCCCGGTCCACCGACTCGGGGTTCGCCTCCGTCGTCACCTCCGCGTCGTCCGCCAGGCCGAACTCCTCGCGTACGGCCGCGAGCATCCGGACCAGGTCGGCGGCCGGGAGCAGGGTCGGGGTGCCGCCGCCCACGAAGACCGTACGGACCGGGCGCGGGTCGTCGCCGAGCACCTTGCGGGCCAGCCGGATCTCGTCGGTCAGGGTGGCCGCGTAGTTGTCCCGGGACGCCAGGACGCCGCCGGAGCCGCGCAGCTCGGTGGCGGTGTAGGTGTTGAAGTCGCAGTACCCGCAGCGCGTGGCGCAGTAGGGAACGTGCAGGTAGAAGCCGAGCGGCCGCTCCCCTGCGCCCTCCAGGGCGGAACCGGGCAGCGCCCCGTCCTCGGGCATGGGCTCACCATCGGGCAGTACGGAAGGCATGCCCCCATTGTCCGCCACCGCGGACGGCCCCGGGCACGCCCCTGTCCTGGCACACCGCACACCGCACACCGCACACCGAGCGTGCGTGCCGGCGTCGGGGCGCGGACGGCGGGCCGAAGACAGGCTCTCAGCGCGCCTGGAGCACCAGGAGCGCCAGATCGTCCTCCGGCGGCGTGGTGCCGAAGGCGTACACCGCCCGCTTGACGCTCTCCGCGACCCCCGTCGCCGTCATGCCCACGCACCCCGCGAGCACCGCCGCGAGCCCGTCGCCGTCGTCGAACATCTGCCGCCCGGAGCGGCGCTCGGTCACCCCGTCCGTGACGCACAGCAGGGTGTCGCCGGGCATCAGCCGGAAGCTCTCGCTCTCGTACGCCGCCCCCTCCACCACCCCGACCAGCACCTGCGGCACCGCCGCGGCCCGCACCGACCCCTCGGGCCGCAGCAGCAGCGGCAGCGGGTGACCCGCGCTCGCCAGGGTGCACAGGACGCCGCCGCCGCTCTCCGGCGGCACCGGGACCAGCTCCCCGTACAGCAGGGACAGGAAGCGGGCCTGCGGGCCCTCGGTCACCTCGCGGCCGCCCGCCGCCGCGACCATCCGGGCGGCCGCCTCGGCGGCCTCGACGCCGTCGTCGACGAGCAGCTTGTTGAGGCGGTCCAGGACGTCGTGGACCGCGTACCCCTCGCGGGCGAGCAGGCGCAGCCAGGGCCGCACCAGGCCGGTGACGACCGCCGCCTCCGGGCCGCTGCCCTGGACGTCGCCGAGCGCGAAGCACCAGCGGCCGTCGGCGCCGGGGAACAGGTCGTAGAAGTCGCCGCCCGCGACGCCCTCGCCGCTGGGCTGGTAGACCAGCGCGCTGTCGACGCCGGGGATCTCCGCCACGCTCGCCGGCAGCAGTCCGCGCTGGAGGACCCGGCTGATGGTGACCTGGCGGGTGTACTGGCGCGCGGCGCCGATCGCCAGCGCCACCCGGCGCACGAAGTCCTCGACCAGTCCGGTGACCTCGTCGGGGATGCGCGCGGTCCCGGCCCGCCCGAGCATGAGCACGCCGACGGCCCGGCCGCCCGCCACCATCCGGTACGCGAGCGCCGCCCCGTCGTCGCCGTCCTGCGGGGCGGGCCAGGGGATCGGGACCGGGCCGCCGCGCGCCGACTCCGGCAGCCGGGGCGGGTCCTTCTCCAGGACCGCCCGCAGCTCGTCGATCCCCGACTCACGGGCGTGCCACACCCGGGCCAGGCGGGGCTCGCCGGCCGGGCCGCCGGTCTCCGGGTCGAGCCAGATCGCGCACCAGTCGCAGAGCCGGGGCACCAGGAGCTGCCCGGCGAGCGCCGCGATCATGTCCTCGTCGAACTGGCCCGCCAGCAGGTCGGAGGCCTCCGCAAGGAAGGAGAGGGCGCCCCGGTTCACCCAGTCGCGGTCCTGCCCGAGGGGGGCGCCGCAGCCGGGGGCCGCCGGTGTCCCGGCGGCGCGCGGTCCGCGCCGGAGCCGGTCGTCGCGGCCCGGGTCGTCCTCGCCCGGGGAGGCGTCCCCCGCGTCGAGGAGCAGCCGTGCCCAGACCGTCTTCAGGCCGGTGCGGTAGGTGATGCCCCAGCAGTCGGCGAGCGCGGCCACCAGGTGCAGCCCGCGCCCGTCCGGCGCGCCCGGCTCGCGCGGGCCGCGCGGCTCGTGGCGTACGGCCCGGGAGGGGTGGTGGTCGGAGACCTCGACGACCACCGCGCCGGGCTCGTCCCCGGCGGGCGGCTCCAGGCGGCAGACCAGCTCGACGGTGGTGCCGGCGTGCACCACGGCGTTGGTCACCAGCTCGTTGACGAGTATGGCCACCTCCTCCGCGGCCCGTTCGTCCAGCCCGTCGGCGCCGGGCGCGCCCTGGGCGGTCCAGTCGGCGAGGGCGGCGCGCGCGAAGCGGCGGGCGGCGGCGGGCGCGAGCGGGTTGCCGGGCAGGCCGGTGCGGGCGGCGGACGCGGGCCGGCGCTCCGCCGCGCCAGGAGAGGGCACCGGGCCGGGCGGGCGGTTCCCGCTCTCCCGCTGCGTTGGAATGGACCCCACGGTGCGGCTCCTGATCGGTTCTCACATTGCGCACCTCATGACACCGACAGAGTGACAGACTGAGCGTGCCCATAAGCACCGAGTCACTGAAGTGGGCCGGGATGAACAGAGACAGCGCCGCGCCGCCCGAGGGCGGGGAGTGGGTCCGGGCACTGGAGTTGCGCCCGTTGCTGGCCGCGATGACGGCGCTGCGGGACGGCGACTTCGGGGTCCGCCTCCAGGAGACGCACGAGGGGATCCCCGCCGAACTCGCCGCGATCTTCAACCAAGTGGCCGTGCGCAACCAGCACTTCACGGACGAGCTGCAACGGGTGCGCCGCGAGGTCGTGCGCCACGGCCGGCTGGACGAGCGGCTGGCGGCGAGCCCGGGGCAGGGCGCCTGGACGGCCGGGGTGGACAGCGCGAACACCCTGATCGACGCCCTGGTCGTCCCGGCGGCGAACGCCACCCGGGTCCTGGACGCGGTGGCGGGCGGCGATCTGACCCAGCGGGTCGACCTCCACGACGGCAACCGCCAGTTGCGCGGGGATCTGCGCCGGCTCGGCCGCGCCGTCAACAAGATGGTGGACCAGCTCTCCCTCTTCACCGGCGAGGTGACCCGGGTCGCCCGCGAGGTCGGCACCGAGGGGCGCCTGGGCGGACGCGCCAAGGTGCAGCGCCTGAGCGGCAGTTGGCGGGACGTGACCGAGGCCGTCAACACGATGGCCTCCCGGCTGACCGCGCAGGTCCGCGACATCGCGGCGGTGACCACGGCGGTGGCGCGCGGCGACCTCACCCGTACAGTGACGGTCGAGGCGACCGGTGAGCTCCTTGAGCTGAAGCTCACCGTGAACACGATGGTCGACCAGCTCTCCGCCTTCGCGGACGAGGTGACCCGGGTGGCGCGCGAGGTCGGCACCGAGGGTCAGCTGGGCGGGCGGGCGCAGGTCCGGGGCGTCTCGGGGGTCTGGAAGGACCTCACGGACAACGTCAACTTCATGGCGTCGAACCTCACCTCCCAGGTCCGCAACATCGCCCAGGTGACCACCGCCGTCGCCAACGGCGACCTCTCCCAGAAGATCACGGTGGACGCCCAGGGCGAGATCCTGGAGCTGAAGTCGACCATCAACACCATGGTCGACCAGCTCTCCGCCTTCGCCGACGAGGTCACCCGCGTGGCCCGCGAGGTCGGCACCGAGGGCAACCTCGGCGGGCGCGCCCAGGTCCGGGGCGTCTCCGGGGTCTGGAAGGACCTCACCGAGAACGTCAACTTCATGGCGGACAACCTCACCTCCCAGGTGCGCAACATCGCGCTCGTCTCGACGGCGGTGGCCCAGGGCGACCTCGGCAAGAAGATCACCGTGGAGGCGAAGGGCGAGATCCTGGAGCTGAAGTCGACCATCAACACCATGGTCGACCAGCTCTCCGCCTTCGCCGACGAGGTCACCCGGGTGGCCCGCGAGGTCGGCACCGAGGGCAACCTCGGCGGTCAGGCGCAGGTGCGCGGGGTGTCCGGCGTCTGGAAGGACCTGACCGACAACGTCAACTTCATGGCGTCGAACCTCACCTCCCAGGTGCGCAACATCGCCCAGGTGACCACGGCCGTCGCCAACGGCGACCTCTCCAAGAAGATCACCGTGGACGCGCGCGGTGAGATCCTGGAGCTCAAGGACACCGTCAACACGATGGTGGAGCAGCTGCGGGCGTTCGCGGACGAGGTGACCCGGGTCGCCCGCGAAGTGGGCACGGACGGGCGCCTCGGCGGGCGCGCCCAGGTCCTCGGCGTCTCCGGCGTCTGGAAGGACCTCACCGACAACGTCAACTACATGGCGGACAACCTCACCTCCCAGGTGCGCAACATCGCCCAGGTGGCGACCGCGGTGGCCCAGGGCGACCTCTCCAAGAAGATCGACGTGGACGCGCGCGGCGAGATCCTGGAGCTGAAGACCACCATCAACACCATGGTGGACACGCTCTCCTCGTTCTCCTCCGAGGTCACCCGGGTCGCCCGCGAGGTCGGCTCGGAGGGCCAGCTGGGCGGCCAGGCGCGGGTCGAGGGCGTGTACGGCACCTGGAAGCGCCTGACCACCAACGTCAACGAGCTCGCCCTCAACCTCACCACCCAGGTCCGCGCGATCGCGGAGGTGGCCTCGGCGGTGGCCCAGGGCGACATGTCCCGCTCGATCACCGTGGAGACCCGGGGCGAGGTCTCCGAGCTGAAGGACAACATCAACCTGATGGTGTCCAACCTGCGCGAGACGACCCGCGCCAAGGACTGGCTGGAGTCGAACCTGGCGCGCCTGGCGGGTCTGATGCAGGGCCACCGCGACCTGATGGAGGTCGCGGACCTGATCCTGCGTGAGCTGACCCCGCTGGTGAACGCCCAGTACGGCGCGTTCTTCCTGGCCGACCCGGGCAACGAGGGCACCCCGTCCCGTACGACGTCGACCACCAAGGGCCTCGCCTTCATCGCGGGCTACGGCTCCGCCCAGGGCGCGACCGTGGACACCACCGGCATGCCGGGCCACGGACTGGTGCGCCAGGCGGCGCTGGAGAAGAAGCGGATCCTGCTGGAGGAGGCGCCGCCGGACTACATCAAGATCAACTCAGGGCTCGGCGAGGCGTCCCCGGCCAGTGTCGTGATCATCCCGATCCTCTTCGAGGACAAGCTCCTCGGCGTGATCGAACTGGCCTCCTTCTCCCGCTTCTCCGATGTCCACCTGGCCTTCTTCGACCAGTTCGTGAACACCATCGGCGTCGCGATCAACACCATCATCGCCAACTCCCGTACGGAATCGCTGCTCAGCGAGTCCCAGCGGCTCGCCATCCAGCTCCAGGAGCGCTCGGACGAACTCCAGCGCCAGCAGGCCGAGCTCCAGCGCTCCAACGCCGAGCTGGAGGAGAAGGCGGCCCTGCTCGCGACCAGCTCCCAGTACAAGTCGGAGTTCCTGGCGAACATGTCGCACGAGCTGCGCACCCCGCTCAACTCGCTGCTCATCCTGGCCCGGCTGCTCTCCGACAACCCGGACGACCACCTCTCCGACCAGGAGGTGCAGTTCGCCAGCACGATCCACCGCTCCGGCTCGGACCTGCTCCAGCTGATCAACGACATCCTGGACCTGTCGAAGATCGAGGCGGGCCGGATGGACGTGCGGCCCAAGAAGCTGCCGCTCATCAAGGTGCTCGACTACGTCCACGCCACCTTCCGCCCCATCACCCTCGACCGGGGCCTCGCCTTCGAGGTCGCGGTGGGCGAGGACGTGCCGCGCGAGATGTACTCGGACGAGCAGCGGCTCCAGCAGATCCTGCGCAACCTGCTCTCCAACGCGATCAAGTTCACCTCCTCCGGCCGCGTCGAGCTCCGCGTCACCCGGATCAAGGACCCGGACAACGGGGTGGTGCCGGGCGCGGACGACCTGATCGCCTTCGAGGTCACCGACACCGGCATCGGCATCGCGCCCGAGAAACTCCCGGTGATCTTCGAGGCGTTCCAGCAGGCCGACGGGACGACCAACCGCAAGTACGGCGGCACCGGCCTCGGCCTCTCCATCAGCCGCGAGATCGCGGGCCTGCTCGGCGGCCGGATCATCGCCGAGAGCGAACCGGGCCGTGGCTCCACCTTCACCCTGTACGTGCCGGTGCTCCACCCCGGCCATGTGTCCGCCGAGCCGGACCAGCTCCCCCAGCTCACCGCCGACCCGGCCCGGCCTTCCGCCACCGAGCCCGTGCTGATGGCCGAGCAGGACGACGTCTGGCCGCCCACCACCAGGCTGGAGCAGTGGAAGGAGGGCCGGGCGGGGCAGGTGCTGCCCGGCCGGCGGGTGCTGATCGTCGACGACGACATCCGCAACGTCTTCGCGCTCACCCATGTGCTCGGCCGGGTCGGCATGCCGGTGCTGTACGCGGAGAACGGCCGCGAGGGTATCGAGTCCCTGGAGCGCAACCCGGACGTCGAGCTGGTCCTGATGGACATCATGATGCCCGAGATGGACGGATACGAGACGATCGAGGCCATCCGCCGCAGCCCCCTGTGGGCCGATCTGCCCATCGTCGCCCTGACCGCGAAAGCCATGCCTGGCGACCGCGAGAAGTCCATCGCGCAGGGCGCCAACGAGTACGTGCCCAAGCCCGTCGACGTGGACCGGCTGCTCACCGTGGTGTGCGCCCTGCTCGACCCGGAGGGCGAGGACGCGGCGGGCGCCGACCCGGCAGGCACGTCATCCGTACCGAAGCAGTCGAGCGGCGCCGGGGACACCGCCACCGCCGCGCCGACCACGTAGGGCGACACGATGAGTCCAGCGGCACCGTCCGGCGACCGGGAGAGACCGCCGACCGGAGCTGCTGCTCGCCCGCGAACAGCGGCGGGGGCGCTGCTGAGCGCCCCCGCCCGCCGCGCTACACCTCGCGCGAGCCGGAGTACATCTCGTCGATCAGATCCTTGTACTCACGCTCGACGACCGGCCGCTTCAGCTTGAGGCTGGGGGTGAGCTCGCCGTGCTCCACGTCGAGGTCGCGCGGCAGCAGCCGGAACTGCTTGATGGTCTGCCAGCGCTGGAGGCCCTCGTTGAGACGCTTCACATAGCCCTCGATCAGCGCCACCGTCTCCGGGTTCGCGACCACCTCGGCGTACGAGCCGGTGACCCCGTGATCCTTGGCCCAGCCCAGGATCGCGGGCTCGTCCAGGGCGATCAGCGCGGTGCAGAAGTTCCGGTCTGCGCCGAGCACCAGGATGTTGGAGACGAACGGGCAGACCGCCTTGAACTGGCCCTCGACCTCGGCCGGCGCGATGTACTTGCCGCCGGACGTCTTGATGAGGTCCTTCTTGCGGTCGGTGATCCGCAGATAGCCGTCCGCCGAGAGCTCGCCGATGTCACCCGTGTGGAACCAGCCGTCCGACTCCAGCACCTCGGCGGTCTTCTCGGGCAGCTTGTGGTAGCCCTCCATGATGCCGGGACCGCGCAGCAGGATCTCGCCGTCGTCCGCGATGCGCACCTCGAGACCGGGCAGCGGCTTGCCGACCGTGCCCGTCCGGTAGGCCTCGCCCGGGTTCACGAAGGAGGCGGCGCTGGTCTCGGTGAGCCCGTACCCCTCCAGGATGTGGATCCCGGCGCCGGAGAAGAAGAAGCCGATGTCGGGGGCGAGCGCGGCGGAACCCGAGACCGCTGCGCGCAGCCGTCCGCCGAACGCCTCCCGGATCTTGGCGTACACCAGCGCGTCCGCGACCTTGTGCTTGGCGGTGAGGCCGAAGGGGGCGGTCGCCCGGCCGGTGCGCCGGAAGTTGTCCTGACTGGCCTTGGCGTACTCACGGGCCACCTCGGCGGCCCACTGGAAGATCCTGTACTTGGCCCCGCCGGCCTCCCGCGCCTTGGCGGCCACACCGTTGTAGACCTTCTCGAAGATCCGGGGCACCGACGCCATGTAGGTGGGCTGGACGACCGGCAGATTCTCGATGATCTTGTCGACCCGGCCGTCGACGGCCGTCACGTGCCCGACCTCGATCTGGCCGGAGGTGAGCACCTTGCCGAAGACGTGGGCGAGCGGCAGCCAGAGGTACTGGACGTCGTCGGCACTGATCAGCCCGGTCGCCGCGATCGCCTTCGCCATGTACGACCAGTTGTCCTGCGGCAGCCGCACGCCCTTGGGGCGGCCGGTCGTCCCGGAGGTGTAGATCAGCGTGGCCAGCTGGTCGGAGGTGATCGCCGCGATCCGCTCCTTGACCGCGTCCGGGTGCTTCTCCAGATACGCGGCGCCGCGCGCCTCCAGCTCGGCCAGGGTGAGCACCCAGCCCTCGGGGTCGCTCTCGACGGGCTCGGCGCCGGCCGCGTCGAAGACCACGACGTGCTTCAGCTCGGGCAGCTCGGCGCGGCGCTCGCGGGCCTTGGCGAGCTGGGCCGCGTTCTCCGCGAAGAGCACCCGGCTCTCGGAGTCGCCCAGGATGTAGGCGGACTCCTCGGCGTTGGTCTGGGGGTAGATCGTGGTGGTCGCGCCGCCCGCGCACATCGTCCCGAGGTCGGCGAGGATCCACTCGATCCGGGTGGAGGAGGAGAGCGCCACGCGCTGCTCGGCGGTCACACCCAGATCGGCGAGCCCGGCCGCGATCGCGTAGACCCGCTCGGCGGCCTGGCCCCAGCTCAGCGACTTCCACTCGTCGGGCCCCTGCCCGTCGGCGGCCGGGACCGGGTGGCGATAGGCCTCCAGGTCCGGAGTGGCCTCCACGCGCTGGACGAAGAGGGCCGCCACGGACGGTGGCCGGTTCTCGATCAAGGTATGTGTGTCGCTCACGACGTCCTCCGGGCCGGCCTGCGGCAGAGCTGTGGCTGCTTCTTGTTTAACTGGCGAGTAACCATCGGGCCGTGATCAGAGTAGAGCGACCCCGCCCCGCCGCGTAAGAGGCAGCGGAAGGTGGTTTCATAACGAACGGACCCCCGCTCGGAAGAGCGGGGGTCCGTCACGGCACCGGTCGGCTACTCGCCGGTCACTTCTTCTTGCTCGCAGACTCGTCGCTGGACAGCACCGCGATGAAGGCCTCCTGCGGAACCTCCACGGAACCGACCATCTTCATCCGCTTCTTGCCTTCCTTCTGCTTCTCCAGCAGCTTCCGCTTACGGGAGATGTCACCGCCGTAGCACTTGGCGAGGACGTCCTTGCGGATGGCGCGGATGGTCTCGCGGGCGATCACCCGGGAGCCGATCGCGGCCTGGATGGGCACCTCGAAGGCCTGGCGGGGGATGAGCTCGCGCAGCTTGGCGACGAGCCGCACACCGTAGGCGTACGCCGCGTCCTTGTGGGTGACCGCCGAGAACGCGTCGACCTTGTCGCCGTGGAGCAGGATGTCGACCTTGACGAGGCTGGCGGACTGCTCGCCGGTGGGCTCGTAGTCGAGCGAGGCATAACCCCGGGTCTTGGACTTCAGCTGGTCGAAGAAGTCGAACACGATCTCCGCGAGCGGCAGCGTGTAGCGGATCTCGACGCGGTCCTCGGAGAGGTAGTCCATCCCGATCAGGGTGCCGCGCCGGGTCTGGCACAGCTCCATGATCGAACCGATGAACTCGCTGGGCGCGAGGATCGTGGCACGCACGACCGGCTCGTACACGTCCGAGATCTTCCCCTCGGGGAACTCACTCGGATTGGTGACGGTGACTTCCTTGCCGTCCTCCAGAACCACCCGGTAGACCACGTTCGGCGCGGTCGCGATGAGGTCGAGCCCGAACTCGCGCTCAAGACGCTCACGGATCACGTCGAGGTGGAGCAGGCCGAGGAAGCCGACGCGGAAGCCGAAGCCGAGCGCCGCCGAGGTCTCCGGCTCGTACACCAGCGCGGCGTCGTTGAGCTGGAGCTTGTCGAGGGCCTCGCGCAGGTCCGGGTAGTCCGACCCGTCCAGCGGATACAGACCCGAGAAGACCATCGGCTTGGGGTCCTTGTACCCGCCGAGCGCCTCGGTGGCGCCGTGGTGCAGGGAGGTGATGGTGTCACCGACCTTGGACTGGCGGACGTCCTTCACACCGGTGATCAGATAACCGACCTCGCCGACACCCAGCCCGTCGGCGGGCAGCATCTCCGGCGAGTTGGTGCCGATCTCCAGCAGCTCGTGCGTGGCACCGGTCGACATCATCCGGATCCGCTCACGCTTGTTGAGCTGTCCGTCGACGACACGGACGTACGTCACGACGCCCCGGTACGAGTCGTAGACCGAGTCGAAGATCATCGCGCGGGCGGGGGCGTCGGCCACACCGACCGGCGCGGGCACGTCGCGCACCACGCGGTCGAGCAGCGCGTCCACCCCGACACCGGTCTTCGCGGAGACCTTCAGCACGTCCTCGGGCTGGCAGCCGATGAGGTTGGCCAGCTCCTCGGCGAACTTCTCCGGCTGCGCGGCGGGCAGGTCGATCTTGTTGAGGACGGGAACGATGGTGAGGTCGTTCTCCATGGCGAGGTAGAGGTTCGCCAGGGTCTGCGCCTCGATGCCCTGAGCGGCATCGACGAGCAGGACGGTCCCCTCACAGGCGGCCAGCGACCGCGACACCTCGTACGTGAAGTCCACGTGCCCCGGGGTGTCGATCATGTTCAGGATGTGGGTGCTGCCCTGACCCGGCCCCTCGGTGGGGGCCCAGGGCAGCCGCACGGCCTGACTCTTGATCGTGATGCCGCGCTCGCGCTCGATGTCCATCCGGTCGAGGTACTGAGCACGCATCTGCCGCTGGTCGACCACGCCGGTCAGCTGGAGCATCCGGTCGGCAAGGGTCGACTTGCCGTGGTCGATGTGCGCGATGATGCAGAAATTGCGGATCAGAGCCGGGTCGGTACGGCTCGGCTCGGGCACGTTGGTAGGAGTCGCGGGCACGCAGGGTCCTGATTCTTGAGACGCGGGGCGTCTCGTCTCGGGCGATGTCGGATCGATACGTAGCCCCCATCGTCCCATGGGAACGGCACTGCGCTCGGTTTGGGCCGCCAGTCGGCCTGCTGGTAGCCTGGGCAGCTGTGCCTCGTCCGCCCTCTCAGCGGCGAGTGTCACAACCATCTGATACATCGAACCTGAAAAGGCTCTTTCGTGGCGAACATCAAGTCCCAGATCAAGCGGAACAAGACCAACGAGAAGGCGCGCCTGCGTAACAAGGCCGTCAAGTCCGAGGTCAAGACCGCGATCCGCAAGGCCCGCGAGGCTGTCCTGGCCGGCGACGTCGAGGCGGCCGACACGGCTGTCCGCACCGCCTCCAAGAAGCTGGACAAGGCCGTCAGCAAGGGTGTCATCCACAAGAACGCCGCCGCCAACAAGAAGTCGGCGCTGGCCACCAAGGTTGCCGCCCTCAAGGCTGCCTGACCCTGCCCAAGTGACCGGCCCCCGGGCCGCTCGCCTGGCCAGTCTCCAAGGCTGACCACTTGATAGACCACCGGAAGGGACCCAGCGGGCCCTCTCATCCGCTCCCTCCCCGGTACCCAGCACCACCGCCGCACGCGGCCTGCGTTCGCCACGCGGGTGCGGCGATTCTTGAAGCAGAACCCCGTTTCCGTCCGGCTGGGCGGGGGCGGGGTTTTTGTTTTTGAGGTGGGGGGTGGGGTGGCGCAGCCCCGCGAAGGGGTGCAGGGGGCGGGGTTTTGGCTTTTTTGGGGGCGGTGGCGTGGCCCCGAGGGCGGGGTGCAGGGGGCGCAGGCCCCGCGAAGGGGTGCAGGAGGCGCAGGCCCCCGCCGGGTGCAGGAGGCGCAGGCCCCCGCCGGGGTGCAGGAGGCGCAGGCCCCCGCCGGGGTGCAGGAGGCGGAGGCCCCCGCCGGGGTCCGGGGCGTGGCCCCGAGGGCGGGACGCAGGGGGCGCAGGCCTCGCGAAGGGGTGCAGGGGGCGAAGCCCCCGCCGGAGTCCGGGGCGCAGCCCCCGGGAAACCACCTTCGTCCCCCTTTCCCCCGGAGGGTTCAGGGAAGGGGCGGGGCCTAACCAAGCGGTCACCCAGTCACCCCCGAGCCCGCGCCGCCCGCGCCACAGCCACCACCGCCTTCTCCAAGGCGTACTCGGGATCATCCCCCCCACCCTTGACCCCCGCATCCGCCTCAGCCACCGCCCGCAGGGCGGACGCGACCCCATCCGGCGTCCACCCCCGCATCTGCTGCCGCACCCGGTCGATCTTCCACGGCGGCATCCCCAGCTCCCGGGCGAGATCGGCCGGCCGCCCGCCCCGCGCCGACGACAGCTTCCCGATCGCCCGCACCCCCTGAGCCAGCGCACTGGTGATCATCACCGGCGCCACCCCGGTCGACAGCGACCACCGCAACGCCTCCAGCGCCTCCGCCGCCCGGCCCTCCACCGCCCGGTCCGCGACCGTGAAGCTCGACGCCTCCGCCCGCCCGGTGTAGTAGCGCCCGACGACCGCCTCGTCGATGGTCCCCGCCACGTCCGCGCACAGCTGTGACACGGCCGAAGCGAGCTCCCGCAGATCGCTGCCGATCGAGTCGACCAGCGCCTGGCACGCCTCGGGCGTCGCCGAGCGCCCCAGCGCCCGGAACTCCGACCGCACGAACGTCAGCCGCTCCGCCGGCTTCGTCGTCTTGGGGCACGCCACCTCCCGCGCCCCCGCCTTGCGCGCCGCGTCGAGCAGCCCCTTGCCCTTGGCGCCGCCCGCGTGCAGCAGCACGAGCGTGATCTCCTCGGCAGGCGCATCGAGATACGCCTTCACATCCTTGATCGTGTCCGCCGACAGATCGTGCGCGTTCCGTACGATCACGACCTTGCGCTCAGCGAACAGCGAAGGACTGGTCAGCTCGGCCAGCGTGCCGGGCTGAAGCTGGTCGGAGGCGAGGTCGCGCACATCCGTGTCGGCGTCGGCGGCCCGCGCGGCCGCCACCACCTGCTGTACGGCGCGGTCGAGCAGCAGGTCCTCCTGGCCCACGGCGAGCGTGAGGGGAGCGAGCGGATCGTCGGTGGAATTCTTCCTGGTGGCCATCGCCCTCCAGCATCCCACGCCCCCCTGACAGCCCCCGGCCGCTCCCGGCCGACCTCCGTCTGCCCTCCCCCTCCCCTCCCCCCCCACCCCACCCCGTACTGGAGAATGTCCAGGTGAGCGATGTGACCCGACACGTACTGGTGCTGCCCGACCGCGACGCCGCCGACGAGGTGGCCGAGGAACTCCCCGCCCGCTTCGCCGTGACCGAGGAGCCCCAGCTCGTACGCGACGCCCTGGCCGGCGAGGACGACGCCGAGGACGCCCAGTGGCTGGTCGTGGTCGAGGACCCGGACCACCGCCTCGACCCGGCGGCCCTGAACGAACTGGCCGAGGAGTACGAGGGCTGGCTGGAGGCCCCGTAACAACGCCTGCCACCACCCGACGACCACGGCCCGACCCCTGCGGCTTGTGCACCCGCCCGTCTCTCCCGCCTGGGCACTCGCCCGTCCCCTCCGGCCAGGGGGCACCTCCCCTCCCGCCCTGGAGGCACCCCCGACCGCCTGGAGGTGCCCCCTGGCCGCCTCCGGCCCGGGGCACCCCGCGCCCGGCCTCATGGACCACGCCCCAGGGGCACCGCCACCAGTCCGTTCCCCGCCCCACCCCCGCTCCCCCTCCCGGTCACCGCGATGGCGCCGTCCGTGTCCGTGCGCAGTACCCGCGCCCCGGACGAGGCGAGCAGCGACACCGTGGACGGGGCCGGGTGGCCGTACGGGTTGCCCCTCCCCGCCGAGATCAGCGCCAGCCGAGGACGGATCGCCCGTAGCAGCGCGGGGTCCTGGCGGGCCGAGCCGTGGTGGGCGACCTTGAGGACATCCACGGGCGGCAGCTCCGGATGCGCCCGCAACAGAGCCTGCTGGGCGGGCGGTTCGAGGTCGCCGGGGAGCAGCAGTGTCAGTCCGCCCACCCGGACCAGCAACGTGACGCTGGCGTCGTTCGGCCCGTCCGGTGTCACCGCCGGCGGAGGCGGCGGCCACAGCGCCTGCCAGGAGAGGCCCCCCACCGCCCGCCACTCCCCCGGCTCCACCGGGACCACCGGCACCCCGGCCCCGGCGGCGGTCCTGCGGACGAACCGGGCCTGTTCGGGCGGTTCCGCGAATGTCGTCGTCTCGATCACCCCGACGGTCCGGCCTCGCAGCACCCCGGCCAGCCCCGCCACATGGTCGGCATGGAAGTGCGTGAGCAGCAGCAACGGAATCCGGGTGACCCCCAGCGTCCGGAGGCACCGGTCGGCCGGAACGGGGTCCGGCCCCGCGTCGACCACCACCGCCGTCCCCTCCCCGGCCGCCAGCACCGTGGCATCGCCCTGCCCCACGTCGCACATCGCGAACGCCCAGTCCGGCGGTGGCCAGCCGGTGACGATCCTGGTCAGCGGGGCGGGCCGCACCACGGCGAGCAGCAGGAGCACCGCGCACGCGGCCACCGGCCACGGGCGGCGCGGGAGCCGTCTGACCAGGAACACCGCCCCGACCGTGACCCCGGCGAGCAGCACTCCCCCGCCCCAGCCGCCCGGCCACCCCGATTGGGCCCCCGGCAGCGACGCCCCGGTCCGGGCGATACCGGCGATCCACTCCGTCGGCCAGCCCGCACACCGGGCCAGCAGCTCGGCGGCGGGCATCGCGACCGGCGCCACGGCCAGGGCCGCGAACCCCAGCACCGTCGCCGGGGCCACCGCCAGCTCCGCCAGCAGATTGCACGGGACGGCCACCAGACTCACCCGCGCCGCGAACACCGCCACCACGGGCGCGCACACCGCCTGCGCCGCCCCCGCCGCCGCCAGCACCTCCGCGAGCCTGCCCGGCACCCCGCGCCGCCGCAACGCCTCGCTCCATCCCTGGGCGATCGTGAGGAGCGCCCCCGTGGCGAGGACGGAGAGCAGGAACCCATAACTCCCCGCCAGCTCCGGGGCGTACAGCACCAGGACCAGTACGGCGGCGGCCAGCGCCGGGATCAGCGATCTGCGACGGCCCGTCGCGATGGCGAGCAGCGTGACGAGTCCGCAGGCCGCCGCGCGCAGCACGCTGGGCTCCGGTCGGCACACCACCACGAACGCCACGGTGACCACCCCACCGAGCAGCGCCGTCGCCCGCAGCGAGATGCCCAGGCGCGGGGCGAGGCCGCCTCGTTCGGCCAGCGAGGCACGGCTCGGCGGTCCGATCAGCAGTACCAGGACGATCACCAGGTTGCTGCCCGACACCGCCATCAGATGCGTGAGGTCGGTCACCTCGAAGGCCTCCCGCAGCTCGGGCGTGACCCGAGAGGTGTCCCCGATGACCAGCCCCGGCAGCAGCGCCCGGGCATCCGGGCTCAGCCCGTCGGCCGCCTTCCGCAACCCGCCGCGCAGCCCAGCCACCGCACGCTGCAACGCGGTTGGCTCCCCCACGACCTGCGGCGCTGCCCGCTGGGGCACCCGCACCACGGCCGCCACCCACTTGTCGTTCGGTCTCGGTGGCGCAAGTCGAGTGGACACGCGCACCCGCGTCGAGGGCAGCAGCCGCTGCCACGTCTCCGGGGCGATCACCAGAACCGGTGTCCGCACCTGGTCGGCACGGCCGTCCGGCCCGACGACCCGGGTGACCACGCCTTGGATGACCACCGACCGCCCGCCCCACGCCGCCCGCGCACGTACTGGCTTGGGGTCGGAGGCCAGGGTCAGCTCGACGGTGGCGTGCGCGTACTGCCGGGCAAGCTCCGGGACCGGCCCCCGGCGTGCCTCGGCGACGTGCAGCGCGCTCGCGGTGGCCCCGGCCGCCGCGCACAGAAGTACGGCGGCGACAGCGACCCGGTTCGCCCACCAGGGGCCGGCCCTGGCGCTGGTGGCGGGTTCGGGAGTGGCCACAGGGCCGCGAGCCCCGGTCCCGCTCCCGGTCCCGCTCCCGGTCCCGCTTCCGGTTTCGGTTCCGATCCCGCCTCCGCTTGCCCTTCCGGTTCCGGTTCCGGTGAGCGCATCGTCGCTTCCGGCACGGGCACCACGGTTCCGGGCCCAGAATCCGGCGCCGATAAGCGCATCGCTGTCGCCATGGGCAACTCGGTCTCGGGCCCAGGACGCCGCCTCGGCAAGGGCATCGCCGCTGTCAGCGCCTCCGGTCTCGGCGGCGCGGCCCTCCCCACTGCCCCGGCCGGCGCCACCGGCCCGGTCGGCGCCACCGGCCCGGCCACCCTCAACCTCTCTCCCCCGGCGCCGAATCGTCGGCCCCAGCAGCGCCCCCGCCCCCACCAGCAGCGTCAGAATTCCCCACGCCGCCCACTCCCCAGGGACGTGGAGCGCAAGGGCGGCAGCAGCCCAGGCACCGAGCGCGGGCGCGACCAGACGCAGATCCGGCGGGCCTTCCTGACGGGGGTTCGCGGCGCCCAGGGCGCTGTCCGACTCCGCATGGACCACTTGGCGGTTCATGGCCGCACCAAGGGGCGCAGATCCTCGAACCGGCGGTCACCGATCCCCTTGACCTCCCGCAGCTCGTCGACGGACCGGAAGCCGCCGTGCTGGGCGCGGTAGTCCACGATGTGCTGCGCGAGCACGGGCCCCACCCCGGGCAATGCGTCCAGTTGCTCCACCGTGGCGGAGCCCAGGCTGACCGGCGTCCCGGCGACCGCCCCGGCGCTCCCGCCACTGCCCGCCACCGGCGGAGCCCCGCCGGTGACCGCGCCCGGCACCCCCACCACCACCTGCTCGCCGTCCATGAGCAGCCGCGCCCGGTTGAGCCCCGTGACATCCACACCGTCCCGGACCCCGCCCGCCGCAGCCAGCGCGTCGGCGACGCGGGACCCCGAAGGCAGTCGGCGGATCCCCGGGCTCCGCACCTTGCCGCTGACGTCGACGATGATCCCGGCGCCCGGGGACGGCGCAGGCGTCCCGCTCACCCCGGTCCCGGTCATCGCCATCGGGCCGGGCGTGGGCCCCGGCCCGGACCCGGGCGTCCGGGCGGAGGGCGCCACGCCGGAAGGCACCACCCCGGAAGGCACCGGACCCGTCACCCTCTCCGGCACTCGCACGGGCTCGGGCCGTCCCGCCCAGAAGTGGTGCACGGCGAACCCCACGGCCACGACCAGCACCACACTCAGGGCGGCCAGGCTTCTCGGCGTGAGCCCGCACCGCGCCTGCACCCACACGGGCAGCCGCTCCCGCAGAGCCGCCCAGGCTCGTTCCCTTACGCGGGAGAAACCCGAATGCGGAACCGCGGTTGGCGGGGGCGGGACGGGTTCAGGGGGCAGGTAGGAGGGCGGCGGCGAGAGCGCGCGTCCGGGTGGTGCGGCGGCAGCCGCGACCGGAGCGGGCGGATCTGTCGGCGGGGCCGCCGGGAGCAGCGCCTCCGCCCGCCGCCGCGCGGCCGCTCCGGCAGAGGCACGGACCTGGGCGCCGCGCGGGCGACGACCGTGACCATGGCGGGCACGGCCGTCCGAACCCGAAGCGCGGCCCGGCCCGCTCGTTGCGATGCGTGGTGATCGGATAGCCATGCCACGACGGTAGGCAGCTCGGGCCGACCCCGCTGATCACGCCCAATTCCCGTGGAAAACCCGCCGGTTGTGGATAACTCCATCACCCTCAGGGGTGACTCCTCCCGACCGCAACCGCACTCTCAACGCGGCGAGACCACAACCCCCAGCAGCCCCGGCCCCGTGTGCGCGCCGATCACCGCGCCGACCTCGCTGACGTGAAGGTCCGCGAGGCCCGGCACCCGTTCCCTCAACCGGTCCGCGAGCACCGCCGCTCGCTCCGGCGCGGCGAGGTGGTGCACGGCGATGTCCACCCCGCTCGCCCCCGCCCGGTCGACGACGATCTCCTCCAGCCGGGCGATGGCCCGCGAGGCGGTGCGCACCTTCTCCAGCATCTCGATGCGTCCGCCGTCGAGTTGGAGCAGCGGCTTGACCGCGAGCGCCGAGCCGAGGAGCGCCTGCGCCGCCCCGATGCGGCCGCCCCGGCGCAGATAGTCCAGCGTGTCCACGTAGAAGAAGGCGGAGGTGCCCGCCGCGCGCTTCTCGGCCGCGGCCACCGCCTCGTCGAGGGTGCCTGACGCCTCGGCCACCTCGGCGGCAGCGAGCGCGCAGAAGCCGAGGGCCATCGCGACCATCCCGGTGTCCACCACCCGTACCGGTACGGCCGCGTCCTTGGCCGCCAGTACGGCCGCGTCGTAGGTGCCCGAGAACTCGGCCGAGAGGTGCAGGGACACGATCCCGGTGGCCCCGGCCTCGGCCGCGGCCCGGTAGGCGGCGGCGAAGACGTCGGGGCTGGGCCGCGAAGTGGTCACGGAGCGGCGCTTCTGCAGGGCCAGGGCGAGGGAGCGGGCCGAGATCTCGGTGCCCTCCTCCAGCGCCTGGTTGCCCAGGACGACGGTCAGCGGCACCGCGGTGATGCCGTGCCGGTCCATCGTCTGCGGCGGCAGGTAGGCCGTTGAATCAGTGACGATCGCGACATGGCGGGACATGAGCGGGAGGTTACCCGCCGGGGCCGCCGCACGGCAGCCCGGCCCCGGTTCAATGATCGGTTCGGACCCGCCTTGACCGGTTCGGACCTGCGCACGCGCCGGGCGACGGGCCGTTCGGGGCGCCCGCACCCCGCTCGCACGCTCCACTCCGCGCGCCCCGGGCCGGACCCGGCCCCGTTCCACGCCCCGTACTCATACCCCTGCCGCCGTACCGTGCGGTCAGGTGGTCGTCTCCGGTCTGGCCGTCTTCTGCCACGGATACACGGGCGTGGGCTTCGCCGCACCGATCGCCTGCGGGGCCTCGGCAGGTGAGGACGAGGGGGCCGGGGCCGGTCCGGCCGGTTCGCCGAAGGCGCCCGTGGTCGGCCCCTTGGTGGCCCAGTCCCGCAACGCCCCCGACTCGACCTCGATCTCCGCGCTCAGCGCGGCCAGGTCGTCCTCGGCGAACTGCCGGGCCCGGTCGCGGGCCGCCCAGCGCAGCGAGTCCGCCGCGTGCGTGATCCGCTCCGTGCGCTCGCGCAGCTCGGGCATCCGCGTGGCCACGCGCTGCTTGTCGGGCTCACGCTCCAGGCGCTTGAGCTCGTCGTCCAGCTCGTGCCCATGGCCGCTCAGGCGCTCGAAGAGGCTCAGCGACTCCTTGAGGGACGCGTCCTGCTCCACGCCCGCGTGGAGCGCGTCCTGGGTGGCCCGCATCGAGGTGCGCAGGGAGAGCCTCAGCTGGGCGAGCTCGCCGCCCACGCCGACCTGGCCGACGCTCTTGGCCCGGAGCGTGGTGTCCTCGACCGCCTTGCGGGCCTGGGTGACCGTACGCTCCACGCCCCGCTTGGCGGCGCCGACCGCCTTCACCGTCAGGTACGCGCCCAGCACGACGAAGGCCACGAACAGCAGAGCCATGATCGCGATCGCGGCTTCCATGAACGTCCCCTCGTCGGCGGTCGGCCTGCCTTCGCCGGCGCACTCCGCCGGCTCCCTCCCACCGTAAACGGACCGGGCGGGTCGGGGGTTCCCCGGCAACCCCCAACCTGCCCGTAGGGGAAACCCCCGGTACCGCTCGGCCGGTCAGGCACTCGGTCCTTCAGCCGGTCACGCGGGGACGATGTTCACCAGCTTCGGTGCCCGCACGATGACCTTGCGGATCCCGGCGCCGCCCAGCGCCGCGACGACCGCCTCGTCGGCCAGGGCCAGCTTCTCCAGCTCCTCGTCGGAGATGCTCGGCGGGATCTCCAGGCGCGCCTTGACCTTGCCCTTGACCTGCACGACGCAGGTCACGGTCTCGTCGACCACGTAGGCGGGGTCCGCGACCGGGAAGTCCTGGTGAACGACCGAGTCCTGGTGGCCCAGCTTGCGCCACAGCTCCTCGGCGATGTGCGGGGCCAGCGGCGCCACCAGCAGCACCAGCGACTCGGCGACCGGGCGCGGCAGCGGGCCGCCCGCCTTGGTCAGGTGGTTGTTCAGCTCGGTGATCTTGGCGATGGCGGTGTTGAAGCGCATCTCCGCCAGGTCGCCGCCGGCGCCGTCAATGGCCTTGTGCAGGGCGCGCAGGGTCGCCTCGTCCGGCTCCGCGTCGGTGACGGTGACCTCACCGGTCGTCTCGTCGACGATGTTGCGCCACAGCCGCTGCAGCAGGCGGTACTGACCGACCACCGCGCGCGTGTCCCACGGGCGCGAGACGTCCAGCGGGCCCATCGCCATCTCGTACAGGCGCAGGGTGTCCGCGCCGTACTCGGCGCAGATCTCGTCCGGAGTGACCGCGTTCCTCAGGGACTTGCCCATCTTGCCCAGCTCGCGCTTGACCGGCTCGCCCTCGAAGAAGAACTTCCCGTCGCGCTCCTCGACCTCGGCGGCCGGCACCGGGAAGCCACGGGCGTCCCGGTAGACGTACGCCTGGATCATGCCCTGGTTGTACAGCTTGTGGAACGGCTCGGCGGACGAGACGTGTCCCAGGTCGAACAGGACCTTGGACCAGAAACGCGCGTACAGCAGGTGCAGCACGGCGTGCTCGGCGCCGCCCACGTACAGGTCGACCCCGCCGTGCGGCCGGCTCTCGCGCGGACCCATCCAGTACTGCTCGATCTGCGGGTCGACCAGCTTCTCGCTGTTGTGCGGATCCAGGTAGCGCAGCTCGTACCAGCAGGAACCGGCCCAGTTGGGCATGGTGTTGGTCTCGCGGCGGTACGGGCGCGGGCCGCGGCCGTCGCCCAGGTCCAGGGTGACGTTCACCCAGTCCTCGTTGCGCGACAGCGGGGTCTCCGGCGAGGTGTCGGCGTCGTCCGGGTCGAACGTGCGCGGCGAGTAGTCCTCGACCTCGGGCAGCTCCAGCGGCAGCATCGACTCGGGCAGCGCGTGGGCGACGCCGTCCTCGTCGTAGACGATCGGGAAGGGCTCGCCCCAGTAGCGCTGGCGGCTGAACAGCCAGTCGCGCAGCCGGAAGTTGACGGTGCCCTCGCCGATGCCGCGCTCGGCCAGCCAGTCGGTGATCTTCGCCTTGGCCTCGGTGACACCCAGGCCGTCCAGGGAGATCTCCGCGTTGGCGGAGTTGACCAGCTTGGCGTCGTACGACGCGAAAGCCTCGTCCCAGGTGGCGGCGTCGGTGCCGCGGCCGTCCGAGGGCTCGACGACACAGCGCATCGGCAGCTCGAAGGCGCGCGCGAAGGCGAAGTCGCGGGTGTCGTGCGCCGGAACGGCCATGATCGCGCCGGTGCCGTAGCCCATCAGGACGTAGTCCGCGACGAAGACGGGGACCTTGTCGCCGCTGACCGGGTTGACCGCGTACGCGCCGGTGAAGACGCCGGTCTTCTCCTTGGCGTCGGCCTGGCGCTCCACGTCGGACTTGGAAGCGGCGAACGCGCGGTACTTGGCGACGGCTTCGGCGGGGGTGGCGTGGCCGCCGGTCCACACCTCGTGGGTGCCCTCGGGCCAGGCGGCCGGGACGATCGCGTCGACCAGCTCGTGCTCGGGCGCCAGCACCATGTAGGTGGCGCCGAACAGGGTGTCCTGGCGGGTGGTGAAGACGGTGATGGCGTCGGCGTCGCCGGTGGCGGTGTCGACGGCGAAGTCCACGCGCGCGCCCTCGGAGCGGCCGATCCAGTTGCGCTGCTGCAGCTTGATGGCCTCGGGCCAGTCCAGCGCGTCCAGGTCGTCCAGCAGGCGGTCCGCGTAGGCGGTGATGCGCATGTTCCACTGGCGCAGCTTGGCCTTGAAGACGGGGAAGTTGCCGCGCTCGGAGCGGCCGTCGGCGGTGACCTCCTCGTTGGCCAGGACGGTGCCCAGGCCCGGGCACCAGTTGACCGGCGCGTCCGAGGCGTACGCCAGGCGGTAGCCGCCCAGGACGTCGGAGCGCTCGGCGGGGCTCAGCTCGCTCCACGCGCGCGTACCGGGAGCCTGCCGCTCGCCGCTCTCGAACTGGGCGACCAGCTCGGAGATCGGACGGGCTTTCTTCGCCTCGGTGTCGTACCAGGAGTTGAAGATCTGGACGAAGATCCACTGCGTCCACTTGTAGTAGTCCGGGTCGATCGTCGCGAAGGAGCGGCGCCGGTCGTGGCCCAGGCCCAGGCGGCGCAGCTGCGCCTTCATGTTCTCCATGTTGGCCTCGGTGGACACGCGCGGATGCGTGCCGGTCTGCACCGCGTACTGCTCGGCGGGCAGGCCGAAGGCGTCGAAGCCCAGCGTGTGCAGCACGTTGTGGCCGGTCATGCGCTGGTGACGGGCGAAGACGTCCGTGGCGATGTAGCCCAGCGGGTGGCCGACGTGCAGTCCCGCGCCCGAGGGGTACGGGAACATGTCCATGATGAACTTCTTGGGCCGGGCGGTGACCGCCGGGTCCCCGGCCAGGTCACCGCTGGGGTTCGGCGCCGCGTAGGTGCCGTGGGCGTCCCAGAAGTCCTGCCAGCGTGCCTCGATGTCGGCGGCCATGGCGGCCGTGTAGCGGTGCGGCGCCACCGGCTCTGCGGCAGCGGAATTCGTCTCGCTCATGATCCTTAAAGCTCCATCGATCGTCTCTGCCAGCGGCTGCGACATTCACCAAACGAAAAAGCCCCTCGCACAGGAGGGGACGCCGCGCCGATTCCGACCGGCTCTTCTCATCGGTCGGGACTGATCAGCGCGGCTCGCTAAGCAGAAGGCGTACGGCACGCATGGCGTCAGGGTACCGCAGGCCCCGCACGGCCCGCACTGAGCGTTCACGAGGCGCCCCAACGAGCGCGGCCGGAAGAGGTTACTCCGCGTACCGACCTCTTCTGGGGCAACCACTCAAACGCCGTACTGCTTGGTATGAGGCGACCTAGCATGCGGCCACGGGACCACTTTGCTGAACGTTTCGGAGTCGCCCCATGAACCCTCACAGTCCCCGCTCCACCCCGACACTGAAAATCCCGTCCCTGAAAGGACGGGTGAAAGGAGGGACGTCCGGCGCGGTGCTCATCGCCTCGGCGGTGCTCATACCGGTGCTGGCCGCCGCGACCGGCGGCGGTTTCCGTGCCGCGCTGGACTTCACCACCGGCGTGCTCTCGCTGGTCTGCCTGACCTCCTCGGTCGTCTGGGGCCTGCTCGCCACCGACCGGCTGCTGATGACGACGCGCCACCGGCTCGTCGCCCAGGCCGTGCACCGCGCGACCGCGGTGTCCTCGATCGGCTTCCTTCTGGTGCACATCACCGTCAAGATCGCGGTCGGTCATGTGGGCCTGCTCGGCGCCCTGGTCCCCTTCGGGCTCGGTGTGACCGGCTCCGACGGACTGATCGGCCTCGGCTCCCTCGCCGCGGTCCTCATGGTCGTCACGGCCGCCACCGGCGCCCTGCGCAGCGCCTTCGCCCACCCCGACCGGGTGGCGGGCCACTGGCGCTCGGTGCACATGCTGGCCTATCCGGCCTGGTGCTTCGCGCTGGTCCACGGCCTGTACGCGGGCCGTCAGGCGGCCGGCTGGGTCGTCACGCTCTACAGCCTGTCGCTGGCCGGTGTGGCCGGCGCCCTCGTGGTGCGCTCGCTGCCGCGTCCGGCGCGCCGCCGTCTCATGCGGTGGCTGGCGCCGCTCCTCGCGCGCGTGGAGGCAGGCCAGGCGATCGCCCCGGACGCCTCCACGCCCCAGCCGCACCCGGCCGATCCCGCCTCCCCCCGCTACGAGGCGCCCGCGCCGCATCCGTATCCGGCGGACGCGTTCGCGACCGACCGCTTCACCGCCGAGCGCGACCCGGCCGACCCGCTCACGGCCGATCCGTACGGCGGCCAGGAGCTCCGCGGGACCGGCCGGCGCCGTGCCGTGCCCGCCGCGGCGCCCGCGCCCGGCATCTCGGCCGCCTACCGGGCGGTCTCCCTGGCCCCCGCGCCGCCCTCGTACGCCCCGAGCTGGCCGACGCCCACCCCGCGTCCGCCGGAGAACATGCCGCTCCAGGAGAACGGCTTCACGGACCTCGGCGGCGGCCCGGCAGAGGGCGGCTCGGGAGGCGTCGGCCTGTCCGGGACGACGTACACCGGCCCGGCCCCCGGCACGACGGACTACGACTCCACTGCCTACGGCCCGACGGCCTACGACTCCATGGCCCACGACTCCGCCGCTTACGGCGCCGCGCCGCACGGCGGGGCGGATCCCGGCGGCTTCGAGGAGACCGCGCCGCTGCCCACCGTCCCCTACGAAGACAACGGCGCCGCCTTCGGTGCTCCGGGGCCGTTCCCCGGACCGGCCGCGCCGCAGCCCGGAACCTCCCCCCAGTCCAGCCCGTTCCACCAGCCCGTCGCCGGTGAGCCCTGGCACAGCCCCGCAGGAGACCGCCCGTGAACGCGCCACTGCCCGACGTCCCCGAGGTGCGGGTCGTCGGACTCCCGCAACTGACCGCGGGGTTCGACCTCGTCGAGCGGCTCGGCCTCGACATGCACCTGAAGGTGCACGGCCCGCTGGAGCCGGTCCCCGGCGAGCAGCTGGCCCAGCTCGCCGAGGAGATCTCGCTCAACGGGCGCGGCGGCGCCGGGTTCCCGTTCGCCCGCAAGCTGCGGGCAGTCGCCAAGTCCGCGATCCGGCGGGGCGTGCGTCCGGTCGTGGTGGTCAACGCGAGCGAAGGAGAGCCCGCCTGCCGCAAGGACACCGTCCTGGTGAACCGCGCCCCCCATCTGGTCCTGGACGGCGCTCTGCTGGCCGCTGAGGCCCTCGGAGCCCGCACTCTGGTCGTCGCCGTCACCCGGGACTCCACGGAGGCCTCGATCCGCGCCGCCCTCGCCGAGCGGGGGCTGGCGGACCGGCGCGGAACCGCGCTCCGCGCGCGCGTGGTGCGCACTCCGGAGCGGATGGTCTCCGGCGAGGCCTCGTCCGTGATCCGGGCGGCGGGCGGCGGTCCCGCGCTGCCGCCGGGACGCAAGGTGCGTGCCTCGGACACCGGCATCGGCGGCGCGCCGACACTGCTGTCCAACGCCGAGACGTACGCGCAGCTCGCCGTGGCCGCCCGGGTGGGACCACGCCGCTACAGCCACTCGGGGCTGCCCACCGAGCCCGGCACGGTCCTGCTGACGATCTCCGGGGCGGTGGCCCGGCCGATGGTGGTGGAGGTGCCGACGGGTGTGCCGCTGCGGTACGTGCTCCAGCTGGCCGGGGCGCCGCCGGTGCCGCAGGGCGTGCTCACCGGCGGTTACCACGGCAGCTGGCTGGACGCGGCCGCCGCGCACGACGCGGTCATCTCGCGGGACTCGCTGGCGGCGCTGGGCGGCGCGCTGGGGGCGGGCGCGATCCTGCCGATCGGGCCGGAGACGTGTCCGCTGGGCGAGGCACTGCGGATCGCCAACTGGCTGGCGGCCGAGACGTCGGGCCAGTGCGGCCCGTGCCGGCTCGGTCTGCCGGCCGCCGCGGGCGGTCTGGCGGACGTGCTCAACGGCGGCGGCCCGGCCGCCCTGGAGGCGTTGCGCGAGGTCACGGGCGCGGTCAAGGGGCGCGGCGCCTGCAAGCACCCGGACGGCTCGGCCCGCTTCCTGGCGTCCACCGTCAACGCCTTCACCGACGACCTGGCGGCACACGTCCTGGGCGGCGGCTGCGGCCGTCCGACGCTGGGGGTGCTGCCGCTGCCGGGCGACGGCTACCAGGAGGAGGGCATCCCCAGCGGCGAGAAGGTGCTGGTCGACTGGACGCTGTGCGAGGGGCACGGCCTGTGCGCGGACCTCATTCCGGAGCTGATCCGACTGGGCGCCGACGGCTACCCGGCGGTGGCGGACGCGACCGTCCCGATGCATCTGCGGGGGCGCGCGCAGCGAGCGGTGCGCCGGTGCCCCGCGCTGGCGCTGCGGATCGAGGGGGCGCCCGCCGAGCTGCCCGCGCTGGCGGCTCCGGCCCGCAAGGCCCTGGGCAGCGGCCGCGGTTGACCCGCTGAGCCGTAACGGCGAGAAGGCGGCCACCCGGATCGGGTGGCCGCCTTCTTCACTGTGGAGCTAAGGAGAATTGAACTCCTGACCTCCTGCATGCCATGCAGGCGCTCTACCAACTGAGCTATAGCCCCTTGCTGTGTTCGCCGCCCGGTTTCCCCCGGCGACATCGAGAACATTACACGGTCCCCCCGGCACTCCACCAAATCGATTGCCGTTCTGTACGGACAGGGCCGGTAACGTCCCCTTTCGTGACCGTGAACGTGCTCGCGCACACCGCCGCCCGTCTCACCCCCGTCCGCCGCCCCGTGGCGCTCGCCGCGGCGGTCTGCCTGCTCTCCTTCGGCGCCTTCTGGGCCGCCCAGCGGGCCGCCGGGGTCTCGATGATCGACCTGATGGTCTACCGGGCGGAGGGCGGGGCCGTACGCGCCGGGTCGGACCTGTACGCGCTGCGGGCCACGCGCGCGGGGCTGCCCACCACCTATCCGCCCTTCGCCGCGCTGCTGTTCACGCCGCTGACGCTGCTGGGCGTGCCGGAGATGCGCGCGCTCGCCACCGCGGCGAACCTCGCCCTCCTTGTCGCGCTCGCCCATCTGTCGCTGCGGCTGGTGGGACGGCAGCGGCCCGGCGCGGCGCTGTGGGTGGCGGCGCTGACGGTGTGGTGCGAGCCGGTGTGGACGACGCTGCGCTACGGCCAGATCAATCTGCTGCTGGCGGTCGCCGTCCTGTGGGACCTGACCCGGCGCTCCGGCCACCGGGGGGCGGGCGTCGGGATCGGCCTGGCGGCCGCGGTGAAGCTCACTCCCGCCCTGTTCGCGCTGTTCCTGCTGCTCACCGGTCTCGTACGCGCGCGTGGAGCGGGCTGGAACCCGTGGCTGCGCCAGGCGGCGACGGCGCTGGCGGTGTTCGCCGGGGCGACGCTGGCCACCGCTCTGGTGCTGCCCGCCGACTCGCGCCGCTTCTGGACGTCCACGGTGTTCCAGGCAAGCCGGGTCGGCCACGCCGAGGACACCGCCAACCAGTCCCTGCGCGGGGTGCTGGCCCGGCTGCTGCACACCGCGGAGCCGGGAGCCTGCTGGGCCGCCGCCGCGGCCCTCACGGCGGTGCTGGGGCTGGGCGCGGCGGTACGGGCGGAGCTGCGCGAGCGGCGGGCGGGGGCGGTCATGTGCTGCGCGGCCACGGCCCTCCTGGTGAGCCCGGTCTCCTGGTCGCACCACTGGGTGTGGTGCGTGCCGGGGCTCGTGGCCCTCGGTGCCCACCGCACCGGCGGCGCCGTCGCCGCGCTGGTCTTCGGCTCGTACGCCCTGTGGTGGGTGCCGCACGGGGCGGGCCGCCCCGAACTGGCGCAGCACGGCTGGCAGATGGCGCTCTCGGCGCTCTATCCGCTGGCCGGGGCGGTGTGCGTGGCGGCGGTGGCGCTCGGGGCGGGCCGGGCCGGCGGTGGCGTCGGGCTCAGGCCGTGGCGAAGGAGTAGAACCTCTTGAGGGTGCAGTGCGCCTCCAGGAGGCGGCCGTAGATCGGCTCCCCCTCCAGCTCCCGGTAGGTCTCGATGGGGTCGCCTTTTATGATCAGCGCCCGCGCGCACTCCTCGCACCAGTACTGGTAGTCGGCGTTGACCGGCTCCATGTCCCGGACGATGGGCGTACCACTGCCGCACCAGTCGCACTTCCGCCTGTGTGCACCCATCTCAGCTCCAGCTGTGGCCGCAGGCCGTGCACACGTAGGAGAGGCTTCCGCGCCCGACGAGCGGGCGCGCGACACGGGAGGAACCGCGGGAAGGGCGGCTGGTCCGGGTCGCCGTCCGCGCCGCACCGGACAGGTCCGGGACGTCGTCGCGGCTCGCAGGCATCGCGGTCTCCCTCCCGTTCGGTCCGTCGTCCCCCTCCGGCCGTCACGATTCTGCCATGGCCGCGCAAGAGGGTCAGCGACGTCGTGATACGAGACCCGTCAGCGCTCCCACCAGTGCCGCCGCGGAGAGCGCCAGGGAGCATGCCCACAGCGCGCCCCCGGAGGTGTGCGCCCCCGTCGTGAGCCGGTTCAGGAAGAGCGTGCCGAAGGCCGCGACGCCGATCAGCTGGCCGAGCTGGTTCACGGTGGCGAGCAGCCCGCTGGCGTCCGAGGCGTCCTCGGGCCGCACCCCGGCGAGCGCGCCCGCGAAGGTGGGGCTGAAAGCGAGCGCCAGACCGGCGCCCACGCCCGCGTACGTGACGTAGACGACGAGCCCGCCCGTGCCGCCGCCTCGCTGGAGGGCGCCGGTGGCCAGCGTGGAGACCGCGGTCAGCGCGAACCCGCCCGGCACCAGGGCCCGTTGCAGGCGTGCGGGCCAGCGCCGCCAGGTCAGCCCGACCGTGCCGAAGACCACGGCGGTCGGCGCGAAGGTCAGTCCCGCGCGCAGCGCGCTGTAGCCGAGGCCGCCCTGGATGTGCAGGGTGAGGGTGAACAAGAAGCCCGCGTTGACGGCCATCACCACGACGATCCGCAGGACCGCGAGCCCCATGCCGGGCAGGCGCAGCACCCTGGGCGCGATCAGGGGGACGCCGCCGCGCCGGGCCAGGCGCGACTCGTAGGCCCAGAAGGCGGCGAAGAGCAGCACGCTGGAGCCCAGCGACAGCCAGGCCCACAGCGGCCAGTCCTCCTCCTGGCCGAGCACCAGCGGCACCGTGAGCAGGCAGACACTGGCGCCGAGCAGGACAAGGCCCGGCAGGTCGAGGTCGCGCACCCAGCGGGCGGCGCCGCGGTGCTGGTGCCGCTCCCGGGGCAGCCGGCGCACGCCGAGGACCAGCAGGATCAGCCCGAGGGGCACGTTGACCAGGAACACCGGCCGCCAGCTGGTGCCGAAGAGGTCGGCGCTGACCAGGACGCCGCCGACCACCTGTCCGGCGGCGGCGCCGGTGGCGAGCACGGCGGAGTACACCCCGAGGGCGCGCGTGCGTGCCTCTCCGGTGAAGTTGCGCTGGATGAGGCTGAGCACCTGCGGGATCATCAGCGCCGACCCGGCGCCCTGCACCAGCCGGAAGGCGATCAGCTGGCCGGCCGTCCCGGCCAGACCGCAGGCGAGGGAGGCGGCCGTGAAGACGGCGAGGCCCGTCAGATAGAGCCGGCGGTGCCCGAGCAGGTCGCCCAGCCGCGCGCCGGTGATCAGCAGCACCGCGTAGGCGATGGTGTAACCGGCGACGACCAGCTGCAACGCGGCGCCGGACGCGTGCAGTTCGGTGCGGATGGTGGGGGCGGCGACGTTGACGATGAAGACGTCGAGGAGCGCCATGAACTGCGCCGCGAGCACGATGGCGAGCAGCAGCGAAGGCCGGTTGTCAGTGGCACGGTCTTTACTGAGTAGGGGACTTGGGCCCGGACGGAGTGCGGTGGTCATGGCAGCCAGCCTGACCGTGCTCGGATACGGGTAACGAGAGCCCGCTGATGCTGGTACTGACAGCACCTGGCAGCGGCGGGCGACGGGATCGACCATGGGGGACGTGACGACAGTGGCCGCACCGAACGGACGCCGCAGACCGGAACTCGCCGCCTTCCTGCGCAGCAGACGCGCGCGGGTCACACCGGCGGACGTCGGCATGCCCCCGGGCCTGCGAAGGCGCACCCCGGGGCTGCGCCGCGAGGAGGTCGCCCAGCTCTCCGGAGTGGGCGTGACCTGGTACACCTGGCTGGAGCAGGGGCGCCCGATCAACGCCTCGCCGCAGGTCCTCGACGCGGTGGCGCGCACCCTGCGCCTGGACGAGCCGGAGCGCGCGCACCTCTACCACCTGGCGGACGTCCCCTGCGAGCCGGACCGGGAGGCCCCGGTGATGGAGGTGGGCCCCGAGATCCAGGGGATCATCGACGCCTTGGACCCGCATCCGGCGGTGGTCTACAACGGGCGCTACGACATCCTGGCGACCAATCCCGCCTACCGGGACCTGTTCGACATCCCGGAGATCCGCTCGCTGGGCATGCGCAACGTCCTGTGGACGCTGTTCACCGTGCCGGAGCCCAGCTGTCCGGTCCTCTTCCGGGAGAAGGAGCTGCCGGTGATGGTGGCGACCCTGCGCTCGGAGTACGGCCGCCATGCCGGGGAGCCCGCCTGGGAGTCGTTCATCGCCAGGCTCTCCGAGGCCAGCCCCTACTTCGCGCGGCTGTGGAAGACCGGCGACGTGGTGCCGCCGGGCCCGAGGGTGAAGACCTTCCGGCATCCGGCGGTCGGGGAGATACGGATGACGTCGGTGTCGCTGTCCATCAACGGCATGCCGGAGTGCCGAATCGTGACATACACACCGAACGACGAGGAGAGTGGCGCGCGCACGGCGGCGCTGCGGGACATGCGGGAGAAGATCTGGGCGTGAGGCGGCCGCCCGGGCACGGGGCTGGGCGGCCGCCTCACACCCGGGGGCACCCGGACGGGCCCGGGGGGCGTGCGGAGGGGGTGCCCGGGGCGGGGCGAACGGGGGCTGCGGGCCCCGGAAACGCGAAATCCCGCCCGGTCGAACCGACCGGACGGGATTTCCGTACCTGTGGAGCTAAGGAGAATTGAACTCCTGACCTCCTGCATGCCATGCAGGCGCTCTACCAACTGAGCTATAGCCCCGCTGTTCGCTCTGTTTCCCGCGCTCCCGCGCCGCGAACAAGAAGAACTTTAGCCTGTGACCTGCCGGAAAGTGAAATCCGGTGGTCGCACCTCTCCCGGCGGGCACCCGGCGCGCCCGGCGGCGGCCCGCTGGCCGCCGCGGCGCGCCCGGCCCCGGCCCTCAGTCGTCGTCGCCGAAGACCGGCTCGGGGAGCGTGCCGGCGTTGTGCTCCAGCAGGCGCCAGCCGCGCGCGCCCTCGCCCAGGACGGACCAGCAGCAGTTGGAGAGCCCGCCCAGGCCCTCCCAGTGGTGCGACTCCAGGCCGAGGAGACGGCCGATGGTCGTACGGATCGTCCCGCCGTGGCTGACCACCACCAGGGTGCCGTCGTCGGGCAGCTTGTCGGCATGCGCGAGCACCACCGGGGCGGCCCGGTCGGCCACCTCGGTCTCCAGCTCGCCCCCGCCCCGGCGCACTGGCTCGCCGCGCTTCCACGCCGCGTACTGCTCGCCGTAGCGCTGGACGATCTCCTCGTGGGTCAGGCCCTGCCAGGCGCCCGCGTACGTCTCCCGCAGGGCGGCGTCGTGGGTCACCGCAAGCCCGCAGACCACGGCCAGCTCCTGGGCGGTCGCCGCGGCCCGCTGAAGGTCGGAGGCGATGATCGCGTCCGGCTTCAGGGCCGCCAGCAGGCGCGCCGCGCGGCGCGCCTGGCCGAGACCGGCCTCGGTCAGCTCGATGTCCGTGGAGCCCTGGAAGCGGCGCTCCAGGTTCCAGGCGGTCTGGCCGTGCCGCCACAGGACGACGCGGCGGCCCCGGCCCGGTTTCGTGTCGCTGCCGTTCAGCTCAGCTCACCGTCCTCCGTCCCACCGTGCAGCTGGGCGTGCTCGGCGGCCTTGCCGCGGGTCTTCAGGGCGTCCTCGGGAAGCGGCAGCTCGGGGCAGTCCTTCCAGAGCCGCTCCAGAGCGTAGAAGACGCGCTCCTCGCTGTGCTGGACGTGCACGACGATGTCCACGTAGTCGAGCAGGATCCAGCGGGCGTCGCGGTCGCCCTCCCGGCGCACCGGCTTGGCGCCGAGCTCCTTGTTCAGACGCTCCTCGACCTCCTCCGCGATCGACTTGACCTGGCGGTCGTTGGGGGCGGAGGCGAGCAGGAAGGCGTCGGTGATCGACAGCACGTCGCTGACGTCGTACGCGATGATGTCGTGCGCGAGCCGGTCGGCGGCCGCCTGGGCGGCGGCGGTGATGAGCTCGATGGAACGGTCCGTGGCGGTCACAAGCTGGCTTTCGTCGGCGGTCAGATCGATTCAGATCGTTCTCCAGGGTCTCACGGACCGCCGACAGCCCCGAAAGGATTACTTGATCTTGTAGTCCTTGCCGAGCACCACGGAGACATCCGCGTTCGCCGCGGCCTTGCCCTGCCGGACCGCTCCGGCCGCCAGCCCCAGCGTTTTGGCCACCTCTTCGGCCTTCGCCTTCTGGCTCGCGTCACCGTAGGTGACGGAGGACGACGCCGCCGTACTCGCGCCGCCCGCGTCGATGACCGCGTAACCGCCGTTGACCAGGGCGATCCGGGCCTTCTCGGCCGCCTTGGGGTTGCCGCTGCCGTTGCTGACGCCGACCCGGACCGCGGAGCCCTTGTCGGGTGCGGTGACCGAGCCGCCCAGGATGTCCTTGACCACGCTGTCACCGGCCTGCGCGCTGAGCGTGCCGTCCTGCTGGACCGGCAGCAGCGCCGTCTTGTAGGCGCCGATCTTGGCGTGCTCGGCGAGCTTGGCCAGCGCGGCACCGAGGTCGGCCTCGGGCAGCGAGGGGTCGAGGATCTGCGCCAGCGTCTGCACCGTGATCGTCGCGGCCTTCGGATCGTCCGAGATCTTGCGCAGCACCCCGTACATCACCTGCCCGAACCGTTGCAGCTGCTTGGCCTCCGCCTCACCGGGCCCCTTGTACGTGGCGTACGCCACGGCCATCTGCCCGGTCAGCGTCTGGTCCTCGCCCTTCTTCACCACGGGGGCGGCGCCTGCCTTGCTGCCCGGCACATCGGCATCCGTACTGACGTCGATGTTTCCGACCAGGTCGACCAGGTTCTCCAGGAACGGCGTGTCCAGCCGCCAGGTTCCGGTGATCCTGGTGCCGAGCAGGGTGCCGAGCGCCTCGCGGGTCCCCTGCGAGCCGTCGCCGTCCACGGACTTGCCCAGCGTGGTGCGGGTGCCGTCGTCGTTGGAGACGGCGAGGGTGTTGGGCAGCAGCACGGTGGTGCCCTGCTTGGTGGTGGCGTTGTTGACGAGCAGCGCCGTGGAGGTGCCGCCCTTCTGGGTGTTGTGCAGATGGACGACGATCACGTCCCGCTTCTGCGCCCCGACCGCGACCGCCGGCTTCCCCGAGTCCGAGGACGAGGACAGGCCGGGCAGCTTGCCGGCCATCCAGAGGTAGCCGACTCCGCCGACCACCGCGAGCGCGAGGACCACCACGAGCGCGACCACCCGGTTGCGGCCCCGGCGCCGCGCCTCCTCGCGCCGCTCGGTGCGGCTCTCGGTGAACTTCAGCCAGTCGATGACGTCTTCGGAGTCCTCGTCGGGCTCCTCGATGAACGAGAACTGCTCGGTGCGGTAGTCGCGTTCTTCCTTGCGCTGCTGCGGCAGCACCGGGACCTGCTCGGCCACCGGCTCCGGCTCGGGCTCGGCCTCGCGCACAGGGGCCTGCGCCTGCGCGGAAGCCTGGGCGGTCTGGGCCGGGGGCTGCTCGCCGCCCCACTGCTGCGTGTCGTAGGCGTACCCCTGGTGCTGCTGGGGCGCGGAGGGCTGAACGGGCTGCCCGTACGCGTCGTAACCGGAACCCGAGCCGGAACCGGAACCGGAACCCGAGCCGTAGTCGTAGTCGTAGCCGTACGAGGGCTGCTGCTGGGCGTACGGGTCATATCCGTGACCGTCATGCCGGGCTTGCTGCTGCTCCTGCGGGTGGCCTTGATAGTCCTGCTGGTGCTGGTGGGCCTGAGGGGACTGCTGCGGCTGGGCCTGGCCGTACGGGTCGTACGCACCCTGCTGGGGCACCTGCTGGTACACCGGCTGGCCGTACTCGTCATAACCGACAAGCTGCACCTGCGGCGCATAGGGGTCGTAGGGGTCCTGTCGGTCGTTCACCGGGTGCCCTTCTCTCACTCGCCGCGGTAGAGCTGGCGCTTGTCGATGTAGCGCACCACACCGTCCGGAACCAGATACCAGACCGGGTCGCCCTGCGCGACCCTCGCCCGGCAGTCCGTCGACGAGATGGCCAGGGCGGGCACCTCCACCAGCGACACCCCGCCCTCGGGCAGGCCGTCGTCCGTCAGTATGTGGCCGGGCCGGGTCACCCCGATGAAGTGGGCGAGCGAGAACAGCTCGTCCACATCACGCCAGGTGGTGAGGATCTGCGAGAGCGCGTCGGCGCCGGTGATGAAGAACAGGTCCGCGTCACTGTTGAGGGAGCGCAGGTCACGCAGCGTGTCCACGGTGTACGTCGCGCCGCCGCGGTCGATGTCGATCCGGCTCACCGAGAACTGCGGGTTGGACGCGGTCGCGATGACCGTCATCAGATACCGGTCCTCGGGCGCGGAGACGATTTTGTGGCTCTTCTGCCACGGCTGCCCCGTCGGTACGAACACGACCTCGTCCAGATGGAACTGGGACGCCACCTCGCTGGCGGCCACCAGGTGACCGTGGTGGATCGGGTCGAACGTTCCGCCCATCACGCCGATGCGCCGCTTGACCGGACCGGTAGGCACTTCCTGCTCTCCCATGCGTGCAGAGCCTACTGGCCCGGTGGAAACGCCCCGACTCAGCGGTCGCGGTTGAAACGCGTGGTGATCCACAGCAGGAGCAGCAGCGCGAACAGCGCGCCGCCACCGGTGACGTACGGGCTGAGGCTTTCGTGGTTGCCACCGTGCTCGGCGCCCTCGGCGAGGGTGACCAGGTGCGTGGCGGCGGTGCTGGTGAGGCTCATCGTCAGCAGGACCTATCCGGGAGTCGGAGCGGAGACTTCGGGCACATCGTATGCGGGCCGCCCGGGCACTCTCACGCCGACTCAGCCGTTCAGTCCTTGACGACGCCCTCCGCGTCGGGGCCCGCGCCCCGGCGCGGCTCGCCGTCCGGCTTGGCCGCGGCCGCGTCGCCACCGTCGTTCGTGCGGTAGCCGCGTAGCAGCAGCCAGGCGAGGCCGCCCGCACCGAGAATCGACACCAGCAGCAGGATCCGCAGCACATTGCCGGGTCCCTGATGCTCCGAGGCGGCGGCGAGAAGCGTGACGGCGTCCGTCATGGCAGGTGTCTCCTTGGTTATCCACAGGCCCCCGCCCCACGGTAGCCCCACCGCCTAGGGTGGATGTCGTCAGGGGGACGAGCCGAGACTCTCCGACAGGGGGAACACCATGACCGACAACGTCCAGGACAGCGTGCCGAGCAGGCAGCGCCGCCGCTTCCCCGGGATCTCCTCCCGGGCCTATGAACACCCCGCCGACCGGTCGGCGCTGGTGGCGCTGCGCAGGCTCAGCGGCTTCGACACGGTCTTCAAGGCGCTCAGCGGACTGCTGCCGGAGCGCAGCCTGCGCCTGCTGTTCCTCTCCGACTCCGTGCGCGTGAGCGACGCCCAGTTCGCCCACCTCAACTCGATGCTGCGGGACGCCTGTTACATCCTGGACCTGGAGAAGGTCCCCCCGATGTACGTGACCCAGGACCCCCGACCCAACGCGATGTGCATCGGTCTCGACGAGCCGATCATCGTCGTCACCACCGGCCTCGTGGAACTGCTCGACGAGGAGGAGATGCGCGCGGTCGTCGGCCACGAGGTGGGCCACGCCCTGTCCGGCCACTCGGTCTACCGCACGATCCTGCTCTTCCTCACCAACCTGGCGCTGAAGGTCGCCTGGATCCCGCTGGGCAATGTGGCGGTCATGGCGATCGTGACGGCGCTGCGGGAGTGGTTCCGCAAGTCGGAGCTGTCCGCCGACCGGGCCGGGCTGCTCGTCGGCCAGGACCTCCAGGCCTCGATGCGGGGCCTGATGAAGATAGCCGGTGGCAACCACCTCCACGAGATGAACGTGGACGCGTTCCTGGAGCAGGCCGAGGAGTACGAGGCGGGCGGTGACCTGCGCGACTCCGTCCTGAAGATCCTGAACGTGCTGCCCCGCTCGCACCCGTTCACCACGGTGCGCGCGGCCGAGCTGAAGAGGTGGGCCGAGAGCCGTGACTACCAGCGCCTGATGGACGGCCACTACCCCCGTCGTGAGGAGGACAAGGACACGTCGGTCTCCGACTCGTTCCGCGAGTCCGCCGCCTCGTACGCCGAGACGGTCCGCACGAGCAAGGATCCGCTGATGAAGCTGGTCGGCGACATAGCCGGCGGCACGGCGGACCTGGGCGGCAAGCTGTACGGCAGGTTCACGGGCGCGGGGTCCGCCTCGCGCGCCTCGGACCGGCCGCAGGGCGGAGAGCGGGACGGCTGGCAGGACCGGCCTTCCGGCCCGGCGGCGGACGGCGACGGGCCCGGCGGGGCGCAGGAGAGGCCGGGGCCGGACGCCTAGGAGGGACGGCCACCGGAGAGCGCGTACCCATGGGCGCCTACGGCGTCGGCTGGGCGTTCGTGGCGAGGGTGCCGCAGAGGGCCGCGGTGGCGGGACCGGTCGCGTACGGGTCGGTGCCCGCCGGACCGGTCGCGCTGGTCCGCTCGCCCGCGAGCAGGGGCCGCAACTGTGCGGAGACATCGGCCGAGCAGGCCTGCGGCCCGGCCTCCACATAGCTGAACTGCAGCTCGGCCCGGTGCAGCCGCAGGTCGTCGCGGTCGAAGCGGAAGTGCAGCTCACGGCGGACGGTGAAGAGCGAGGCCGCCTTGTCCTGGCCTGAGGCGGCCGGACGCAAGGCGTACGTGAAGGTGTGGTCGGACGTCACGTCGAGGGTGTCCCGGCCGGACTCGGCGTAGTGGAAGGTGCCCTGCACACGTACCTGGGTGTCGGCGAGGGCGACCTTGGCCGGATCGAAGCGCACCAGCCAGCCGGTGGCGGCGTGCCGGCCATCGTCGGCGGGGTTGTCGATGCTCTGGTCGAACTGGGCGATCAGCTCCGGATCGAGCAGGGCCCGCACCTGGTGCACGGACTTCCCCGTCAGCACCTGGGGGTCCAGGGAGGACTGGACCAGATACTCCTTGGCGGTGGTGACACCGGCGATGATCTGGCTCTCGGAGAAGTGGGACGTCCTGCGGACGGCCGGAAGGTTGATGCCGTCGGCGCCGGTGCGGAACTGGGCGGCCGGGCTGTGGTCGAAGAGGCGGGCCGCGTCGATGCCGGGGACGACAGTCTGCGGGGCCAGGGGTATCACGGTCATGCGCAGGGGCTCGGCGGCGACGCTGCCGCCACGGGGCTGGTAGGGGTGGCGCAGGCCCATATAGACGGCGGTGCCGAACGCGATGAAGAGGAGGACCGCCAGCGCGACTATCTGTTTGGTGAAGGGCTTGAAGGACCAGCTGGACCGGCTGCGCACCGCGCGCGCGTGCTCGCGCATCCGTTCCTGTGCGGAGAACTCCTGCAGGCGGGCAGCGCGGACGAACGACTCGTCGAACACGACGGATCGGTACTCGTCCTCACCTCCGCCGGGGAAGCCCTCCGGGGTTCCCTCGGGTGGCTCTCCGCGCCCTGCCATACCTTCAGGGTAGGTCGCGGGAGGGGCCGATAAACGCGCTGCTACGCGACAAGTTCTGACGAGTTCCCACGCGGTTGTGCAGGGTGGGGTCAGAGCCAGGTCAGGGGACGGTCAGGACGACGTCGGGGCGGGGGAAAGGCCTGGTCAGGCGTGGGGTGGGTGGGGCGGGCGGGGTGGGAGGGGGTTGGGGGGCGGGGGGGGAGGGGCCCCCACCCCCAGCCGACGTCAAAACCCCGAGACCCGAGACCCGAGACCCGAGACCCGAGACCCGAGACCCGCGCCCCGAACCCCGAATCCCGCGCCCCGCGCCCGAGCCCCGACAGCCAAGCCCCCACCCCCGAAACCCAACCCCCACCCCAGACCCCGCCCCCTCAAGGCCGCCGGGGCACGGCCGCGACTGGCGGGGCCGAGTAGTCCGCCGAGGCGGTGGGGCCGACGGTGGCTGGAATCGGTGGCCCTGACTTGTCCACGTTGCTGGTGGCGGGGAGCGGGGCGGGGTCGTCGCGGCCGTTGGAGGCGCCCCGGTAGACGGCCACGAAGGCGAGGGCGACCATGCCGATGCCCATGATCAGGGCGAGCAGCCAGGCGACGGGGCGGTGCCAGCGGGCCCGGCCGCGGTAGGGGCGCAGCACGCCGCCGTGCGGGCCGTAGGGTCCGGCTTCGGCGCTGCCGGGGAGGGCGGTGCCGTAGGCGTCGGTGTCGCGGGCGAGGTAGGGGAAGTCGTCGTCGGCTCCCGCGCCCGCTCGGGCTCGGGCCGCTTCAGCCTCGGCGCGGGCCTGCGCCGCGGCCAACAGCCGTTCCACGGCGCTGGGTTCGTGGATCTGCGCGGCCCGTACGAAGTCCTCGTCGAAGACCACGGAGGCGAATGCGTCGTCCGCGCCTCCGCGGTCGTCGTCGGGCTCCCAGCCGTTCGGGAACGGCCTGCCCCCCACGTCGTCCGGCACGGGTTCAGACTAGCCTCGTAGCGGATGTTTTGGGCAGGGAGTGTCCGAACTCTCCCCCTCGGTTGACACGTCCGGCGCCACCTAGGGCGGCAAGCCGGAGGCCGCCCACCGTGGGGAAGGGCCGCGCTTCTCCCGGTCGGGTCCCGTCAGCGCACGTGGCCGTCGCCGGTGACGATGTACTTGGTGGAGGTGAGCTCCGGCAGGCCCATGGGGCCGCGGGCGTGGAGCTTCTGGGTGGAGATGCCGATCTCGGCGCCGAAGCCGAACTGGCCGCCGTCGGTGAAGCGGGTGGAGGCGTTCACGGCAACGGTGGTGGAGTCGACCAACTGGGTGAATCGGCGGGCGGCGGCCTGGGAGGTGGTGACGATCGCCTCGGTGTGGCCGGAGGTCCACTGGCGGATGTGGGCGACGGCGTCGTCGAGGGAGTCGACGACGGCGGCGGCGAGGTCGTAGGAGAGGTATTCGGTCTCCCAGTCCTCGGCGGTGGCCGCGACGACGGTCGCCTTGGTGCCGTCGGCGTAGGTCTGGACGCGCGGGTCGCCGTGGACGGTGACGCCCGCCTCGGCGAGGGCGTCGAGGGCGCGCGGCAGGAAAGCGTCGGCGATGTCGCGGTGGACGAGGAGGGTCTCGGCGGCGTTGCAGACGGAGGGGCGCGAGGCCTTGGAGTTGATGAGGATGTCGACGGCCATGTCGAGGTCGGCCTGGGCGTCCACGTAGACGTGGCAGTTGCCGGTGCCGGTCTCGATGACGGGGACGGTGGACTCCTCGACGACGGTGCGGATGAGGGAGGCTCCGCCGCGCGGGATGAGGACGTCGACGAGGCCGCGGGCGCGCATCAACTCGCGTACGGAGTCGCGGGATTCGCCGGGGACGAGCTGGACGGCGTCGGCGGGCAGTCCGGTGCCGGCGACGGCGTCGCGCAGGACGCGTACGAGGGCGGTGTTGGACTCGTACGCGGAGGAGGAGCCGCGCAGCAGGACGGCGTTGCCGGACTTGAGGCAGAGGGCGGCGGCGTCGACGGTGACGTTGGGGCGGGCTTCGTAGATGATGCCGACGACGCCGAGGGGGACCCGGATCTGGCGCAGGTCGATGCCGTTGGGGAGGGTGGAGCCGCGGACGACTTCGCCCACGGGGTCGGGGAGGGCCGCGACGTCGCGTACGTCGGAGGCGATGGCGCGGACGCGTTCGGGAGTGAGGGTGAGGCGGTCGATGACGGTCTCGCTGGTCCCGGCGTCGCGGGCCTTGGCGATGTCGAGGGCGTTGGCCTCGACGATCTCCTCGGTGCGCGCTTCGAGGGCGTCGGCGATGGCCAGGAGCGCGTCGTCCTTGGCCGAGCGCGGCAATGGCGCGATCGCGGCGGCGGCCGTGCGGGCCCGGCGGGCGGACTGGGTGACCGGGGACAGGTTCTCGGTGGGGGAAGACGCGCTCATGTCCGCAGGGTAATGCGCCGGGCGGTCGCGTTCCGCACGGATTCCACGTGCCGAGACGGGGCTCTCACGGGCCGGTCATGGCGGTTGTACGGGCCGTGCGTGTTCTACGGGGCGTACGGGCCCGGGGGCGCCGGGGGTCGCGGGTGCGGGCGGCGGGCCGGGATGCGGGCCGCCCGGAGCGGGCGCGTCCAGGGCCACCGCGTTCACGTCGGGCGCGCCCAGGACCGCCGCGTTCAGGTCGGGCGCGTCCAGGACCGACGCTTCCAGATCGCGCGCGCCCAGGGCCGGTGCCTCCGCGTCAGGCGCGTCCAGAACCGGCGCACCCGACCGGCCGCCGCCAGAACCGGCGCGTCCAGAACCGGCGCATCCCGACTCCGCGCCGCCAGAACCGGCGCGTCCAGAACCGGCGTGGCCAGAACTGGTGCATCCAAAGTGGTCCCCGCCCCGACCGGCATGTCCAGAATCAGCGCATCCACGCCCCAGCCCCCCAGGACCGCCCCCTCAAAAGGGGTGGACGCCGACAGGTGCGGCTGGAGGTGGTCCGTAGCCCTCGGCGAGGCGCTGGTGGTAGGTCTCGCGGTCGATGACCTCCAGGCCGACGATCTCCCAGGGCGGGAGTTTGGCGGTGGAGCGGTGCTCGCCCCACAGGCGCAGGGCGACGGCCGCCGCGTCGTGCAGGTCGCGGGCCTCTTCCCAGTAGCGGATCTCGGCATGGTCGCCGGCGTATCTGCTGGTCAATAAGAAGGGGTGGTCGTGGGCGAGCTGTTCGAGGCCGCGGCGGACCTCTTTGAGCGGGATTTCGGCGCCGGAGACGCTGAGGGTGATGTGCCAGAGCCTGGGGGTGTCCCCGGGCTTCTCCCGCTCCTCGGTCTGTGTGATGTCGGTCCCCGTGCCCACGCTGGTCAGGGTCCGCCCGTCCTCGCCCACGGCCCTGCGGGCGTGGGTTCCCCCGACTCGGGGCGCCGCCCCCGGGCGCGCTCGTCTCACCGGCGGCCTCCTGTGATGCTGTGAGCTGCGATGCGATGGAGCAACCCCGCGGGTCACCCCCGCGAGTACCCCGAAACAAAGTTGACCAGTCCCGGCCGGGTCGCGGGGCGGTTTTCCTGAAGGTGTCGGTCCGAGGGCCGGACTTTCAGCCGTTTCAGGGGCCGAGGACGACCAGATCGTCCCTGTGTACGACTTCTCGCTCGTAGGCGGGACCGAGTTCGCGGGCGAGTTCCCGGGTGGAGCGGCCGAGGAGTTGCGGGATCTCCTTGGCGTCGAAGTTGACGAGGCCGCGGGCGATGGCGCGGCCGGTGGTGTCGCGCAGTTCGACGGGGTCGCCGGCGCTGAACTCGCCCTCGACGGCGGCGATTCCGGCGGGCAGCAGGGAGGAGTGGCGTTCGAGGACGGCGGTGACGGCTCCGTCGTCGAGGACGAGGTGGCCCTGGGGGGTGGAGGCGTGGGCGAGCCAGAGGAGGCGGTCGGCGGAGCGGCGGCCGGTGGGGTGGAAGTAGGTGCCGGTGTCGCGTCCGGCGAGGGCGTCGGCGGCGTGGCTGGCGGAGGTGAGGACGACGGGGACGCCGGCGGCGGCGGCGATGCGGGCGGCTTCGACCTTGGTGACCATGCCGCCGGTGCCGACACCGGCTTTTCCGGCACTGCCGATCTGTACGTGGGCGATGTCGTCGGGGCCGTGTACTTCGCCGATGCGGGTGGTGCCGGGGGTGCTGGGGTCGCCGTCGTAGAGGCCGTCGACGTCGGAGAGGAGGACGAGGAGGTCGGCGCGGACGAGGTGGGCGACGAGGGCGGCGAGGCGGTCGTTGTCGCCGAAGCGGATCTCGTCGGTGGCGACGGTGTCGTTCTCGTTGACGACGGGGAGGGCGCCCATGGCGAGGAGCTGGTCGAGGGTGCGGTAGGCGTTGCGGTAGTGGGCGCGGCGGCTGGTGTCGTCGCTGGTGAGCAGGACTTGTCCGACGCGTACGCCGTAGCGGGCGAAGGAGGCGGTGTAGCGGGCGACGAGGAGGCCCTGGCCGACGCTGGCCGCGGCCTGCTGGCGGGCGAGGTCGGTGGGGCGGCGGCGCAGGCCGAGGGGGGCGAGTCCGGCGGCGATGGCGCCGGAGGAGACCAGCACTATCTCCTTCTCGCCGCCGCTGCGGGCTTTGGCGAGGACGTCGACGAGGGCGTCGACGCGGTCGGCGTCGAGGCCGCCGGAGGCGGTGGTGAGGGAGGACGAGCCCACCTTGACGACGATCCTGCGGGCCTGGGTCACGTACTGCCTTGCCACTGTCACACCGGGAAATCTATGCCAGGCCGGGGCGGGGGCGCACGGCCGTTTCGAGCGTTGGACGCGGGCGCCGGGCCGGGCGGGGGCTGTGGGGTCCGGGGGGCCGGGGCCGTCCGGGCCCCTGGTGACCCGGGGCCCGGACTTTGGGCCGAAGCCGGACAGGACTCCAGCCGAGCCGTGGCCGAAGCCCGACCCCCGGCCGGAGTCGAATCGGCCCGTGCCCGAGCGGGGGCCGAAGCCCGACCCCCGGCCGGGGTCAGAACCGGGCCGAACCCGAACCCGAACCCGAGCCCAAGCCCCCGGCCCCGGCCCCGGCCCCAAGGCACCCGAATCCCCCGGTACCCCCGATACCCCTCACCCCCGCGGGTGCCGCAGCAGCCACCCCTCCCAGGCTGAGGTGACCATCGCGCGGATGTCGTGGCGGGCGGTCCAGTCGAGTTCCTTGGTGATGAGCTCGGCGGAGGCTACGACGCGGGCGGGGTCGCCGGGGCGGCGGGGGGCGATCTCGGGGGCGGGCTCGGTGATGCCGGTGACGTCGCGGATGATGTCGACCATCTCGGCGACGGAGGCGCCTTCGCCGCGGCCGATGTTGAGGATGAGCGCGGCGTCGGGGTCGGCGGCGAGCCGGCGGGCGGCGGCGAGGTGGGCGGCGGCGATGTCCTCGACGTGGATGTAGTCGCGTACGCAGGTGCCGTCGGGGGTGGGGTAGTCGTTGCCGAAGATCAGCGGTGCCTTGCCCTCGGTGAGGCGTTCGAAGACCATCGGGACGAGGTTGAAGATCCCGGGGTCGCCGAGGTCGGGGGTGGCGGCGCCGGCGACGTTGAAGTAGCGCAGCGAGGCGGTGGCCATGCCGTGCGCCTTGCCGACGGCGCTGACGAGCCATTCCCCGGCGAGCTTGGTCTCGCCGTAGGGGCTCATGGGCCGGCATTCGGTCTGCTCGGTGACGAGGTCGACGTCGGGCATGCCGTAGACGGCGGCGGAGGAGGAGAACAGGAAGCGGCGCACGCCGGCGTCGGCGGCGGCTTCCAGGACTGTCCGCAGGCCCTCGACGTTCTCGCGGTAGTAGTGCAGGGGGCGTTCGACGGATTCGCCGACCTGCTTCTTGGCGGCGATGTGGATGACGCCGTCGACGTCGTTCTCGCGCAGGACGCGGTCGAGGACGGCGCGGTCGAGGACGGTGCCGCGTTCCAGGAGGACGCCTTCGGGCAGCCGGGCCGGGTCGCCGGTGCTGAGGTCGTCGAGGACGACGACGCGCTCCCCGCCGTCGACGAGGGCCTTCACCACGTGAGATCCGATGTAGCCGGCACCGCCTGTGATCATCCAAGTCATGCGGACAGTCTAGGAGGCGGCCGGGGGCGGGTGGCGGGGCCGGGCGCGGCCGTTTCTGTGACTTTTCGTACGAAGGTGTGGGCGGCGTAAGGGCGGACGGCGGTTCCGGAGGCGTGAACCGCAGCACGGGGGTGCGGGCCGGGACAGGTGAGGCGTACGGGAGTTGTGCGCGCGCCCCCGCTGTCCACCGGTCCGCCCCGGACGGGCGGGGCGGACCGGTGTGTCGCTCAGACGGTGCCCGCGCGCGGCGGGACCCTGGTGACCGCGGGGGTGGTGTTCAGGTTGAGCGTGACGAGGGCGACGCCCTCGCTCGCGCCCTGGACGACGGCGGGGGCACCGACCATGAAGCCGGAGGACGCGTCGCCGTGGAGGGTGACCTGCTTGCCGCTGTCGACCATCTCGATGGAGCCGGTGCCGCTGCGGGAGCTCAGCATGACGCCGCCGGTGGCGAGGTCCTGGCCGTCGACGAGGGCGACGGGGCCGTAGCCGGTGACCTTCTGGTCGGGCAGTTCGGTCCAGCGGCCGGCCTGGCCGCCGCGGAGCTGGGCGACGTTGATCTGGTCGCTGGAGGGCTTGTGGAAGGCGAGCAGCACGGAGCCGTCCTGGGCGGTGACCGCGTCGGGGGCGTCGCCGGGCCGGGTCTTGAGGCCACGGACGCCGCGGACCAGGGGGCCGCCGGGGTTCTTCTGGGTCCAGTGCTCGACCCAGCCGAAGGCGGAGCCGAAGACGTGGATGCGGCCGTCGCCGTCGACGGTGGCGGCGAGGCCCTCCTGGATCTGTCCGCCGCCGGTCAGCTTCTGCCACGGCGACCAGGTGCCGTGCTTGTCGCGGACGCGGGTGCTGACGCCCTTGGCGGCGTTGCGCACGAAGACGTGGATGGTGCCGTCGGGGGCGGCCACCGCGGTGGGCGGGCCGGTCAGGCGCGAGCGGCGGGGGTCGGTCTCGGGGTTGCCGAGGCTGGTCCAGCGCTCCTCGAAGGCGCCGCCGGCGCTCTTCTGCTGGAGGACCACTATCTCGCGGGTGTCGTCCTTGTCGGCGGCGCCCAGGCCGGTGAAGCGCAGGCCGAGGACGAGGTGGCGGCCGTCGGCGGCGACGACGGCGCTGAGGGCGGGGGCCAGGGGGCCGCCGCCGAGGTCCTCCGCGGCGCCCCAGCCGCCGCTGTAGGGGCCGGACTCGCGCCAGCGGGCGGCGCGGGTGCCGAGTACGGCGTAGGCGCTCATCCGGCCGTCCTCGTCGATGACGACCTTGGGGCCGGCGGTCGGGTAGCGGCGGTGGGTGGAGCGGACCCAGCCCTTCTTGGACCTCAGGACGCCGTTGAGGCCGACGGAGTAGTCGCCGCAGCCCGAGGCGTTGCCGCAGTTCCAGCTGGAGGCGCCGCCGTAGGCGTTGAGGTACTCGGTCTTCTGGTGGACGGTGTCGCCCGGCAGGTTGTAGGGCCAGCGCTGGTTGTAGTAGCCGCGGAAGGCCTCGGTGAGGAAGCCCGGGGTGCGGCTGCCCTCGCTGCTGCCCTGGCCCCACTGGGCGAGGGCGCGCCAGGTGAACAGGGCGACGGCGGTGTGGTCGGGGTGGTCGGAGTAGCCGACCTGGTCGCTGCCGCGCGGGTGGAGCTTGTCGTGGACCTGGGCGTCGGGGTCCGGGTCGAGGGTGCGCACCAGCGTGGGCCGGTACTTGCGCATCAGGAACAGCAGCGCGTCGGTGAGTTCGTCGCGGCTGAAGGTGTACTTCTCGCGGACCGGGGACTCGGGGGTGGGCTGGGTGCGCAGCACCACGCCGGGGGTGTTCCACAGCTGGGTCATGCCGACCCAGCCGCGGCCGGTCTTCTCGTGCATCCGCACGCCGAGGAAGATCAGTTCGGCGCGGCGGCCCTCGTACTCCAGGACGTTGAGCTCGGCCTCGCGTCCGCCGGGCAGCTTCAGGGCGGTGCGCGTCCAGGGGGTGAACAGGGTCGCGCCGAGCATGCGGGCGTACGCCTGGCGCAGGCCCTGCTGGCGGGCGCTGACGTAGGCGGGCACGTCGGGGCGGGCCTTGGGCTCGCCGGGTGCCTGGTTGACGCCGAAGGAGCCGCCGCCGGTGACGTACACGGAGACGACGGGGACGCCGCGCTCGATGGTGTGGAGCGTGTCGGGGTTCATGAAGAACAGGTCGTCGTCCGGGTGCGCGACGATCGCCATGGCGAGCGGGCGGCCGGGGGTGTCGAAGCTGCTGCGGTGGTCGACCGGCAGCAGCGACACCGGCTTCGGTGGTTGACTGGTGACGGCGGCGGCGCCCCTGGCCGAGGGGTGCTTGCTGTCACACCCGGCGATCGCCCCCGCCGCCACCATTCCCGCCAGCGAAGCCAGCACGGTACGCCGGGAGGCCACTTGGCGTCCCATCTTCGGCCAGCGTCCCATGTCTTTCTCCCACTCCCCGCTCCACGTTCATCTGCGATCAAGCAGACCGCCACCCGAGGAGAGGGCGGAAACTTCGTTTGGGTTCCACTCGATGAAGCAATCGTGATGCATCGATAGAATTACGAAGCAACTTGCCGATCTTACGCATTATTGGCACCATGCAACGCTGACCATTGGCCCAGACGAGAGCTAGGTTCACCGTGAGTGACTCACTGCTGCCCTATGCGGTGGGCGCCGCCAAGCGGGCCCGCCGCGCGGCAGTACGTATGCGCCGACGTGTCGAGCAGATGCATACCGTACCGGCCATCGACGGAGTCAAGCCGCGTCCGCTGCTGCGGCCGGTGCACTTCTCGGTCTCCGGTGGGCGCACCCTGAACTTCGCGGTGACGTTCCCGCGCCGTCCCGAGGCGGTCGGCGCTGCTCATCTGGAGATGTCGCGCGGGCGCAAGGTCGTCCACGTGGAGCTGGAGCAGGAGCCGCAGAGTGACGGAAGTCTCCTTCTGACGGCGACCGTTCCGCTGCGCCATGACGACCCGTCGGAGACCGCCACCCGCGGTCCGGTGCTCTCGTCCGGTATGTGGCGGATGGAGGTCGTCGTCACCGGCAGTGACGGCCGTGAGCTGCGGGCCAAGATCGCCTCGGCCCCGGTGGAGTCCTCCGACGGCCCTACCCTGTCCACGTCGCCCTCCCCCACCAGCGGCGCGGTCTTCCGCCCGGTCCGCTCGGTCGACGGCCGTTCGATGCTGAACGTGCGCGGCCCGCGCCACCAGGCCGAGCTCACCTCGTTCGAGCTGCGCTGGGACCGGATCGTGGTGCACGGCCGGCTCATCGCGCCGAAGGCACCGTTCGAGGAGTACACCGCGGAGGCGGTGCTGCGGCGCGGCGGCAAGTCGGCCGCGGCGGCGGTGGTGTGGGACGGTGACCGCTTCACCTTCGACGTGCCGCTCGCCGAGATGGCGGTCGGCCGCGCCACCCGCACCTGGGACATGCATCTGAAGGCCGACGGGAACCGGATCAAGATCGCCCGGCGGCTGACGGACGTCCGTCACCCCAAGCAGGTCTACCGGACGCCGTTCCGTATCGTCGCTCTCGACAACGGGGCGCTCGCGCGGGTGCACGCCTACGTCACACCGGCCGGCGTGCTCGCCGTGTCCTGTACCGGATTCGGAACCGCCCCCCGTGGCGCAGAGGAAGTTGCATGAAGATCACGTTTCTGCTCACCTGGGGCGACGAGATGGGCGGCACCGAGATGGCCGCCTACACCCAGGCGATCCATCTCGCTCCCCGGCACGAGGTCGAGGTGCTGAGCGTCTTCAAGACCCGCCCGGAGCCGTTCTTCTCGGCCGCCCAGCAGGTCAAGCGGCGCTACCTGGTGGACAGGACCGAATCGTACGGACGTCCGGTGCGCCCCAGCACGCTGGACGAGAACGCCTGTAGGACCCTGGAGTCGCTGCCGAGCGAGATCATCAAGCCGTCCTGGGAGTCGACGTTCGACCGGCTCTCCGACATCGAGATGACGGCCGCCCTCGGCTCGCTCGACTCGGACGTGCTGATCACCACCACCCCGGCGCTGCTGGCCGCCGCCGCCGAGCTCGCCCCCTCCCGGGTCGTCACCGTGCACCAGGAGCACCGCGCCTCCCAGCTGCGCGGCGTCTCCGGTGAGCCGTTGCTGGTCTACGGCCCGCGCGTGGACGCGCTGGTGTCGCTGACCGAGCGCACCAACGACTGGTTCTCCGACTCGCTGCGCGAGTCCGCCCCGGAGCTCGCCGCGATCCCCAACGCGGTGCCCGACGGCTACCGCCCGCGCGCCGACCTGGAGTCCAGGACGATCGTCCTGGCCGCCCGGATGACCCCGGAGAAGCAGCTCGACCACGCCATCCACGCCTTCCACCGGATCTCCGCGGACTTCCCCGACTGGCAGCTGCGGATCTTCGGCGACGGGCCGCAGGAGGTGCGTCTGCGCCGCCTCGTCGAGGGCCTGGGCATGCACTCGCGGATCGAACTGGTGGGCCGCTCCTCGCAGATGGAGCAGGAGTGGGCCAAGGCCAGCGTCTGCCTGCTGCCCTCGCGCAACGAGGCGTTCCCGCTGGTGCTCCTGGAGATGTTCGCGGCCGGCGTGCCGGTCATCGCGTACGACATCGTCACCGGGCCCGCCGAGATCATCCGCCACGACGTGGACGGTCTGCTCGTGCCGCCCGGCGACATCGACTCGCTGGCCGCGGCGATGTCCCGGCTGATGGGCGAGGACGACACCCGGCACGCCTTCGGCAAGGCCGCCCGCAAGGGCGTGTACGAGCGGTTCGGCGGCGAGGACATCACCGCCCGCTGGGAGGAGCTCTTCGCCAGGCTGGTGGCCCGCCGCGACACCCCCGAGCGCCTCGCCCAGCGCGCGGACCGCACCGCGCTGCGCATCGCGGCCGGCGGCACCCGCAGCTTCAGCGTCGCCGCCCCCGTCTCGGCCCTGTCGAACTCGGCGGACGAGCAGAAGGCCCGCGAGGTGATGATCCAGGCGCAGGACCGCAGCGGGACGCTGATCCGCTCGGCCGGCCGCCTCGCCGAGCAGCGCGACGACATCACCGGCCCGCGCATGGCCCAGATCAACCTGGAGATCACCGCCAAGGTCCTGGAGGACGCGGGGATCCCGTACATCCTGCTCCGCCACGACGTCGGTGTCGCCCACCGCGTCGCCGTCCCCGTGGAGATGCGCCGCCGGGTGCTGGAGGCCATGTCGACGGCCCTGCACGGCAAGCCGGTCTACGCCGAGCTGGTCACCCCGCGCGGCGCGGCCCCCGGCGCGGTCCTCGCCGAGCGCCTCGACGGCGTCGGTGAGGTGGCGGGCCTCAGGGTGTTCAAGCCGATCACCTCCGAGAGCCGCACCCTGCGCTACGGCCCGGCCTACGGCTGCGGTCTGGAGTTCTGGGCGGAGTCGGAGGAGGACGGCTGGCGCGAGACGCCCCGCCTGACCACCCTGCTCGGGCGCCGCCTGCCCAACCTGGAGGCCACCGCCAAGCTGCGGGTCGGCGAGCGCGACTACCCGACGCTGGCGCAGTTCACCAAGCAGCTGATGTGGGACGTCGACTACCCGATCGACGTCGTCTACACCTGGGTCGACGACACCGACCCGGCCTGGCAGGAGCGCCGCGACTCGGTGCGCCGCAGCCGCAACATGCCGACCAACGACGCCGACAGCGGCGACGTGCGCTTCCGCAACCGCGACGAGCTGCGCTACTCGCTGCGCTCCCTGGAGATGTTCGCGCCCTGGGTGCGCACCATCTACCTGGTGACCGACGACCAGACGCCGGAGTGGCTGGACACCACTCAGCCCGGCATCAAGGTCGTCAGCCACCGGGAGATCTTCAAGGACCCGGCCTGGCTGCCGACGTTCAACTCGCACGCCATCGAGAGCCAGCTGTACCGCATCGAGGGCCTCGCGGAGCACTTCCTCTACCTCAACGACGACGTGTTCATCGGCCGTCCGCTGGCGCCTTCGTCGTTCTTCCTGAGCAACGGGGTGGCGAAGTTCTTCCGCTCGCCCACCACCGTCCCGCCGACCGAGCCGTCCCCGGACGACGAGGGCTACTTCGCGGCCGCCAAGAACAACCGGGCGCTGCTGGAGAAGGCGTTCGGGCGGGTGGCGACCAACAGCTTCCTGCACGCGCCGCACCCGCTGCGCCGCAGTGTGCTGACCGAGATCGCGGACAAGTTCCCCGAGGAGGTGGGCCGGACCGCGGCCAACCCCTTCCGCGCCAACTCGGACCTGTCCATCACGTCCTCGCTCCACCACCACTACGGCTACCTGACCGGCAGTTCGGTGCCGAGCGCGATCTCGTGCAGCTACATCAACGTGGGCAACTACGACCACCACACGGTGCTGACCCGGCTGCTCGCCGAGCGCGGCCACGACACGTTCTGCATCGGTGAGTCCGCCGACGCGGAGGTGTCGGTGGAGGAGCAGGACCGCGTGCTGCGGGCGTTCCTGAGCGCGTACTTCCCGGTGAAGTCCCGCTACGAGCGCGACTGACGCGGCGGACACGTCGGGTACGCGAAAGGGGCCCGCCCGGACCTTCTGGTCCGGGCGGGCCCCTTTTCGCCTTGAGGGGCGCACCGCCCCCGGGGGGGCGCTACCCCTTCTCGAACGGGCTCGGCACCGGGAAGTACGCGTCCAGGAACGGCGTGATCAGGTCCTTCTGCTCGTGCACGTCCTGCTCGGTGGAGACCGTGTCGTTGACGCAGAACACCGTCTTGTCCCGGTTGGCCAGGAGCCGGCCGAGCCGCGTCTCCGTCCACGGGTGGGTCAAGTCCAGGTAGGTGTAGGGGAGTTCGGAGGGCACCGCGCGCTGCGTGTGGTACGCGTAGTAGTGGTGCAGCGAGGAGGAGATGGAGATGTCGTCCTCCGAGCGGAACCGGCTCGCCTCGGTGTAGCGGTACTCCGGCTCGAACTCGGTCTCGATCTCGGTGAGCAGGCTGCGGCGCAGCGGGTGCGGCATGTGCTTCATCTTCTGCACGACCACCGCCCCGTACCGCTCCTCGATCAGACGGCGGTTGTTCTTGCCCGCGGCGGCCACCGGCGGGTCCTCGGGGGTGCGCGCGCCCAGCGGTACGAGCGCGGGCGAGGGGAAGAACTTGGTGAGGCCGCTGGAGAGGAAGAAGTCCTGCGGGGTGACCTCGTTGCCGAGCATCACGTCGTCGTTGAAGTACAGGAAGTGCTCGGCGAGGCCGTCGATGTGGTGGAGCTGGCTCTCGATGGCGTGCGAGTTGAAGGTGGGCAGCAGCGCCGGGTCCCGGAAGATCTCCTTGTGGCTGACGACCTTGATGCCGGGCCGGGAGGTGTCCAGCCACTCGGGGGTCTGGTCGTCGGTGACGAGGTAGACGTTGCGTACCCAGGGCGCGTACATGTGCAGCGAGCGCAGCGAGTAGCGCAGTTCGTCGCGGCTCAGATAGCGCGCGGCGTTGGCGGCCTCGGCGTGGTAGGTCTCGCCGGTGAACGCGGCGCGGCGGCGCAGCCAGGCGGGGTCGGCGCCGTTGACCCACGTGTAGACGACGTCGATGGGGAAGGTGATCTCGTCGGTGGGGTGGATGGCGAACTCGGCGCGGGTGGGCACCTGGGCCGCCTCGGGGGCCTCGCGCGGGGCGAGGTGGGTGAAGTACGCCTCGGAGACCCGGGTGGTGGGGCCCGTCAGGGCGAGCGACTCGGCGAGCTTGCCGACGCGCGGCGGCACCAGTTGCCCGTCCTCCTCGTGCCAGAACTCCACGTCGCAGCCGTAGCGGTTGCCGAGGATCAGGCGGTGGGTGGGGTCCGTGCGGTACCAGGTGACGCGGACGGTCCCGGCGGTCCTGAACCGGCGCCAGGTGCCGTCCTCGTACCCCGGCAGGGAGGTCTCGGGGACCGGGTTGTTGCCCTTGACGTGGGTGACGTAGCCGGGCTGGTCGCCGCAGAGCGCCTCCAGCACCTTCAGCACGGCCGTGCGGTCGTCCTCGCGGACGGCGACGGCGGCGGCGGTCTCGGAGCGGCCGCGGACGCAGAAGTGGTCGAGGCCGGCCGCGTGCAGGGCGCGCAGCACGGTGTCGAGGTTGGCGCGGCGGGCCTGGAGCGGGGTGATGCCGGGTGCGACGAGCGCGACCTTGGGGTCCTTGCCGACGTGCACGACCGCGCGGTCGGCGCCGGAGGCGAGGGTCTGGTAGCGCTTGGTGACGCGGGCGGCGCGCATCTTCTCGGCGACGGCGGCGCCACCGGCGATGCGCATCTTCACGCGGCGGCGCATGTCGGCGTCGACCTGCGAGACGATCGCCTTGCGGACGCTCTCGGGCACGGCCCGCCGGTAGACCCCCAGCAGTCTCGGTGCCTCGGGATTACGCACGGGGGGCTACTCCTTGACGTTCGGTGGACATCGTACGTTTGCTGAACGTGTCCAGTATGCCGTCGTCCCGGGGGCCGCCGGACGCGGGGTTTTCCCCCGCCCCGCGCCTTCCCGAAAGCCTCCGGCGGCCTGTCGGTCGCCTGCGGGCGGGTTGCCTGAGGGGCGCGGGAAACTGCGCGACCAGCCACGACCGTCCGCAGACGAAAGCCGCCGTACGGCTGCGGACCGTGCTGGGTTGCTCGCGCAGTTCCCCGCGCCCCTGACTGCCCAGGGGCGCGGGGAACTGCGCGCTCAGCCACAGACGGCCCGCAGACGAAGCACGCGCCCCCCGGCAAACCGCAGCCGGACCGGGCCGCTCGGCTAGAACGGCTTGAAGTCGTCGTACTCCTGCTGCGCCTCGTCGCGCTCCGCGTCGCGGTCGCGGCGGCGCTGCGCGGCGGGACGGGGGGCCTCCAGGCGGTGGTCCTCGCCACGGCGGCCGAGCATCTCCGCGCCCGCCATCATCGTCGGCTCCCAGTCGAAGACGACCGCGTTCTCCTCGGGGCCGATGGCCACGGCGTCGCCCGCGCGGGCGCCCGCCTTCATCAGCTGGTCCTCGACGCCGAGGCGGCTGAGGCGGTCGGCGAGGTAGCCGACGGCCTCGTCGTTGTTGAAGTCGGTCTGGCGGATCCAGCGCTCCGGCTTCTCGCCGCGCACCCGGTAGACCTCGGCCGCCTCGTCGTAGGTGACCGTGAAGCCCGCGTCGTCGACCGCCTTGGGGCGGATCACGATCCGGGTGGCCTCCTCGACGGGCTTGGCGGCACGCGCCTCGGCGACGATCTTCGCCAGCCCGAAGGAGAGCTCCTTCAGACCGGTGCGGGCGACCGCGGAGACCTCGAAGACCTGGTAGCCGCGCTGCTCCAGATCGCCGCGGATCATGTCCGCGAGGTCCTTGCCGTCCGGGATGTCGATCTTGTTGAGGACGACGATGCGGGGGCGGTCGTCGAGGCCGCCGTAACTCTTCAGTTCCGCCTCGATGACGTCCAGGTCGGAGACCGGGTCGCGGTCGGACTCCAGGGTCGCGGTGTCCAGGACGTGCACGAGCACCGAGCAGCGCTCGACGTGCCGCAGGAACTCAAGGCCCAGGCCCTTGCCCTGGCTGGCGCCGGGGATGAGGCCGGGGACGTCCGCGATGGTGTAGACGGTGGAGCCCGCGGTGACCACGCCGAGGTTGGGGACCAGGGTGGTGAACGGGTAGTCCGCGATCTTCGGCTTGGCGGCGGAGAGCACGGAGATCAGGGAGGACTTTCCGGCGCTCGGGTAGCCGACGAGGGCCACGTCCGCGACGGTCTTGAGCTCCATGACGACGTCACGGGCCTCGCCGGGCTCGCCGAGCAGCGCGAAGCCGGGGGCCTTGCGCCGGGCGGAGGCGAGCGCCGCGTTGCCCAGGCCCCCGCGGCCGCCCTGGCCGGCGATGAAGGTGGTGCCCTGGCCGACGAGGTCGGCGAGCACGTTGCCGTCCTTGTCGAGGACGACGGTGCCGTCCGGGACCGGCAGGACCAGGTCCTGGCCGTCCTTGCCGGAGCGGTTGTCACCCGCGCCCGGCGCACCGTTGGTGGCCTTGCGGTGCGGGCTGTGGTGGTAGTCGAGGAGCGTGGTCACCGACTGGTCGACGACCAGGATGACGTCGCCGCCACGGCCGCCGTTGCCGCCGTCGGGGCCGCCGAGCGGCTTGAACTTCTCCCGGTGTACGGAGGCGCAGCCGTGGCCTCCGTTACCCGCGGCGACATGCAGCTCGACGCGGTCCACGAAGGTGGTCATGGGCTTTCCTCCAGTACGTACGGAATGTCTGCGTAATGCTGTGGTGCGAATGCCGTGTTTCATGAGAAACACGCGAAAGGCGGACCTTCTTCCCGTACGGGCTCCGTACGGGAAGTGAGGTCCGCCTCAGCGAAAGAACCGGTCAGGCGACCGGAACGATGTTCACGACCTTGCGGCCACGGTGGGTGCCGAACTGCACCGCGCCGGCCTCCAGGGCGAACAGCGTGTCGTCGCCACCGCGGCCGACACCGGCGCCCGGGTGGAAGTGGGTGCCACGCTGGCGGACCAGGATCTCACCGGCGTTGACGGTCTGACCGCCGAAGCGCTTCACACCGAGCCGCTGAGCGTTGGAGTCGCGACCGTTCCGGGTGGACGATGCGCCCTTCTTGTGTGCCATGTCTCCTCAGTCCCTTACTTCGCAGCCGCGGGGATGCCGGTGACCTTGATCGCCGTGTACTGCTGGCGGTGGCCCTGGCGACGGCGGTAACCGGTCTTGTTCTTGTACCGAAGGATGTCGATCTTGGCACCCTTGTGGTGGTCCACGACCTCGGCCGTGACCTTGATGCCGGCCAGCACCCACGGGTCGCTGGTCACAGCGTCGCCGTCGACAACGAGCAGGGTCGAGAGCTCGACCGTGTCGCCAACCTTGGCAGTGGAAATCTTGTCAACCTCAACGATGTCGCCGACAGCAACCTTGTGCTGGCGACCACCGCTGCGCACGATGGCGTACACGCGGATCTCTCTCTCACTCGGGACGGAACCCCTGAAGCCAGCCGCTTCGCACGGGCGGGCCCGTGACGATCCGGAATGGACGAGCGGCCTCTCCCCACGACCGCGGACGGTCGCCGGGAGGGAGGTGCTCAGAGGCGGGCGCGCATGGAAACACGCCGAGGGTCAAGGCTACGGGCCGCCCTCCCCCGGGTCAAACCGGCCATCTCGCGAGCCGGGCCCGCCCCCGTGGGGCCGGACCCGGGGCCCGGCCCCGGAAGGTCACTGATTCAATAATCACTCGTGCACCTGCGTTCGCTGCTCTCCATGCCCCGCATGCTCCGCCACGGCTCGGCCGTGGGCGCGGACCTGCCGCCCGACGAGGCCATCACCCTCGACGCCCCGGACGGCCCGATGGGCGACGCGCTCGCCGCCGTGCACGCGGGCGACCGGGGCCCCGCCGCCGCCCTGCTCGCCGGGACCCGCGAGCGGGCCGAGTGGGAGCGCCGCAGCACCTACGTCACCCAGCTCGCCACCGCCGCCCTGCACAGCCCCGGCTGGCTGGAGGACTGGCTCGCCGAGTCGCCCGAGGACCCCGACGCGGTCCTGGTCAAGGCGGAGCTCTGCGTCCACCAGGCGTGGGAGGTACGCAGCGCCGCGCGGGCGAGCGAGGTGGCGGCCGAGCAGTTCCAGGCGTTCTTCGCGCTGCTCGGGGACGCGGTCCCCGTCGCCTCGGCCGCCGCCCGGCTCAACCCCACCGACCCGGTGCCCTGGCAGATCGCCCTCACCCACGCCCGGGGCAGCCAGGCCTCCCGCGAGGTGTTCGACGCGTACTGGGCGCAGGCCGTCGCCCGCTCCCCGCACCACTACGGCTGCCACGCGGCGGCCCTGCAGTACCTCTCGGAGAAGTGGTACGGCTCGCACGGCGAGATGTTCGCCTTCGCCGAGCGGGCCGCCGAGAGCGCCCTGCCCGGCTCCAAGCTGCACGCGCTGCCGCTGCTCGCCGCCGTCGAGTACGTCATCGTCTCCGACGACCCGCGCCAGAGCCCCGTCGAGCGGACCAGGATCGACGCGGCCGTCGAGCGCGGCCTGGAGCTGTCCACCTGGTACGAGCCGGGCGACCCGGACGCGGCTGACTTCCGCAACCACCTCGTGCTGATGCTGATCCTGCACGAGCGGTGGGCCGAGGCGCTGGACGTGTTCCGGGCGATCGGGGTGGGGGCGCGGACGTATCCGTGGGCGTATCTGGGCGAGCCGCGCACCGAGTTCGTGGAGCTGCGTTCGGGGGTGCGGATGCAACTGGCCTCGCACACCCCGCTGTTCTCCCGGCCCGGGCGGCCGCAGCCCGGTCGGTCTCAACCCGGGCGATCGCAACCCGGGCGGTCGGCCCCCGCCCCCGCGGTCCCCGCCCAGGCCGGCCCCGGTCGGCCGCGCACCCTCGCGATAGTCGCCGCGCCCCCGCACGCCGTAGCCGAGGCCGCGCTGATGTGCGGGGTCTCCCTGCGGATCGCGCCCGCGCGGCCCGGCACGAGTTACGTGGAGCTCGTCCCGGACCCCGCCCCCGGGCGGCGGGCGGCGCTCAGCCGGGAGGAACGGCTGACGGCGGCGGCGGGCAGCTTCACCACGGGCGAGAAGTGGCCCGCGCTGGTCCTGCGCCGCAGCGGGCCCCGGTACGGGCTCACGCTCGTCCAGAGGGGCACGGAGACCGCGGCCCACCAGTGGGACCCGGCGGCTCCCGTCACCGACCACGCGGCGGCCTCCGCGACCGCGCGGGCCCTGGCGGCGGCGTTCCCGGTCCGCGACGTCCGGCCCCTGGTGGCGCTGCTGCGGGGCGCGGACTCCCCCGCCGCCCGCCAGGCCGACCTGGTGGCCGCGCTCGGCCTGCCTCCGCTGCCGCCGGGGTTCGGCGACCGGGACGAGGTCCTGCGCACCGTGCCCGGCGCCCAACTCCTGGCCCGGCGGGGGGTGTTGCGCGGCATCCGCGACTCCCTCGCCACGGACCTGGGCACCCCGGCGATCCCGGTCCCCCGCAGCCGCCGCTGGTGGCGTCTGCGGGTGGCGGCCCTGACGGTCCTGGTCCCGGCGTCCGCGTACGCCTGGACGACCCCCGACTGCTACCGCGCGACGATCCCCACCCTGACGTCCCTGTTCCTGACCGCCCAGCTGCGCACGGCGTGGCGGAGCAGGGGCGGGGGTGGGGGCGGGTAGGGGGCGCTGTCGCGTGCGGGCCGCTGACGGGTTGCCCACGCCCCTTCTCGGCCCGGTGTACATCTGCGGGCCGGTGGTGGGGCGCTCGCGCAGTTCCCCGCGCCCCCCAGGAGGTCCGGCTCCTTCGGCGTGCGAACGGTGACGGGGAACAGGGCCGCAGGCCCGTTCCCTCAGGGGCGCGGGGAACTGCGCGAGCAACCCACCACCACCCGCAGACAAAAGCCCCCACACCCGGCCCCACACACGACACCCCGGCCCACCCCAACACCCCCAGGGGCGCGGGGAACTGCGCGACCAGCCCACCACCACCCGCAGACAAACCCCGGGCAGAACAGGGGCGCGGGGAACTGCGCGAGCAGCCACCGCCGGGCCGATGCCGACAACGCGGCCCGCACGCGCCAGCGGCGGCCCTCGCCGGGTGCGTGGGCACACGGGAAGGCCCGGCCCCCGTACCCCGGGACCGGGCCTTCCCCCCTGTCGTCGCCGACCAGGCTCAGCTCTCCGTCGGCACCTGCTCCGCCGCCTTCTTCGCGGTGGCCTTCTTCGCCGTCGTCTTCTTCGCCGCGGTCTTCTTCGCCGCCGTCTTCTTGGCGACCGCCTTCTTCGCGGTAGTGGCCTTCTTGGCCGTCTTGCGGGCCGTCTTCTTGGCCGGGGCCGCCTCCTCGGCGGCCTCCGCCGCCGACGAGTCCTCGGCCTCGGTCACCGGCTCGGTCGCGGCCACGGCCGCGACCGGCGCGGTCTCGACCACGAGCACCGCCTCCTGCGCGCCCGACGGCGACCCGGCGGGTGCCGTGGCCTTGCGGGTCGCCCGGCGACGGGCCCTCGGCGGGGCTGCGACGGGCGCCTCCTCGGCGACGGGCTCGGCCGCGGCCCGCTCGGGCTCGGCGACCGGCGCCGGAGCCGCCACCGGCTCGGCCACCACGACCGGCTCCACCACGACCGGCTCGGCCGCCGCGGGCGGACCCGCCGGTGCGGACACCTTGCGGGTGGCCCGGCGCCGGGTGCGCCCACGCGGCGCCTCGTCCTCGATGAACGACGCGACCGTCACCGCCTTCGGCTCGGCCTCCTGCACGGGGGCGGGCGCGGCAACCGGCTCCGGCTCCGCCACCACCGGATCGGCCTCGGCCACCGGCTCGACGCCCCGCTTGGGCGCACCCGCCGGAGCCGACGCCTTGCGGCCGGAACGCCGCCTGGAGCGGGAACCGCGGGCCGCGGCCTCCGCCTCGGCGACGCTGCTGTAGAGCTCCTCGTCCGGCACGAACTCCGGCTCGGCGAGCGCGATGGGCGCCGCGACCTCGGCCGCCAGCTCCGCCTCGGTCTCGACGACGTCCGCGTCCGCCTCGACGACCTCGACGTCGGCGTCCGCGTCGACGAGGTCGACGCTCTCGTGCTCGTGCGCCTCGTGGTCGTGCTCGGCACCGCCCCGGCCGCGCTTCTTGGAGCGCTTGCCGTTGCCGCCGCCACCGGTACCGGTCGGCTGCTCCATGTGCACGATCACACCGCGCCCGTTGCAGTGGACACAGGTCTCGGAGAACGACTCGAGCAGGCCCTGCCCGACCCGCTTGCGGGTCATCTGGACCAGGCCCAGCGAGGTGACCTCCGCGACCTGGTGCTTCGTACGGTCGCGGCCCAGGCATTCGAGCAGGCGCCGCAGCACCAGGTCCCGGTTGGACTCCAGGACCATGTCGATGAAGTCGATGACGACGATGCCGCCCAGGTCGCGCAGCCGCAGCTGGCGCACGATCTCCTCGGCCGCCTCCAGGTTGTTCCTGGTGACGGTCTCCTCCAGGTTGCCGCCCTGACCGGTGAACTTGCCGGTGTTGACGTCGACGACGATCATCGCCTCGGTCTTGTCGATCACCAGCGAGCCGCCGGACGGCAGCCAGACCTTGCGGTCCAGCGCCTTCATCAGCTGCTCGTCGATCCGGTACGTCGCGAAGACGTCGACCTCGGAGGTCCACCGGGTCAGCCGGTCCACCAGATCCGGCGCCACGTGCGAGACATAGCCGTGGATGGTCTCCCAGGCCTCGTCACCGCTGACGATGACCTTGGTGAAGTCCTCGTTGAAGATGTCGCGCACGACGCGGACGGTCATGTCCGGCTCGCCGTACAGCAGGCTCGGCGAGCTCGTCGAGATCTGCTTGGCCTTCTTGGAGATCTCCTCCCACTGCTCCTGCAGACGCTCGACGTCGCGGCGCAGCTCGTCCTCGCTCGCGCCCTCGGCGGCGGTGCGCACGATGACGCCCGCGTCCTCGGGGACGATCTTCTTGAGGATGGACTTCAGCCGCGCCCGCTCGGTGTCCGGGAGCTTGCGGCTGATGCCGGTCATCGAGCCCTCGGGCACGTACACGAGGTAGCGGCCGGGCAGCGAGACCTGGCTGGTCAGACGGGCGCCCTTGTGGCCGATCGGGTCCTTGGTGACCTGCACCAGGACCGACTGGCCGGACTTGAGCGCGGCCTCGATGCGGCGCGGCCCGTTGCCCATGCCGAGCGCCTCGAAGTTGACCTCACCGGCGTACAGGACGGCGTTGCGGCCCTTGCCGATGTCGACGAAGGCGGCCTCCATCGACGGCAGCACGTTCTGGACCTTGCCCAGGTAGACGTTGCCGACGTAGCTGGTGGCCTGCTCCTTGTTGACGTAGTGCTCGACCAGCACGTTGTCTTCCAGGACGCCGATCTGGGTGCGCTCGCCGCTCTGGCGCACGACCATCACGCGCTCGACGGCCTCGCGGCGCGCCAGGAACTCCGCCTCGGTGATGATCGGCACCCGGCGGCGGCCCTGCTCGCGGCCCTCGCGGCGGCGCTGCTTCTTCGCCTCCAGACGGGTCGAGCCCTTGATGGACTGCACCTCGTCGGCGCCGGTGCCGGGCTCGGCCTTCTCGCGGGCCGGGCGCGGCTCGCGGACCTTGACGACCGTACGCTCCGGGTCGTCCCCGCCCGTACCGGCCTCGTGGTCGCCCCCGTCACCGCTGCGGCGACGGCGACGGCGACGGCGACGGCTGCTGCTGGTGCCGGCGGCCGACGGGGTGTCCTCGGACTCCTCGTCCTCGTCCTCGAACGCCTCGGTCTCGGCGGACTCCTCCGCCTCGCCCTCGTCGCTGTCGGCGGACTCGCCCCGGCGACGGCGGCGGCCACCGCGGCGACGGCGGCGCGAGGGACGGTCGTCCTCGTGCTCCTCGTGCTCCTCGGCCTCGGCGCCCTCGGACTCCTCCTCGTCGGCCTCCTCGGCGACGGGGGCCTGGGGCTCGGGCGCGGCCTCGGCGCTCTCACCGCGACGGCGGCGGCGACGGCGCGAGCCGCCCTGCGGCTCGGCCTGCTCGGCGACGGGCTCGGCGACGGGCTCGATGGCGGTCTCCTCCGGCTCCTCCTCCTCGTCCGGCACCTCGGCGGCCCGGGCGGCGGCCGCGGCGGCCGTCTCCGGGGTCTGGAACATCGGCTCGTGGAAGACCGGCGCCTGGAAGACGGCGACGGCGGGGCGGGTGGCCCGGCGGCGGGACCGGCCGGTCTCCGCCTTCGGCTCCGCCGCGGCCGCCTCGGGCTCCTTGACGGGCACGTCGGCGGCGGCCGGGGTGAACTGCGGCGCGGTGGCCTTGCGGGTGGCCCGGCGGCGGGTACGCCCACGCGGCGCGTCATCCTCGGCGGACTCGGCGGGCGCGGCCGGTTCGGCGGCGGGCTCCTGGGCGGCCGGGGCCGCGGCGACGGGCTCGACGACCACGGCGGCCTGCTCGGCCTCCTCGGCGGCCTTGGGCGCACCGGCGGGAGCCGTGGCCTTACGGGTGGCACGGCGGCGGGTCCGGGCCGGAGCGGCGGACTCCTCGGCGGCGGCCACCACGGCGGCCTCCTCGGCCGGGGAGGCGACCGGGTCCTCGGCGGCGACGGCCGGAGGCGCACCGGCGGCCGAACTCTCCTCGGCGGCCGGGGCACCGGCGGGCGCGGTGGCCTTGCGGGTGGCGCGGCGGCGGGTGCGCGCCGGGGCGGCGGGCTCCTCGGCAGCGGTCTCCGGCTCGGGCTCGGCGGCGGCCGTGACGGGCTCGGCGGCCACGACGACCTCGGCCTCCTCGGCGGCCTTGGGCGCACCGGCGGGAGCCGTGGCCTTACGGGTGGCACGGCGGCGGGTCCGGGCCGGGGCCGCGGGCTCCTCGGCGGTCTCGGCCTCGGGCTCGACGGCGGCCGGGGCCTCGACGGCCTCGGACGTCTCGGCCGCGGGCGCACCGGCGGCGGCCGTGGCCTTGCGGGTGGCGCGACGGCGCGGACGGGCCGGAGCGGCCTCCTCGGCGGCGGCGGGCGCTTCGGCCGGGGCCTCGGCGGCGGCGGGCGCTTCGGTGGTCCCGGCCGTCTCGGCGGCTGCGGGCGCGCCCGCCGGGGCAGTGGCCTTGCGGGTGGCGCGGCGACGCGTACGCGGGGCGGCGGCCTCCTCGGCGGCAGGTGCCTCGGCCGGGGCGGCGGGGGCCTCGGCGGGCGTCTCGGGCGCGTCGGCGCCCGCCGCTCCCGGCGGTCCCGCGGGCCGCGACGCCGCGCGGCGCCTGCGGCGCGGCGGCAGCGTGTCGCTGGGGCTGTTGTTGTCGTCTCCGGTCACACCGGATTCGTTCTTCTCGTTCTCAAGCATGCGGGCGTAGCTCCCGTCACGCTCCCGGGCGCCGCGCCTGGTTCCGGTCCGGCGGCACGTCCGCGTGATGTGCGCGGGTGCCGCCGTCCGGGGCGCGGGCGCCGCACGGGAGCTGATATGTCCGGCTCGCCGGTTCCGTACGCGATGTACGCACGGCCTGGCGAAAGTCTCCTGGTCAGTGCGCGGCCCGACCCAGGTGGCTCCCGAGTACCAGGGCTGCGCTACAACGACTGCCCTTACGCGGCTGGACCCGGCGCCGTCGCTGAGGTGGTCCCGGCGGCCTTGGATGGAGCGGCCGGGGCTGCCTCGCGGTCGGGCGCGAGCGGGTCGGTCACCGTGCCGGACTCCTCGTCGAAGAGCCCCTGCGCCAGCCTGGTCACCGCTGCGGGGACCGGCGGCGCCAGGTCGGCCACAGCTCGGAGACCGGACAGGACGTCGTCGGGTCGCACGGCAGGTGTCAGGTGCCGTACCACCAGGCGCAGTATCGCACAGGGCTTGCCCAGCGGCCTATCGGCCTGGGGAGAAACCGCCTCCAGGCCGGCCACGGCGCCGCGCGTGTCGAAGGTGCGCATGCCGTTCTTGGTGCGGCGCTGGACCTCGACGGTCTCGGCGGCGAGGAAGGCCGCGACGGCCTTCTCGGCGTCCTCGACGGACACGCCGTCGAGCCGCATCTCCCAGACGGAGGCGGTCAGCCGGTCGGCCAGGCCCGAGGTGCGGGCCTCCACGGCGTCGGTGATGTCGAGCCCGGCGGGCAGCGACTCGTCGAGCAGCGTGAGCAGCGTCGCCGGGTCGCGGTGCTCGGTGAGCGCGATCTCCAGGTACTCGGCCTCGGAGCCGGTACCGGTGGGGGCGGCGTTCGCGTACGACACCTTGGGGTGCGGGGTGAAGCCGGCCGAGTAGGCCATGGGCACCTCGGCGCGGCGCAGCGCGCGCTCGAAGGCGCGCTGGAAGTCGCGGTGGCTGGTGAACCGGAGGCGGCCGCGCTTGGTGTAGCGCAGTCGGATGCGCTGCACCGCGGGTGCGGGCGGCGGGCCTTCGGGCTGTCGCTTGCCCAGTGGTTCTTCTCCTCGTGCGGGGCGGGCGCGGTGGGCGCCGCCCACCTGTCCTGTGGGGGCCCTCCGGTCACAGCCCGCGCGCCGCCCGGCTCATCCCTCCGTCTTGCTGAGGGAGATCTCGGGGGCGGGCACCGCGCCGGAGGCAGTAGTTGTACTACCCAGAGTACGCGTCGTGAGCCGTGCCGGTTCCCGGCGCGGCCCGCCGAAGAGGGTCCGCCGGGCGTCCGCGCGGGCCTGCCGCACGCTCGCACGGGCCGAGGCGAGGGCTTCACGGGCGGTACGGGCCGCGCCGCTGAGCGTGTCGCGCGCGGTGCGGCCCGCCGCGGCCGCCGCGCGCGCCGCCGGATCCCACAGGGTGCGGCGCGCCCAGTGCAGCACGGGGGCGCACAGGGTGCGCCAGACCCAGCGCGCCGGGCGGCCGACGAGCTGCCACCCGAGCCACTTCAGGCCGCGCCCGACGGCCCGCGAGAGGTGTCCGGCGATCCGCCAGGCGTGTCCGAAGGCGGCGCCGATCTCGTGCGCGACGACGGCGAGGGCGTGTCCGACCGGCATCAGCACCCGGCGCCAGAACCACCCGACCGGTACCACAAACAAGATCAAACCCACTCGTACGAGGACGGTTCCGACCGCGCGCAGGACCGCGCCGATCCCGCGCCCGAGCCAGGTGAGCCCCGTCCACAGCCGGGCGCCGACCCAGGTGAGCCCCGTCCACAGCCGGACGCCGACCCAGCCGAGTCCGATCCCCATCCGGCAGCCGAGCCAGGCGATCGCGGCCCACACCCCGCAGACCACCCACGCGAAGCCCGCCCACACGCCGGAGACGACCCACACCAGGCCCGCCCACACGGCGGCGAGAACCCGCCCGGCCCCGCGCCCCACCCAGGCGATTCCCCGGCCCAGCGGGGTGAGCAGATGACGGTGGAGCCATACCGCCGGGGCGGCCACCGCGTACCGCCACACCCACCCCAGCGGTGTGAGCACCAGCACCCGTACGGCGCGGGCCAGGCCCCGGGCCGTGTACGTCAGCGGTACCACCACCAGCGTGCGGCCCAGCCACGCCAGTGCCCGGCCCACCGGCCGCAGCACCGTGCGGTGCAGCGCGCGGCCCGTCGCGGCGAGCGCGTCCCACAGGAGGCGGACCGGGACCACCAGGACCAGGACCACGATCCGTACCGGGAGACGGATCGCGACGGTCAGACAGCCCTCGGGCTGCCGCGGCGGCTGCTGCTGGAGTTCCATGTCTTCTCGGACGCGCCGCAGGCCCCGAACCGTTGCGGTGCGGGGCCTGCTGTGATCAACCGGTGATCGGGCGGTTACTTGACGACGGTCAGCGGGAGCAGCTTCTTGCCCGTGGGGCCGATCTGGATGTGCGTGTCCATCTGCGGGCACACCCCGCAGTCGAAGCACGGCGTCCAGCGGCAGTCCTCGACCTCGGTCTCGTCGAGGGCGTCCTGCCAGTCCTCCCAGAGCCAGTCCTTGTCGAGACCGGAGTCGAGGTGGTCCCAGGGCAGGACCTCCTCGTAGGTGCGCTCACGCGTGGTGTACCAGTCGACGTCCACGCCGTACGCCGGCAGGGTCTTCTCGGCGCAGGCCATCCACCGGTCGTAGCTGAAGTGCTCGCGCCAGCCGTCGAAGCGGCCGCCGTCCTCGTAGACGGCGCGGATGACCGCGCCGACGCGGCGGTCGCCGCGCGAGAGCAGGCCCTCGACGATGCCGGGCTTGCCGTCGTGGTAGCGGAAGCCGATGGAGCGGCCGTACTTCTTGTCGCCGCGGATCTTGTCGCGGAGCTTCTCCAGACGGGCGTCGGTCTCCTCGGCGGACAGCTGCGGGGCCCACTGGAAGGGGGTGTGCGGCTTGGGCACGAACCCGCCGATGGAGACGGTGCAGCGGATGTCGTTCTGGCCGGAGACCTCGCGGCCCTTGGCGATGACGTTGACCGCCATGTCGCCGATCTGGAGCACGTCCTCGTCGGTCTCGGTCGGCAGGCCGCACATGAAGTACAGCTTCACCTGGCGCCAGCCGTTGCCGTAGGCGGTCGCCACCGTACGGATCAGGTCCTCTTCGGAGACCATCTTGTTGATGACCTTGCGCATGCGCTCGGAGCCGCCCTCGGGGGCGAACGTCAGACCCGAGCGGCGGCCGTTGCGGGTCAGCTCGTTGGCGAGGTCGACGTTGAAGGCGTCCACGCGGGTGGAGGGCAGCGAGAGGCCGATCTTGTCCTCGGTGTAGCGGTCCGCGAGGCCCTTGGCGATCTCACCGATCTCGGTGTGGTCGGCGCTGGACAGGGAGAGCAGGCCGACCTCCTCGAAACCGGTCGCCTTCAGGCCCTTCTCCACCATCTCGCCGATGCCGGTGATGCTTCGCTCCCGCACGGGGCGCGTGATCATGCCGGCCTGGCAGAAACGGCAGCCGCGGGTGCAGCCGCGGAAGATCTCCACCGACATGCGCTCGTGGACGGTCTCCGCGAGCGGCACGAGCGGCTGCTTGGGGTAGGGCCACTCGTCGAGGTCCATGACGGTGTGCTTGCTGACCCGCCACGGCACGCCCGACCTGTTCGGTACGACGCGGCCGATGCGGCCGTCGGGGAGGTACTCCACGTCGTAGAACGCCGGGACGTACACGTTGCCGGTCCTCGCGAGGCGGAACAGGACCTCCTCGCGGCCGCCGGGACGGCCCTCGGCCTTCCACGCGCGGATGATGGCGGTCATGTCGAGGACGGCCTGCTCGCCGTCGCCGATGACCGCGCAGTCGATGAAGTCCGCGATCGGCTCGGGGTTGAAGGCCGCGTGGCCGCCCGCGAGGACGATCGGGTCGTCGATGCCGCGGTCCTTGGACTCCAGCGGGATGCCCGCCAGGTCCAGGGCCGTGAGCATGTTGGTGTAGCCGAGCTCGGTGGAGAAGCTGAGCCCGAAGACGTCGAAGGCGCCGACGGGGCGGTGGCTGTCCACGGTGAACTGCGGCACGTGGTGTTCGCGCATCAGCGCTTCCATGTCCGGCCACACGCTGTAGGTGCGCTCGGCCAGGACGCCCTCGCGCTCGTTCAGGACCTCGTAGAGGATCATGACGCCCTGGTTGGGGAGCCCGACCTCGTAGGCGTCCGGGTACATCAGCGCCCAGCGCACGTCGCAGCTCTCCCAGGGCTTGACCGTGGAGTTGAGTTCACCGCCGACGTACTGGATCGGCTTCTGCACATGCGGGAGCAGGGCTTCGAGCTGCGGGAAGACGGACTCGGCGGCAGTCATCTCGACGAACTTTCGTGAGCTGGCAAGGGGGCGACTTACTAGCGTAACCCGCTCAGGAGGTGCCCCCCGCCGCCGCGTTCGCCCGCCTCAGGCCCGCAGCCGCCGGCGCGGCCCGGGCCGGGAGGCCCCGCGCCAGGCCTCCGGCAGCCCGCGCTCCCCGTCGGCGCCGGCCGCCTCCTCCTGCCCGTACAGCAGTCCCCAGGTGAACGCGGACTCGCCCGCCAGCTGCGCCTGGACCGCCAGGGCGCGCAGGGCCTCGCGAGCCACCACGCTGTCCTGGTGGTCGCCCAGCAGTTTCTGCACGGCCTTCATCCGCCGACTGAACTCCTTGGCGGGGGCGCCGAGCGCGGGCCGGGCCGCCTCGGCGGCGTAGCGGGCGCGCTTGGCCGCCTTGCGGGCGTCGTGCAGGGCCCGGTCGCGCTGCTCGCCGGGGGCGAGCTCCAGGGCGTGCGTGATCCGGGCCGCCAGCCGCCGGTAGTCCTTGAGGACCGCCTTGGGCAGCACCTTCGCGGCCGGGCGCTGGGCGGCCGGGCGCAGGGGCGGGGCGGCCAGCAGCGCGTCCAGGGCGTCGAGCAGGGCGAGGTAGCGCGAGCTGTCCAGGGCGGCGAGGGTGGTGCGGCGCGCGTCGGCGCGGCGCGCCACGCTCCACAGGCGCAGCCGTCCTCGGACGGGCCCGAGGACGAGGGTGCGGGGCAGGGCGGCGACGCGGCCCTGGAGGCGTTCGGTGAGCACCTCCTGGTCGCGGTCGACGCCGAGCCGGGCCGCGAGCCACTTCAGCTCCTCGCCGAGCGGGTCGGTGATCGTCCGGTCGAGAACCTTCCCGTAGGACGTGAAGGCGCTGCGCAGGCGGCGGGTGGCGACGCGCATCCGGTGGACGGCGTCGGGCAGCTCGCGCCGGACGGCGGGGTCCTGGGCGACGATGGCGTCGCGCTGGGCGCGCAGAAAGTCCAGCACCTGGTCGCCCGCGGTGGGTCCGCCGGGGTGCGCCACGGCCCGCGGCTCGGGCAGGCCGGGCGTGGCCGGGGCGGTCTCCGCGAGGGCCCGGGCCAGCTTGGAGGCGCTGCGCGCGGGGCGCAGGCCCGCCTTGCGCAGCCTCTTCTCCACCCGGTCGAGGAGGGCGGGGTCGGCGCCGTCGGCGAGTTCGGTCTCGACCTCGGTCCAGGTGGCCGTGGCGCCCGCGCGTCCGGGTCCCAGGCGCACCGCCCGCACGGAGTCGACGCTCACCTCGGCGAGCGGCGTGCCGTCCTCGGCGAGCAGCCGGCGTACGTCGCGGGAGGAGACGAGCCGGACGACGGGGTCCAGCCGGGCGTCGCGGACGCGGGAGCGCAGGAGCGCAGCCAGGGCGTGGGGGACGTCCGGGGAGAGGGGGGCGCGGATCTCGTCGCGGATGCCGGTGGCGACCGGGAACTTCAGATGCCAGCCCGCGTCCTCGCCGCCCGTTCTGCGGCGCAGGGTGAGGGAGTCCGCGGCCAGGCGCAGGTCCTGGGTGTCGTAGTAGACGGCGTCCAGCTCGGCCACGCCCCGCTCCAGGACGCGCGCGACTCCCGGGATCCCGGTGAGGCCGGGGAGCCGTACGTCGTCGCCGGTGGCCTCGTACTTCCGCTCGATCTCGCGACTCGTCTCCGCCATGAACCGAATCTAGACGCGAAACGCGGACTCGGACAGGGCGCCGGACCGGCCGTGGCGGCCGGTCCGGCGCTCCGCACCGCGCCTATGCCGTTATCGGCCGCTGCACCCTGATGGACTGGAGCAGTCCGATGGCGACCCATACCGCGAACATCGACGAGCCTCCGTACGAGACGAAGGGCAGCGGGAGGCCCGCCACCGGCATGATGCCGAGCGTCATCCCGATGTTCTCGAAGGACTGGAAGCCGAACCAGGCGACGATTCCCGCCGCCAGGACCGTGCCGTACAGCTCCGTCGTCTCGCGCGCGATGCGGCAGGCGCGCCACAGGACCACGCCGAGCAGGACGAGGATCAGGCCCGCGCCGACGAAGCCGAGCTCCTCGCCCGCGACGGTGAAGACGAAGTCCGTCTGCTGCTCGGGGACGAACTGGCCGGTGGTCTGGCTGCCCTTGAACAGGCCGGTGCCGGTCAGTCCGCCGGAGCCGATGGCGATACGGGCCTGGTTGGTGTTGTAGCCGACGCCCGCCGGGTCGAGGCTGGGGTTGGCGAAGGCGGCGAAGCGGTTGATCTGGTACTCGTCGAGCAGCCCGAGCGCCGCGACCGCGACCGCCCCCGCCACGCCCGCCCCTATCAGGCCGAGCACCCAGCGGTTGGAGGCTCCGGAGGCGAGCAGCACACCCAGGATGATGATCACGATGACCATGACCGAGCCGAGGTCCGGCATCATCATGATGATCAGGATCGGCAGCACGGCGATGCCCAGGGACTTGAGGACCGTGCGGTGGTCGGGGTGGGGTGTGTCCCCGGCGTCGACGCGCGACGCCAGTATCATCGCCATCCCCAGAATGATGGTGATCTTGGTGAACTCGGAGGGCTGGAGCGAGAAGCCGCCGCCGATGATGATCCAGGCGTGGGCGCCGTTGACGGTCGCGCCCAGCGGGGTCAGGACGGCCAGGATCAGCACCACCGAGATCCCGTACAGCACCGGCACCGCGCCCCGCAGTGTGCGGTGGCCCAGCCAGATGGTGCCGACCATCAGGCCGAACCCGATGCCGGTGTTCATGGCGTGCCGGATCAGGAAGTAGTACGGGTCGCCCTGGTTGAGCTGGGTGCGGTTGCGGGTCGCGGACCACACCAGCAGCGAGCCGATGAAGGAGAGCGCGAGCGCGGAGAGCAGCAGCCACCAGTCGAGCCGGCGCAGCACCGAGTCGCGCGCGGTGAGCTTGGCGAAGGCGGAGCGCTCGGGGGCGTAGCGCTGGACGGAGAAACCGGCCATCAGTCCCTGCGCCCCCGTCCGCCGTTGCGGTTGTCGGTGTTCGCGGTGGCGGGCTGCTGCTCCCCGGCCTTCTTCTCGGGGGCCTTCTGCGCGTCCGGGTCGTACGGCTCGATCTTCGGCGCGTCGATGGAGCCGTCGGCCTGGATCCTGGGCAGGGCCTGCTGCGGCTGGGGCAGCAGGGCGCGCTTGAGGTCCTGGTTGCCCGCGTCGTCGAGCCCGTAGATCGCGTCGTAGATGTTGCGCACGGCGGGGCCGGAGGCGCCCGAGCCCGTACCACCCTGGGAGATCGTCATGACGATCGAGTAGTCCTTGGTGTACGTGGCGAACCACGAGGTCGTCTGCTTGCCGTAGACCTCGGCGGTGCCGGTCTTGGCGTGCATCGGGATCTGCTTCTGCGGCCAGCCGCCGAACCGCCAGGCGGCCGTACCGCGGGTGGCGACTCCCGCGAGGGCTTCGTCTATGTCGTCGCGGGTCGCCCGGGTCATCGGCAGCTTGCCGTGCGCCTTGGGCGTGATCTGCTTGACGGACTTGCCGTCCGCGCTGATCACGGCCTTGCCGACGGTGGGGTCGTAGAGGGTGCCGCCGTTGGAGATCGCCGAGTAGATCGTCGCCATCTGGATGGGGGTGACGAGGGTGTCGCCCTGGCCGATGGAGTAGTTGACCGAGTCACCGGCGCGCATGAGGTTGCCTTCGAGGCAGTTCTCGTACTCGATCTTCTGGACGTAGTCGCCGTCCTTCTTGCCGTGCTTGCACCAGGCGTCCTTGTTGGCCTCCCAGAACCGCTGCTTCCACTGGCGGTCGGGAACCCGGCCGGGGACCTCGCTGGGCAGGTCGATACCGGTCTTGGCGCCCAGGCCGAAGTCGTGGGCGGTCTTGTAGAACCAGTCGGCGGCGTCCTTCTTCGGCTTCATGCCGCCGTCCTTGAGCCACTGGTCGTGCGCGAGGCCGTAGTAGACGGTGTCGCAGGAGACCTCCAGGGCCTGGCCGATGGTGATGCTGCCGTGGCCCTGGGACTCGAAGTTCTTGAAGACCTGTCCGCCGACCGAGTACGAACTGGGGCAGGGGTAGGTGTTGTTGAACGGGTACCCGGCACGCACCGCGGCGGCCGAGGAGACCACCTTGAAGATGGAGCCGGGCGCGGCCTGGCCCTGGATGGCGCGGTTGAGCAGCGGGTAGTTGGAGTCCTTGCCGGTGAGCGCCTGGTAGTCCTTGGCGCTGATGCCGCCGACCCAGGCGTTCGGGTCGTAGTTGGGCAGCGAGGCCATCGCCACCACCCGCCCGGTCTTGGCCTCCATCACGACGACCGCGCCCGCGTCGGCCTTGTAGTTCTCGTTGGTGTTCTTGTCGAACTCCTTGCGGGCCTCGGTCATCGCGTGGTTCAGCTCGTACTCCGCGACGGCCTGCACACGTGCGTCTATCGAGGTGACGATGTTCGAGCCCGGCTCGGCCCTGTCGCTCTGCGCCTGCCCGATGACACGGCCGAGGTTGTCCACCTCGTAGCGGGTCACGCCCGCCTTGCCGCGCAGCTGCTTGTCGTAGGTGCGCTCCAGACCCGAGCGGCCCACCATGTCCGAGCGCAGATACGGCGAGTCGGTGTCCTTCGCCTTGATGATCTCCTCGTCGGTGACCGGCGAGAGGTAGCCGAGCACCTGCGCGGTGTTGGCCTTGCCCGGCGAGGTGTAGCGGCGCACCGCGGTGGGGTCGGCGGTGATGCCGGGGAAGTCCTCGGAGCGCTCGCGGATCTGGAGCGCCTGCTGGGTGGTGGCCTTGTCGGTGACCGGGATCGGCTGGTACGGCGAGCCGTTCCAGCACGGCTTGGGCGTCTTGGCGTCGCACAGGCGCACCTTGTCCATGACGTCCTGCGGCTTCATACCGAGCACGGCCGCCAGCCGGGTCAGCACCGCCTTGCCCTTGTCGGGCATCTTCGTCAGGTCGGTGCGCGAGGCGGAGACCACCAGCCGGGTCTCGTTGTCCGCCAGCGGCACCCCGCGCGCGTCCAGGATCGCCCCGCGCACGGCGGGCTGGACGACCTGCTGCACATGGTTGTTCTTGGCCTCGTCCTCGTACTCCTGCCCGTTGCGGATCTGGAGGTACCAGAGGCGCCCGCCGAGGGTGAGGAGCAGGGAGAAGACGAGGACCTGGATGATGACGAGGCGGATCTGCACCCGGGGGGTGCGTCCCGTCTCGGGGATGTTGCTCACGCTGCCCCCTCGTTCACAGTCGCTTGACGCCCTTGATGCGGCCGGCCCGGGCCGCGCGGTTGCGGGCGGCCCTCACCCGCAGGCCGCCCTTCGGGTTGCCGATCCGCAGCCCGGTGCCGCCGGAGAGCCAGCCGGAGGCGATGCTCGCGCCGTTCCCCGCCGCGCCGCCGCTCCCGGAGGACTCGGCCAGCGGATCGTTGTCGGCCCGTCTGGCGAGCGCCATGATGAACGGCACGGTGAACGGGGCGAGCAGCAGGTCGTAGACGGCGGCCGTGAACAGCAGGTTCACCAGACCGACATGGCGGGCCGCGGTGTCGCCGACGAGGGCGCCCACGCCCGCGTAGAGCAGGGTGGAGCCGATGGCCGCGCAGACCACCACGACCATGGGCCCGGTGGCCGAGCGCAGCCGGCCGTGGTCGGGCTTGGCGAGCCCCGCCGCGTAGCCGACCAGGCACAGGACCAGCGCGTAGCGCCCGGCGGCGTGGTCGGCGGGCGGGGCGAGGTCGCTGAGCAGCCCCGCGGCGAAGCCGACGAAGGCGCCGCCGAGGTGGCCGTAGACCAGGGCGAGGCCGAGGACGGTGAGCAGCACCAGGTCCGGGACGGCGCCCGGCAGCTGGAGCCGCGCCAGGACGCTGACCTGGACGACGAGGGCGACGACGATCAGGGCGGCGGAGAGGATGACCCTGTTGATACGCATCTGGATCAGCTCCTACTGGTCGCCGTCGGCGGCGGTGTTGTCCGCGTTGCCCGCGTTGTTCGTGTTGTTCGGATCTCCGCCGGGGAGCGCGCCGGGCTTGCGGTGGGGATCCGCGTTGGGATCCGGGACCGGGTTGCCGTTCGGGTCATTGGTGGGGATGGGCACGTTCGGGTCGGCCTGGTTGGGGTTGACCGCGTTGCCGGGCGGCGGCGGAGTGACCGTGACGGTCACCGTGGGCGTCGGGACCGGCTTGGGCTTGGCGGGCAGCACCTGGTCGCGCGGGTCGGTGCGCGGGGCCTGGACGACGACGCCGACGATGTCGAGCTTGGTGAACCCGACGTACGGACGCACATAGACGGTCCGCGTCAGATCGCCGCCGGAGGGGTCGACCTTGACGACCTCGCCGACCGGGACGCCGGGCACGAACGGCCTGTCGGACTGCGAGCCGAAGGTCACCAGCCGGTCACCGGCCTTCACCTTGGCCTTGCCGTTGAGCAGCTGCACCGACAGCGGCCGGTCGCCCTGGCCGGTGGCGAAGCCCAGCTCGTCGCTGTTCTCCATCCGGGTGCCGACCGTGAAGTCCGGGTCGTTGGCGAGCAGGACCGTGGCGGTGGACGGGCCGACGGTGGTGACGCGGCCGACCAGCCCCTCCCCGTTCAGCACGGTCATGTCGCGCTTGATGCCGTCGCGCGAGCCGGCGTCGATGGTGACGGTCCAGGAGAAGCCCTGGGCCGCTCCTATCCCGATGACCTGCGCGGCCTTGATGCCGTACTGGCCCTCGCCCGCGGTCTTGAGCATCGCGTCGAGCTGGGTCAGGCGCGAGCGGTTGCGGGCGTCGCTGCCGAGCTTCTGCTTCAGCGCCTCGTTCTCGCGCTGGAGGTCGGCGATCTTGTTGTGGCGCTCCCCCGAGTCGCGCACGGCGCCGATGGCGTTGCCCACCGGATCGACGGCGGCCGCCATGCCGTTCTCGACCGGCCCGAACACCGTGGCGGCGGCCTGCCGGGCCCCGTCCACCGGTGAATTCTCCCCACCCCGGATGTCGACCGTGATCAGCGCGAACGCTACGGCGACCAGCAGCACCAGGAGGAGCCGGCTCTCTCGTGTGTCCCTCACGTGCGGCGGCCGTGCCTTCCTCGTCGGAATCTGTTCGATCTGTATATCAACGATCCGCCGTACGGGTTGGCAGTGCCCCGTACGGGCGGTCCCCCCGGGCCACTGCGACCCGGGGGGACCTCGGCGTTCTCCGTCTAGCGGCGCGGCTGGGCGTCGAGGACCTGCTGGAGGGCCTCGAACTCCTCGACGCACTTGCCCGATCCCAGGGCGACCGAGTCGAGCGGGTCCTCGGCGATGTGGATCGGCATCCCGGTCTCGCGGCGCAGCCGCTCGTCCAGGCCCCGCAGCAGGGCGCCGCCGCCGGTGAGGACGATGCCGCGGTCCATGATGTCGCCGGAGAGCTCGGGCGGGCACTTGTCGAGCGTCGTCTTCACGGCGTCGACGATCGCGTTGACCGGCTCCTCGATGGCCTTGCGGACCTCGGCGGCCGAGATGACCACGGTCTTGGGCAGCCCGGAGACCAGGTCGCGGCCGCGGATCTCGGTGTGCTCGTCCTTGTCGAGGTCGTACGCCGAACCGATGGTGATCTTGATCTGTTCGGCGGTGCGCTCACCGAGGAGGAGGCTGTACTCCTTCTTGATGTGCTGGATGATCGCGTTATCCAGCTCGTCGCCGGCGACCCGGATGGACTGTGCCGTGACGATTCCGCCGAGCGAGATCACCGCGACCTCGGTGGTGCCGCCGCCGATGTCGACGACCATGTTTCCGGTCGCCTCGTGGACGGGCAGCCCCGAGCCGATGGCCGCGGCCATGGGCTCCTCGATGATGTGCACCTGACGGGCGCCGGCCTGGGTGGAGGCCTCGATGACGGCGCGGCGCTCGACTCCGGTGATGCCCGAGGGCACACAGACGACAACGCGCGGGCGAGCCAGGTAACGCCGCTTGTGGATCTTGAGGATGAAGTAGCGGAGCATCCGCTCCGTGATCTCGAAGTCGGCGATGACGCCGTCCTTCAGCGGTCGTACGGCCACGATGTTGCCCGGCGTACGGCCGATCATCTTCTTCGCCTCGGCGCCGACCGCCAGGATGCCGCCGGTGTTGGTGTTGATGGCGACGACGGAGGGCTCGTTCAGGACGATTCCGCGGCCCCTGACGTACACCAGCGTGTTGGCGGTCCCGAGGTCGACAGCCATGTCACGGCCGATGAACGACATGTTGTTGCTCCCCATGAGGATGCGTCCGGCCTTCCCTAATCGAGCGTTGACGGCTTTTTAGGTCGGCGAGGTGGGTGCTGTGGGCGTGAGGCTCCATCGTAGTGCCGCCTGCACGGACACGGCGCGTTGGTCCACCTCTGTTATTGGTGACGACGTGTCGGGGCGATGCGTTCCCGACTTCACCCCGCATATGCCGAAGGGCGACCGAAATTCCTTCGGTCGCCCCAGGTCATGAGCGCTATATGGCTGACAACCGGTCAGGAAGTCAGACGCGACCCGGGAAGAAGATCTTCAGTTCCCGTTCGGCCGACTCCTCGGAGTCGGAGGCGTGGATGAGGTTCTCGCGGACGATGGTGCCGAAGTCGCCCCGGATGGAGCCGGGCGTGGCGGCGATCGGGTCGGTGGGGCCCGCGAGGCCGCGCACACCCTCGATGACGCGCTCACCCTCGACGACGAGGACGACGACCGGGCCGGAGGCCATGAAGCCCATCAGCGGCTCGTAGAAGGGCTTGCCCTTGTGCTCGCCGTAGTGCTGCTCCAGCGTCTCCTGGTCCAGGGTCCGCAGCTCCATCGCCGGGATGGTCCAGCCGGCCTTGCGCTCGATACGGCCGATGATCTCGCCGATCAGGCCGCGACGGACGGCGTCGGGCTTGAGGATGACGAGAGTGCGCTGGGTCATGGTGTACGGCTCCTTGCGGCATACGTGTGCGGTGAGGCGAGGCTACAGGGGGCGTGGGAGGCGCTGACACCCGGACCGGCCCCGTCCCGCCCCGCAGGGGCGCGGGGAACCGCGCGAGCAACCCGCCACGGTCCGCGGACGAACTGCCTACGCCTGCGGCTCCGGCTCCGCCGCCTGGGCGGCGAAACGCGCCTTCGCCGCGTCCACCTGGCGCCCGTAGTGGATCGAGGCCCACCACAGACCGGCGAAGACCGCGCCGAGGAAGAACATGTGCGGGACGACGAAGCCGCTCGCGATCAGGGCGATCTGGAGCGCCCAGCCCAGCTGGAGGCCGCCGGGACGGGTCAGCACCCCGCACAGGAGGAGCGAGAACAGCATGGCGATACCGCTGACCGTCCACACCGTGGACACCGTGAGGCTGTCGTCCTTCATGGCGACCAGACCGGCGAACCCGATGACGAAGAATTCACCGATGAGGGTGGAAGCGCAGAGCGTACGCATCGGGCGTCAGCCCCTTCCCAGGAGCAGCCGGGCCTCGCCGACCGTGATCACGGAACCGGTGACGAGGACCCCCGCACCGGCGTACTCGTCCTCTTCCTCCGCCAGGGTGATGGCCGCCTCCAGCGCGTCGTCCAGCCGGGGCTCGACCACCACCCGCTCGTCGCCGAAGACCTCGACGGCGACCGCTGCCAGCTCGTCGACGTCCATCGAGCGGTGGCTGGTGTTGGCGGTCACGACGACCTCGGCGAAGACCGGCTCGAAGGCCTCCAGGAGGCCCTTGACGTCCTTGTCGGCGCTGGCCGCGACCACACCGATCAGCCGCGAGAAGCCGAACGCCTCGGTCAGGCCCTCGGCCGTGGCCAGGGCGCCCGCCGGGTTGTGGGCGGCGTCCAGGACGACGGTGGGGCTGCGGCGCACCACCTCCAGGCGCCCGGGCGAGACCACCGAGGCGAACGCCTTGCGGACGGTCTCCACGTCCAGCGGGCGGGCGTGCTCGGAGCCGATGCCGAAGAACGCCTCCACGGCGGCGAGGGCGACGACCGCGTTGTGCGCCTGGTGCGCGCCGTACAGCGGCAGGAAGACGTCCTCGTACTCACCGCCGAGGCCGCGCAGGGTCAGGAGCTGGCCGCCGACCGCGACCTCGCGCGCGACGATCCCGAACTCCATGCCCTCGCGGGCCACCGTGGCGTCCGCCTCGACGGCCTTCTTCAGCATGACCTGGGCAGCGTCGACCGGCTGCTGGGCCAGGATGACGGTGGAGTCCTGCTTGATGATCCCGGACTTCTCGACGGCGATCTCGGCCGGGGTGGAGCCGAGGCGGTCGGTATGGTCCAGGGAGATGGGGGTGACGACGGCCACGGAGGCGTCGATCACATTGGTGGCGTCCCAGCTGCCGCCCATGCCGACCTCGACGACGGCCACGTCGACGGGGGCGTCCGCGAACGCCGCGTACGCCATCCCGGTGAGCACCTCGAAGAAGGACAGCCGGTACTCCTGCTGCCCGTCGACCATCTCCACGTACGGCTTGATGTCCTCGTACGTCTCGATGAAGCGCTCGGCGGCGATCGGCGCGCCGTCCAGGCTGATGCGCTCGGTGATCGACTGGACGTGCGGGGAGGTGTACCGGCCGGTGCGCAGGTCGAAGGCGTTGAGCAGCGCCTCGATCATGCGGGCGGTGGAGGTCTTGCCGTTGGTGCCGGTGATGTGGATCGAGGGGTACGCGCGCTGGGGCTCGCCCAGGACGTCCATCAGCGCCGCGATACGGGCGACGGAGGGCTCCAGCTTGGTCTCGCCCCAGCGGGTCGCCAGCTCCGTCTCGACCGCGCGCAGCGCCTTGTCGACCTCGGGGTCGGCGGGGCGGGCGGGGACGGGGTCGGCCTGCGGGGCGCCGCCGTGGGTGCGCAGGGTGCGGCTGCCGGCCTCGATCACCGCCAGGTCGGGGTCGCGGGTGGTCTCGGCCTCGACGATCTCGTCGAAGGGGTCGTCGGGGCTGCTGCTGCGGTCGGGCTGCTCGGTCACGCCCCCAGTCTACGGAGCCCCTCCCCGACCCGGGCCCGGGCGGGGCCCGCGCCGCCACCCCGGGGACGAGGGGTCATGTCAGTCCGGACGGCAGCGTCGCCTCCACTTCGTACGACGTCGCCGTACGCCGAGTGCACAGCGCGCCCCCCACCCCCTCCACCCACTCCCGCATGGACACCGTCCCCGTCCCCGACGACACCGGCACCGTCGACGGTGCCGTGGACGGCACACCGTTGCGGACGTGGACGGTCAGCTCCGCCCCCCGGACCGCGATCGTCACCGAGACCGCCTCCCCCGGCGCGTGCTTCACCGCGTTCGTGAGGCACTCCCGCACCACCCGGTACACCGCCGCCTGGCGCAACGGGGACAGGGCGCGGGCGCGGTCGGAGACGTCCAGGGTCACCGGCGTCCCGGCCCGGCGCGTCTGGGCCGCCAGGGACGGCAGGCCCTCCAGGCCCGGCGTGGCTCGCCGCTCGTCCCCCCGTGTCACGAGGATCTCGTTCAGGATCCGGTGCGCCCGCCGCGCCGTCTCCGCCAGCGAGTCGAAGTCCCGCTCATAGGGCCCTCCCAGGGCGCGCCGGGCCCGTACCTCCGCCGTCACCGCCAGCATCGTCAGCTCGCGCCCCACCATGTCGTGGACGTCCCGCGCCACCGACGCCCGCTCCGCCTGCACCGCCCGGAGCGCCTCCACCTCGCGGACCAGGTCCTGGCGGTACGCGGCGACTCCCACCGCCGACGACAGCACCCCCACCGGCACCACGATGCTCAGGAACGAGCTGAGCGTCTCCCGGTACCCCAGCCAGCCGGGGACGCTGTAGAGCCCGCACGCCACCGCCACGTACAGCACGGTCGCCACCACCGCCGTACGCCGCCCCCGGAAGCGGCCGAGCGAGTACAGCGCGAACTGGATCAGGGTGAGCTGGTGCAGCCACCCGAGGAAGAGCAGCGCTGCCGGATACGGCGCCCACGGCCATCTGCGGCGCAGCAGCAGCGTCGCCGAGCCCGCCGCCAGTACCGGTGGCACCGTGGCCCCGGTCAGGGAGTTGTCCGCCGCCGCCAGGCCCGGCACATCGATGATCATCAGCGCGAACGCGGCCGTCGCGATCAGCACGTCCAGCGCCCGCTCGTCCCCCAGGGCACGACGCAGCGCGGAGGCGGGGGACGGGGCGGACATGTCCTCCATCATGCACAGTCTTTCGGCCCCGGATGGCCGCATTTCGCCCCTTTGCGGCGACCGGGGGCGTGATGTGACCCACGGAGCCCGCCCCACCGGCGCGCGAGGCGGGGCGCGCACGCGAAGGGGCCCCGGACCGTACGACGGTCCGGGGCCCCCGCACACGGCCTCCGCTACGCCTGCGGCAGGTTCGCCAGCTGCGTCGTGATCCGCTCGATGTCCGCCTCGGCCTTGGCAAGGCGCGTACGGATCTTGTCGACCACGTTGTCCGGCGCCTTCGCCAGGAACGCCTCGTTGCCGAGCTTGCCGTTCGCCTGCGCCTTCTCCTTCTCGGCCGCCGCGAGGTCCTTGGCCAGGCGCTTGCGCTCGGCCGCGACGTCGATCGTGCCGGACAGGTCCAGCGCAACGGTCGCGCCCGCGACCGGCAGGGAGGCGGTGGCGTGGAAGCCCTCGCCGGCCGGCTGGAGGCGGAGCAGCTGACGGATGGCCGCCTCGTGCGGGGCCAGCGCCGTACCGTCCAGGGTCAGCTCGGCCGGGACCTTCTGCCCGGGCTGGAGCCCCTGGTCCGAACGGAACCGGCGGACCTCGGTGACGACCTGCTGGACCAGCTCGATCTCCCGCTCGGCGGCCTCGTCGCGGAAGCCGCTGTCGCTCGGCCACTCGGCGATGACGAGCGACTCGCCGCCGGTCAGCGTCGTCCACAGGGTGTCGGTGACGAAGGGGACGACGGGGTGCAGCAGCCGCAGGGTGACGTCCAGGACCTCGCCGAGGACCCGGCCGGAGACCTTCGCCGGCTCGCCGCCCTCGAAGAACGTGGTCTTGGAGAGCTCGACGTACCAGTCGAAGACCTCGTCCCAGGCGAAGTGGTAGAGGGCCTCGGACAGCTTCGAGAACTGGTAGTCCTCGTAGAGGCCGTCGACCTCGGCCACGGTCTTGTTGAGCCGCGACAGGATCCAGCGGTCGACCGCCGACAGCTGCTCGACGGGCGGCAGTTCGCCCTCGACGGTGGCGCCGTTCATCAGCGCGAAGCGCGTCGCGTTCCAGATCTTGTTGGCGAAGTTGCGGGACGCCTGGACCCAGTCCTCGCCGATCGGGACGTCCACACCCGGGTTGGCGCCGCGCGCCAGGGTGAAGCGGACGGCGTCGGAGCCGTACGTGTCCATCCAGTCGAGCGGGTTGACCGCGTTTCCGAAGGACTTCGACATCTTCTTGCCGAACTGGTCGCGGACCATGCCGTGCAGGGCGATGGTGTGGAACGGCGGGGTGCCGTCCATCGCGTACAGACCGAACATCATCATCCGGGCGACCCAGAAGAAGAGGATGTCGTAGCCGGTGACCAGGACGGAGTTCGGGTAGAACTTCGCGAGGCTCTCGGTCTGCTGCGGCCAGCCGAGGGTGGAGAAGGGCCACAGGCCCGAGGAGAACCAGGTGTCCAGGACATCGGTGTCCTGACGCCAGCCCTCGCCCGCCGGCGGCTGCTCGTCCGGACCGACGCAGACGATCTCGCCGTTCGGGCCGTACCAGACGGGGATGCGGTGGCCCCACCACAGCTGGCGCGAGATGCACCAGTCGTGAAGGTTGTCGACCCAGTCGAAGTACCGCTTCTCCATCTCCTGCGGGTGGATCTTGACCTTGCCGTCGCGGACCGCGTCACCGGCGGCCTTGGCGAGCGGGCCGACCTTGACCCACCACTGCATCGACAGACGCGGCTCGATGGTGGTCTTGCAGCGCGAGCAGTGGCCGACGGAGTGGGTGTACGGACGCTTCTCGGCGACGATCCGGCCCTCGGCGCGCAGCGCGGCGACGATGGCGGAACGCGCCTCGAGGCGGTCCAGGCCCTGGAAGGGGCCGTGGACCGTGATGACCGCGTGCTCGTCCATGACGGCGAGGTTGGGCAGGCCGTGGCGCTGGCCGATCTCGAAGTCGTTGGGGTCGTGCGCGGGGGTCACCTTGACGGCGCCGGTGCCGAACTCGGGGTCGACGTGCTCGTCCGCGACGACCGGGATGCGGCGGCCGGTGAGCGGCAGCTCGATCTCGGTGCCGACGAGGTGCCGGTAGCGCTCGTCCTCGGGGTGGACCGCGACGGCGGTGTCACCGAGCATCGTCTCGGCGCGGGTGGTGGCGACGACGATGGAGGCGTCCCCGTCCCCGTACCGGATGGAGACGAGCTCGCCGTCGTCGTCCTGGTACTCGACCTCGATGTCGGAGATCGCGGTCAGACAGCGCGGGCACCAGTTGATGATGCGCTCGGCGCGGTAGATCAGCTCGTCGTCGTAGAGCTTCTTGAAGATGGTCTGGACGGCCTCGGACAGGCCCTCGTCCATGGTGAACCGCTCACGCGACCAGTCGACGCCGTCGCCGAGGCGCCGCATCTGGCCGGAGATCTGGCCTCCGGACTCGCCCTTCCACTGCCAGACGCGCTCGATGAACGCCTCACGGCCCAGGTCGTGGCGGGACTTGCCCTCCTTCGCGAGCTCGCGCTCGACGACGTTCTGGGTGGCGATGCCGGCGTGGTCCATGCCCGGCTGCCACAGCGTCTCGTAGCCCTGCATGCGCTTGCGGCGGGTGAGGGCGTCGATCAGCGTGTGCTCGAAGGCGTGGCCCAGGTGCAGGCTGCCGGTGACGTTGGGCGGCGGGATGACGATGGTGTACGGAGGCTTGTCGCTCTTGGCGTCGGCCTCGAAGTAACCGCGCTCCACCCAGCGCTCGTACAGCTCCCCCTCTACCTGGGCCGGCGCGTACTGGGTCGGCAGTTCGGTCGTGGGCGCTGGGTTCTGCTGCTGAGTGTTCTCGGTCACGGGGCCCAGTTTAGGGGTGTCACGGGCCGGTACTGAAACGGGAATGTTTGGTAACGGTGAGCCCCCCGATACGCCGCTTCGCGCGGGCGTCCGCCAGGATGTCGGGATCGGATAAGCATTCCTAGGGGGATTCCCAGCAATGAGCTACAACCAGCCGGGCCCGTACGGCGGCCAGCCCCAGCAGCCCGGCCCGTACGGTCAGCAGCCGCCCCAGCAGCCGTACGGGCAGCCCCAGCCCGCCTACGGCTACCCGCAGCAGCCCCCGCAGGGCGTCCCGCCCCAGCAGGGCTACGGCTACCCGGCCCAGCAGCCCCAGTACGGCCAGCAGCCCCCGTACGGCGCGCCCATGATGCCGCCGCCGGCCCCGCCCAAGAAGAAGACGGGCCTGATCATCACGGCCGTCGTGGTCGCGGTCGCGGCGGTCGGGGGTGGGGTGTACTTCATGACGAAGGACGGCGGAAGCAGCGTTGCCGATGACGGCGCGCACAAGCTGATCACCCCGGACAGCGTGATCGCGGGCGCGTACAGCATCAACAAGAAGGACCCGTCCGACAAGACCACCGAGAAGGACAAGAAGGACTTCGAGGAGGCGGGTATCAAGAACCCGGCGACGGTCAAGGCGAGTTACAAGGCGTCGAGTGGCACGCCGGCCAAGCAGATGAGCTTCAACGGCGTCTACGGCCAGATCGCGGACCCGGAGAAGTCGATCGATGCCGTCTTCGCGCAGATCAAGAAGAGCGCGGAGAAGGACAAGGACGACAAGGGCACCTTCGTCGGCAGCCCGGAGACCAAGTCCCCGGCGGGCCTCGAAGGGGCCGTCATGAAGTGCCAGTCCGCGAAGATCACGGGCAGTAAGAGCACCGGGGGCAAGGATCTGGAGTTCCCCGTGTGCATCTGGGCCGACCACAGCACCCTCGGTATGGTCACCCTGATCGACCCGGCCGCGCTCCTGGCCGGCACGTCGGGCGTCTCGCTCGACGAGAACGCGGAGACGACGGCGAAGGTCCGCAAGGACGTGCGGGTTCCTGTGAAGTAGCTCGCGACGCAAACTTGCCAAGGGCGCCAGACGGAAAACCCGTCCGGCGCCCTTTGTTTTCCTCGATCACCCAGGCGCGAACGGCACGATCGAGCCAATCCGGCCTTAAGCCGTTGAAGGTCATGAACCCGTCATGATCAACTAGGGCGCGTTCCGGACTGACCGGGCGATTTCCCCTTTGTGACGAGGAGTGTTCTTGTGCTGCGCGCAACACGGCGTGTCCTGACGACGATGGCCCTGGCGTCCACGACTGCCGCCGCATCCCTGCTCATAGCCACACCGGCATCGGCGGTGACGGACGAGTGTGTGAAGGTCGTGGAGCGAGCGGGATTCCCGGTTGGCTCGAAGACGCAGGCCGCGTGCCGGAATCACGCGATTGGCAGCGGCTCGTTCGCCGCCATGCCCAACCCTTACTGCATCGCGGGGCTCCAAAAGCTGCGGGTGCCCTCTGGTGTGGCAGATGAGGCATGCACGGTCGCGTGAGATGACAAGCAGCCGAGCGGGCTCACCTTCGGCTGCTTTGAGGCACCTTACGAAAGGGCGCCCCCCGGTTGGACCTCCAATCGGCGGGCGCCCTTTCGCGTCACAGAGGTCGGCTACGCCGACTTCTCGTGCCGCCCGTCGTTCTTCACGATGCGCGGCTCCCGCGGCACCAGCGTCGGGTTGACGTTGTTGTGGACCACGTCCGAGGTGATGACGACGCGGGCCACGTCCTTGCGGGACGGGACCTCGTACATCACCGACATCAGGACTTCCTCCATGATCGCGCGCAGACCGCGTGCCCCCGTGCCGCGCAGGATCGCCTGGTCGGCGATGGCCTCCAGGGCCGGGCGGTCGAAGTCCAGCTCCACGCCGTCGAGTTCGAACAGGCGCTGGTACTGCTTGACCAGCGCGTTGCGCGGCTCGACGAGGATCTGCAGGAGCGCCTCGCGGTCGAGGTTGTGCACGGAGGTCAGGACGGGGAGACGGCCGATGAACTCGGGGATCATCCCGAACTTCACCAGGTCCTCCGGCATGACCTCCTGGAACTGGTCGCTCGCCTCGATCTCCCGCTTGGAGCGGATCGTCGCGCCGAAGCCGATGCCCTTCGCCCCGGCCCGGGACTCGATGATCTTCTCCAGGCCCGCGAAGGCGCCACCCACGATGAACAGCACGTTCGTCGTGTCGATCTGGATGAACTCCTGGTGCGGGTGCTTGCGCCCGCCCTGGGGCGGGACGGAGGCCGTCGTGCCCTCCAAGATCTTCAGGAGCGCCTGCTGGACACCCTCGCCCGACACATCACGCGTGATCGACGGGTTCTCGCTCTTGCGGGCCACCTTGTCGATCTCGTCGATGTAGATGATGCCCGTCTCGGCCTTCTTGACGTCGTAGTCGGCGGCCTGGATGAGCTTGAGGAGGATGTTCTCGACGTCCTCGCCCACGTACCCCGCCTCCGTCAGCGCCGTCGCGTCCGCGATGGCGAACGGGACGTTCAGCATCCGGGCGAGGGTCTGGGCGAGGAGGGTCTTGCCCGAGCCGGTGGGGCCGAGCAGCAGGATGTTGGACTTGGCGAGCTCGATGGCGTCGTCACGACCCGTCCCGCCGCCGTTCTCACCGGCCTGGACGCGCTTGTAGTGGTTGTAGACCGCCACGGAGAGCGCCTTCTTGGCGGGCTCCTGGCCCACCACGTAGCTCTCCAGGAACTCGTAGATCTCGCGCGGCTTGGGCAGTTCCTCCCACCGCACCTCGGAGGACTCCGCGAGCTCCTCCTCGATGATCTCGTTGCAGAGATCGATGCACTCGTCGCAGATGTACACACCGGGGCCTGCGATGAGCTTCTTCACCTGCTTCTGGCTCTTGCCGCAGAACGAGCACTTGAGCAGGTCGCCGCCATCACCGATGCGTGCCACGAGGTGCTTCCCCTTCGCCTGGGAGACGCCACGTTCAGCGGCTCCTGGTGCCTCATATCCGACGGTACCTTGCCTGGCCCCCCGTTCGGGCCCCCCTTGGCGCGGTTCACTTCGACGGGAACCGTCCGAGTGCGCCGCGCCAGGGGATCCGGCTGCGTCAGGCGGCCGCGGCCGACGTCGTCTTGCGGGTCGACACGATCTGGTCGACCAGGCCGTACGCCAGGGCGTCCTCGGCGGTGAGGATCTTGTCCCGCTCGATGTCGTCCCGGATCTTCTCGATGGGCGTGGTGGAGTGCTTGGCGAGCATCTCCTCCAGCTGGCTGCGCATGCGCAGGATCTCGTTGGCCGCGATCTCCAGGTCGGAGAGCTGCTCGCGGCCGGTCTGCGAGGACGGCTGGTGGATCAGCACGCGCGCGTTGGGCAGGGCCATGCGCTTGCCGGGGGTGCCCGCGGCGAGCAGCACGGCGGCGGCGGAGGCCGCCTGGCCCATGCAGACGGTCTGGATGTCGGGCTTCACGAACTGCATCGTGTCGTAGATGGCCGTGAGGGCCGTGAACGAGCCGCCGGGGCTGTTGATGTAGATCGAGATGTCGCGGTCCGGGTCCATCGACTCCAGGCACAGCAGCTGCGCCATGACGTCGTTGGCGGAGGCGTCGTCGATCTGCACGCCGAGGAAGATCACGCGCTCCTCGAACAGCTTCGCGTACGGGTCGTACTCGCGCACGCCCTGCGAGGTGCGCTCGACGAAGCGCGGCACGATGTAGCGGTTGTCCACCTGCGGGCCGGTGTAGAGGCCGCTTGCGGAGAGGTTGTTCTGCATGTCGGGGTTCACCATCCTGGTGGCGTTCGGTGGGGCTCGGGGGCTTCGGGGCCGGGGCTGGGGTCCCCGGCTCGCCAGGAGCCGGGGGACGGGGTTCAGGCCCCGGTGCCGCCGCCGCCCGGAACACCGGCCGCGTGGGCCATGATGTCGTCGATGAGGCCGTACTCCTTGGCCTCTTCCGCCGTGTACCAGCGGTCGCGGTCGCCGTCGCGGATGATCGTCTCGACCGTCTGGCCCGAGTGGCGGGCGGTGATCTCCGCCATGCGCGTCTTCGTACGCAGCAGGTACTCGGCCTGGATCTTGATGTCCGAGGCGGTGCCGCCGATGCCGGCGGAGCCCTGGTGCATCAGGATGTCGGTGTTCGGCAGGGCGAAGCGCTTGCCGGCGGCGCCGCCGGTGAGCAGGAACTGGCCCATCGAGGCCGCCATGCCCATACCGATCGTGACCACGTCGTTCGGGATGTACTGCATGGTGTCGTAGATCGCCATGCCGGCCGTCACCGAGCCGCCGGGGCTGTTGATGTAGAGGTAGATGTCCTTCTCCGGCTCGGCGGCCAGGAGGAGCAGCTGCGCCGTGATCTTGTTCGCGATGTCGTCGTCGACCTGCTGGCCGAGGAAGATGATGCGCTCGTTGAGCAGCCGGTTGTAGACATGGTCGCCGAGGCCACCACCGAGGGACGGCTCGCCGGCGGCGTAAGGCATCAGATTCGTCACGTATCCACCTGCTCGTCTCTGACGGCTTCAACCGTCTCAGCGTCTTCGTTCAGAGGGTGGGGCCTTTGGGGCCGACTCGTCACCGGCTGACTCCACCCCCGTATTCATGGACCCTAACGCGCAGGTAGGACAACGCCATCCCGGTTCCCGAACTGTTCGCTCGGAGCGCAAGGTGGTTGAAGCGCGGGCCCGTGCGGATCCGGCCACGGGCGGCGGGGACGCGGGCCCGGGGCGGGTACGCGAAAGGGCCCGGACGCGGCTGCGTCGCGGGCCCTCCCTGCGTACGTCGTACGTGGTCAGGCGGTGCCTGCCCTACGAGGTGCGGCCGAGGCTCAGGCCTCGGTCTTCTCCTCGGCGTCGGCGTCGGCCTCCACGGCCTCCGTCTCGCCGGCCTCGGCGGCCTCGTCCTCGTCGTCCTCCAGGTCGACGACCTCACCGTTGGTGTCGACCACCTTGGCGGACTCGACGACCACGGCCAGCGCCTTGCCGCGGGCGACCTCGCCGACGAGCATCGGCACCTGGCCGCCCTCGACGACGGCCTGGGCGAACTGGTCGGGGGACATGCCGGAGGAGGCGGCACGGCGCACCAGGTGCTCGGTGAGCTCCTCCTGGTTGACGTTCAGCTTCTCCTTGTTGACGAGCTCGTCGAGGATGAACTGCGTCTTGATGCCCTTGACGGCCGCTTCCTCGGTCTCGGCGTCGAACTCTTCCTGCGTCTTGCCCTGGATCTCCAGGTACTTGGCGAGGTCGAGGCCCATCTGGCCGAGCTGGTGGTGCTCGAGGTTGTGCTTGCGGGTCTGGATCTCGTCCGCGAGGAGCTTCTCGGGGATCGGGACCTCGGTGATCTTCAGCAGCTCGTCGAGCACGCGCTCCTGGGCCTGGGTGGCCTGGTCGAACTGCTTCATGTTCTCCAGGCGCTTGCGGCTGTCGGCCTTGAGCTCGTCGAGGGTGTCGAACTCGGAGGCGAGCTGCGCGAAGTCGTCGTCCAGCTCCGGCAGTTCGCGCGCGGCGACCTGGGTGACCTTGACGGTGACCTCGGCGTCCTTGCCCTCGGCCGAGCCGCCCTTGAGCTGGGAGGTGAAGGTGGCCTCGCCACCGGCCTCCAGGCCCTTGACGGCCTCGTCGATGCCGTCGAGGAGCTCGCCGGAGCCGATGGTGTACGAGACACCCTCGGCGACGCCGTCCTCCAGGACCTCGCCGTCGACCTTGGCCTCCAGGTCGATCGTCACGACGTCGCCGTCCTGGGCGGCGCGCTCGACCGGGGAGGTCGAGGCGAAGCGCTCACGCAGGTCGGAGACGGCCTTCTCGACGTCCTCGTCGGAGACCTCGACGGCGTCGACAGTGACCTCGATGCCCGAGTAGTCCGGGATCTCGATGGTCGGGCGGATGTCGACCTCGGCGGTGAAGTTCAGCGTCTCGCCGTCCTTCAGCTCCGTGATGTCGACCTCGGGCTGGCCCAGCGGGTTCAGCTCGGCCTCGGTGACCGCCTCGGTGTAGAACTTCGGGAGGGCGTCGTTGACGGCCTCCTCCAGCACAGCACCACGGCCGAACCGCTGGTCGATGACGCGGGCCGGGATCTTGCCCTTGCGGAAGCCCTTGACCGTGACCTGCTGGTTGATCTTCTTGTACGCCGCGTCGAGGCTGTCCTTGAGCTCCTCGAAGGGCACCTCGACAGTGAGCCGAACCCGAGTCGGGTTCAGGGTCTCCACGGCGCTCTTCACGGTTCGGTCTCCTTGTGGCTGACTTCTGGGGGGTTCTACCCGGTGGCCGACGGCCGCGGGCGGATCGGGCCCGGTTCATCGGATTCATCAGACACACGGGCACGCAGCTTGCATAGTAACCGCAAGCGGGATGTCACCCACAATGTGATCTTGTGCGCGGAGATCGCGCACGGCGCGCTCCGAAGATCGTGCCGGAGATCCTGCCGGGCGCTGGTCGGGGTGGCGGGATTTGAACCCACGGCCTTCCGCTCCCAAAGCGGACGCGCTACCAAGCTGCGCCACACCCCGTCGGTGCGACACGTAGGGTACATGCCCGCGAGGAATACGTCGGCCGCTTTCCACGGCGGGCCGCGTGGCCGGACGCGGTGTGCGCGCGTGGGGGGTGACCCGCTACGATGCTCTTCGTGCCGCGGTCCTCGCCGACCTGCGGCGCGGCGCACGCGGGCGTAGCTCAATGGTAGAGCCCTAGTCTTCCAAACTAGCTACGCGGGTTCGATTCCCGTCGCCCGCTCCACCCCTCGGGCCCGGTGACCAGTCTCATCGGGCCCGAGGTGTTTCCCGGGTCTCCCCGAGCGCGTCGCGAGAACCCCGTCCGCTCAGAACTTGATCTGGTTGATCGTGTCCGCGAGCGAGTTCAGGAAGCGCTGTATCGACGGCGCCATTCCGGTCGACGCCATGAAGAAACCGAAGAGCGCGGCGACTATGGCCGGGCCGGTCTTGATGGAGCCGCCGCGGATCATCACCACGAGGACGATCGCCAACAGCAGCACCACAGACAGTGAAATGGCCACAACTGATCACACCCTTGGTCGGTCCGCCTTGCCGGCCCGGAGTGTGCCGCCGAGCACACCCCGCAGGGTCCATCGTGCCACCAACACCCCTCCAGGTCCTGCCGCCTGACACATAGCCAAGGTATGCATCACCCCAAACGTGCGTGCGGGTCCGGGAGTTCCAGGAGCGCGCGGACGGTGGCGTACTTGCGGGTGAGGCGGACACGGGTGGCCGGGTCGAGGACGGCGAGGCGGGCCGGGTCCGCGTTGTGGGCCAGGTCCGCCTCCTTGACCAGCAGCGCGCCCGGGGTGGCGAGGATCCTGGCCGTGTACGCCTCCAGGCCCTCGCCGGGCTCCTTGGTGAGCGCCCTCACCATCTCCCGCACCCCGGGCGCGAGTTCCGCCTCCTCCAGCCAGCTCGGCGCCAAGGCCGCGTCCTCCACCGCGTCGTGCAGCCAGGCCGCGGCGATCTGCGCCTCGCTGCCGCCACGCGCGCGTACGCCCTCGGCCACGGCCGCCAGGTGTTCGGTGTAGGGGCGGCCCGCCTTGTCGGTCTGGGCGGCGTGGGCCGCCCGTGCGACGGCCTCGACCTCGGGGAGTGTGAGCATGCCGCTCAGCGTAGGGCCGCGCGGGCGGGGAGCGCCGTGGAGGCGAGGCCCAGGCCCAGGACGCCGACGGCGAGCGAGCCGTACAGGACGGGCGGGATGTAGGGGTTCTCGCCGGTCAGGCCGTTGGTCATGGGGAAGAGGGTGGCCAGCGCGATCGCGGTGCCGAGCACCAGGCCCGCCGAGGTCACCAGCAGCGCCTCCCAGCGGACCATGCCCAGGACCTGGCGGCGGGTGGTGCCGATCAGGCGCAGGGTGCCGAGCTCGCGGCGGCGGTCCAGGACGGTCATGACCAGCGTGTTCGCCGCGGCGACGGCCGCGAAGCCGCCGAGGACGGCCGCCATGGTGGTGTTGGCCCAGGCGTTCAGCTCGCGGTCCAGGCTCTTGGCCGTGGCGTAGCCCGCCGCGTCCGTGACCGTGCCGAGCGGTGCCAGCGCGGCGGGGCGGACGGCGCCCTTGAGGAGGAGTTCCGTGGGGGCGCCCACGGTGGTGGTGTGGGGCGCCAGGTCACTCTGCGCAAGCGTCACCTGGGACAGGCCCAGGCCCCTCGCGTACGTGGCCACGACCCTCGGGGACGCCTTGGCGCCGTCGGGCAGGAGGAGGGCGAGACGGCTTCCGACGGGAGCCTTCAGGTCCCGGGCGAGGGTCTGGTCGAGGGCGACCGTGCCGGGCACCAGGGCGTCCAGGGAGCCCTTGCGCACGCCCAGGTCCTGGACGCGGGCCAGGTCGGCGCCCGTGCCGGTGAAGCCCTGGGTGGAGACCGGCTGGAGGCTGCCGCCGGAGTGGACCAGTACGGACGTGCGGGTCAGGCCCACCGCCGTGTCGACACCCGGCATCGCCTTCGCCCTGGCCACGGCGTCCGAGGCCAGGCCGTCCGGACCGGTGACGACGCGGTCCGCGACGAGACCGGCCCGCTGCTGCTTCTCGGTGACGCGGTCCTCGCTGGTGTGCAGGAAGACGAGGGTGGAGGAGAACGCCGTCGCCAGCACGATCGGGGTGATCGCGGAGGCCAGTCGACGGGCGTTGGTACGGGAGTTGGCCGCCGCGAGGGAGGCCGGGGCGCCCGCCGCGCGCAGCGGAAGCCCGAAGAGTCCCGCGCAGGCCCGGGCGATCAGCGGGCCGAGCAGCGCCACGGCCAGCATGAACAGCATGACCACGCCCAGGGCCGCGTTGGCGGCGTCCTCGCCCTTCTCGGCGGCGGCCACCCCCGAGAGCGCGATGCCGCCGCCCAGGGCCGCCACGCCCAGCGGCGTACGGATCCAGCCGGGCCGCAGCCGCTCCACCGACGCGTCCCGCAGGGCCTCGCCGGGCTTGACGCGCGAGGGGCGGCGGGCCGCCAGACAGCCGGAGAGGAACGAGGTCAGCACGGCCGCGCCGGCCGCCGCCGCCATCGGGATCCACGACACCGACAGCTCCACGGCCGCCGGGACCGCCCCCTTGTCCCGGAGCTGGCCGAACCACCAGGTCGCCAGCGCCACGCCCGGCAGGCAGCCGAGCGCCCCCGCGAGCGGGGCGACGAGCAGGGTCTCGGTGGCGATGGTGCGCCGGATCTGGCGCGGGGTCGCGCCGATGGCGCGCAGCAGGGCGTACTCGCGGCGGCGCTGGCCCACCGAGAGGGTGACGGTCCCGGCGGCGGTGAAGACGGCGACGGCCGTGGCCATGCCGCCGAAGGAGCCGCCCAGCGCGGTCAGCATCTCCTTGGCGTAGGCCAGGCCCGGCGTCTCGACGGCGCCGCGGTCGTCGCCGGTGTGGACCTCGGCCGCGTCCCCGAGCCGCTGGGCGACCTGGGCGGCGAGCGCGGAGGCGCCCACACCGTCCCTGGGCAGTACGGCGATGGCGTCGGCCTTGCCGGGGTGCCCGGACAGGGCGAGGGCCTGGGTGTCGGCGAACCACACCGTGCCGGGGCTCCTGGTGGTGCCGGACACCGTGAACTGCCGCTTGCCGGAGGGGGTGTCGACGGTCACGCGCTGTCCGGTGGAGGCGCCGTCGCCGGTCACCACCTCACCGGTGCGGGGCGGGGTGCCGGAGGTGAGTTCCTCACCGGTGAAGGCGGTCGAGCCCCAGCCGTGGGCGGTACCGGGCGTCCCCCGCGTCCGTACCGGAAAGGAGACGTCGGCGATCGCGGTGGCGGCGCCGGGGGCCGAGGCCGCGCGGGCGGTGAGGGCGGCGTCGAGGCGGGCCTTGTCGGGCAGTGCGACGGACTCGGTCTCCCGGTTCTCGCCGCTGCCGGTGGTGTAGTGGGCCCGCTGGTCGGCGGCTGCGATCACGGGGGCGCCCGCGTACCGCTCGGCGGGGACGGACGCGCGCACCCCGGTCTCCAGCAGGATCCCGCACGCGGAGACGATCATCGCGGCCATGAACAGGGCGATAAAGGTCCCGGCGAACGCGGACGGCTTGAAGCGGAGCGCCGCGCGGGCGAGGCCGTTGGTGCGCATCAGGCCGCCGTTCCGGCGTACGCGGCGGTGGGCCGGGCGGTCAGGGAACGCATCCGGGAGGCGATGTCCGCCGCCGAGGCGCGGGTGAGGGCGTCGACGATCGATCCGTCCGCGAGGAAGAGGACCTGGTCGGCGTAGGCGGCGGCGCCGGGGTCGTGGGTGACCATGACGACGGTGGCGCCCATGCCGTCGACGGCGTTCCGCAGCAGGGTCAGCACCTCGGCGGCCGTCGTGGTGTCCAGCGCGCCCGTGGGCTCGTCCGCGAAGACCACGTCCGGCCGGGTCACCAGCGCGCGGGCGATCGCCACGCGCTGCTGCTGCCCGCCGGACAGCTCCCCGGGCCGTCGCCGCCCCTTGCCCGCGAGCCCCACCTGCCCCAGCAGTTCCTCCGCCCGGCGCCGGTCCGGGCGCCGCCCGGCGAGGCGCATCGGCAGCACCACGTTCTGCTCGACCGTCAGCGACGGCAGCAGGTTGAACGCCTGGAAGACGAAGCCGAGGCGGGCCCGGCGCAGCTCGGTCAGCTTGTTCTCGCTCATGCCCGTGATCTCGGTCCCGCCGAGCCGCACCGACCCGTCGGTGGGCCGGTCGAGCCCCGCCGCGCACTGGAGGAACGTCGACTTGCCCGAACCCGAGGGCCCCATCACCGCTGTGAAGCTGCCGCGCGGCAGCGCGATGTCGATCCCCCGCAGGGCGTGCACGGCCGAGCCGCCGCGCCCGTACTGGCGCCGCACCCCGCGCAGCTCGACGGCCCAGCCGGGGTCGCCCTCGGCGACCTCGGCCGGTGTGTTCCGCCGCTTGCCCCGTCGCAGTGCCATCGCCCGGCCTCTCCTCGTACGTACGTTTGTGATACGTCGAAGCTACGGATCGCCGCAGGTCGTCGGCCATGGCGGCTCCCGGCGGATCGGGGGTGGGGAAAGCCCTACCCCCGGGCCGGAGGTGGCCCGTCCGCTGCCCGGGAGCCTCAGGCGTCCCGCCGGATCAGGAGCAGCGCGCGGTCGTCGTTGACGTCCTTCGCCACGGCCTCGATCAGATGCCAGGCCGCGCCCTCGAAGCCGGTCGTGACATAGCGGTCGGCCTCGCCCGTGAGGCGGTCGATGCCCTCCGCGATGTCGCGTTCGGCCGTCTCGACCAGGCCGTCCGTGAACAGCATCAGGACGTCGCCGGGGCCGAGGGAGCCCTTCACCGGATGGAACTCGGCCCGGTCGTACACCCCGAGCAGCGGTCCCTCCCCCGACACCTCGCGCCAGCGGCCGGAGCCCGCCTGGAGGTGGAGGGCGGGGAGGTGTCCGGCGGAGAGCAGTTCGTAGTCGCCGGATTCCAGGTCCAGGACGAGGTGGATCGAGGTGGCGAAGCCCTCGTCCCAGTTCTGGCGGAGCAGATAGCCGTTGGCGGCGGGCAGGAAGCCGTGCGGCGGGAGCGAGCCGAGGAGGCCGCCGAAGGCGCCGGACAGGAGCAGCGCGCGCGAGCCCGCGTCCATGCCCTTGCCGGAGACGTCGGTGAGGACGACTTCGAGGGTGCGGTTGCCGTTGGTCCGGGCGGCCACGACGAAGTCGCCGGAGAAGGACTGGCCGCCTGCCGGGCGCAGGGCCATCTCGCGGTGCCAGCCGCGCGGCAGCCGTGGCAGCGCCGACTGGACGCGGATGCGTTCGCGCAGGTCGAAGAGCATGGTGCCGCCGCGCCGCCAGGGCACGCCGACACGGGCCCGGAACTGGGCGATGAGCAGGCCGAAGAGCCCGCACGCGGCGACCACCAGGACCGTGCCGGGGGTGACCCGGGCGGGGCCCTCGGTGTACGGGCCGAGCCGGACGGACTCCACGATCAGCGCGAGGGCGGCGGCGGCGTACAGACCGAGCAGGCTCGCCGGGCGGAGCAGGACGCCGCCCGCGACGATGGGGAGGGTGAGCGCGCTGGGGGCGCACCAGACGGGTGAGACGAGTGTGGCTCCGGCGATCGCGGGCACGGTGAGGAGGAGGCCCACGAGGGCGATCCAGTCCGAGCCGTCGCCGCGGAAGTAGTCGACCCCCGACTTGCGCAGCGCGATGCGTGCCCGGTGCGCGGACTTGCGCCACCGGGCACTCAACGAGACCGCTCCCGCGCGACGTGCCATTGCCGGTGACCCTATCCAGCGGACGCGCGCGTGCGCAGGGGGACCCCTGTGGCCATACGTTCGAAATCGGGTCGACCTGATGGCATACGCGCTGGTAGTCATGGCGGTATGACTGTGGATGTACGTGCGCTGGACCCGGCCGACTTCGACGCGTGGTACGCGGCGGTGGAGCGGGTGTTCGGGGGTGTCCCGGAGGACCCGGAGCTGGAGGCCTTCTGGGACACGGTGATCGACCGGAAGCGGTGTCTGGCGGCGTACGAGGGGTCGGCGATCGTCGGGACGACGCAGACCTTCGCGCTGTCGGTGGAGGTCCCGGGGGGCGGGTTCGTGCCGACCGGGGCGGTCAGCGCGGTGGGCGTCGCGGCGACGCACCGGCGCAGGGGGATCCTGCGGTCGATGATGCGCGCACAGCTCGACGCGGTGCGCGAGGAGGGCCTGTCGCTCGCCGTGCTCACGGCGTCCGAGCCGGGCATCTACGGCCGGTTCGGGTTCGGCCTTGCCACCCAGCAGCTGGGGCTGGAGATCGACTCCTCGCGGGTGCGGGTGGAGGTGCCCGGGGGCGGGGACGACGTGGCCCTGCGGTATGTGCCGGTCGCCGAGGCCGCGTCGGTGTGCGAGGAGGTCTACGGGCGCGCGGCGGGGACGCGCGCGGGCCGGTTCCTGCGCACGCCGGGCTGGGAGCGGCATCCGCTGCTCGACCCGGCGGACTCGCGGGACGGGGCGTCGCCGGCGCAGTGCGTGCTCGCCTCGCGGGGCGGGGAGGTCGTGGGGTACGTCCGCTTCCACACCAAGCCGGCGTGGGACGCGGCGGGGCCGAACGGCGTCGTGACGCTGCGGGACATCGGCGCCGACGATCCCGCCGCGTACGGCGCGCTGTGGCGCTTCCTCTGCGAGATCGACCTGATGTCGACGGTGAAGGCGGGGAACCGTCCGGTGGACGACCCGCTGCTGCACCTCGTCTCCGACGTGCGCAGGTGCGGGGCGCGGGTGCGGGACGGGATGTATGTCCGGCCCGTGGACGTCGGGGCGGCGCTGGCGTCCCGGACGTACTCGACGCCGGTGGACGTGGTGTTCGAGGTGGCGGACGCGTTCTGCGGGTGGAACGCGGGGCGGTGGCGGCTGAGCGGGGACACGAAGGGGGCGGTGTGCTCGCGTACGACGGACGAGCCCGATCTGGCGCTGTCCGTACGGGAGTTGGGGGCGGCGTATCTGGGAGGCGCGTCGCTGGCGTCGCTGGCCGCGGCGGGCCGGGTCCGGGAGCTTCGGGAAGGCGCGCTGGCGGAGGCGTCCGCGGCCTTCACGACGCCGGTGGCCCCGTGGCTGCCGCACGGGTTTTGATCCCCCGCCCCACCCCTTCCCGAAAGCCTCCGGCGGCCGGTCCGTCCTTCGTCCGCGGGCCGTGGTGGGTCGCGCGGGGAACCGCGCGCCCGGCCACCCACGGCCCGCAGACGAACCACCCACCGCCGGAGGCTTTCGCGAAGGGAGGCGGGGCTCAGGCGGTCTGGCAGCCGGGGCACCAGAACAGGTTCCGCGCCGCCAGGTCCGCCGTGCGGATCTCCGTACCGCACACATGGCACGGCAGATGTGCCCGGCGGTACACGTACACCTCGCCCCCGTGGTCGTCCACCCGCGGCGGACGCCCCATCGCCTCGGGCGTGTGCTCGGGACGCACGGTGTCGATCCGGTTGAGGCGCACCCCCTCGCGCATCAGCCCCACCAGATCCGCCCACAGCGCGTCCCACTCGGAACGCAGCAGATCACGGCCGGCCCGGTACGGATCGATGCCGTGGCGGAACAGGACCTCCGCCCGGTACACGTTCCCGACCCCCGCGATCACCTTCTGGTCCATCAGCAGCGCGGCGATCGAGGTCCGGCTCCGCGAGATCCGCGCCCACGCCTTCCCGCCGTCGTCGGACGGGCGCAGCGGGTCCGGGCCCAGACGGTCGTGTATCGCCCGCTTCTCGGGGTCGGTGATCAGCGCGCAGGTGGTCGGGCCGCGCAGGTCCGCGTACCCGCCGTCACCGGTCAGGCGCAGCCGGACCGTCTCCGTGGGCGGGGGCGGCGGGCCGTCGCCGAGCGCGTACTTTCCGAACAGGCCCAGGTGGACGTGGACCCAGCCCGCCCCGCCGAAGCCCAGGAACAGATGCTTGCCGTGCGCCTCGGCGGACGCCAGCACCTGGCCGTCGACCAGGGCCGCCCCGTCCGAGAACTTCCCCTGTGGGCTCGACGCGCGCAGGCGGCGGCCGCCGAACCGCTCCGCGTGGTCGGCGGCCAGCCGGTGGATCGTATGGCCCTCGGGCATGGCGCCAGGTCAGCCCTGCTGGGGGTGGTGCGCGGGGATCGCCGGGAGTTCCCCCGTCGTCTCGTACGCGGACAGCATCTCGATGCGGCGCGTGTGGCGCTCCTCGTTCGAGTACGGCGTGCTCAGGAACACCTCCACGAACTTGGTCGCCTCCTCCTGGGTGTGCATCCGCCCACCGATGGAGATCACGTTCGCGTTGTTGTGCTCACGGCCCAGCGCCGCCGTCTGCTCGCTCCAGGCCAGGGCCGCCCGTACGCCCTTCACCTTGTTCGCAGCGATCTGCTCACCGTTGCCGGAGCCACCGATCACGATGCCCAGGGAGTCCGGGTCCGCGGCCGTCTTCTCGGCGGCGCGCAGGCAGAACGGCGGGTAGTCGTCCTGGGCGTCGTAGATGTGGGGACCGCAGTCGACGGCCTCGTGGCCATGGGCCTTGAGCCATTCGACCAGGTGGTTCTTGAGTTCGTATCCGGCATGGTCTGAACCGAGGTACACGCGCATGCCCCCGAGTGTGGCATGCGGGCGGCCGGGCAGGGTTCATCGGGGTGAGAGGCCTTCGTCCCGATGACTGATGACCTTGTTCCTCCCGACTTGGGCCGTTGTGCCCCTCATCACGATTCGGAGTCAGGCCTTCCGTACCTGGGAGTACCGGGCTTCAATGCGTTGGTTCGTAACCCGAGCGACCCTTAGACCTAAGGATTCGTCCATGACCTCGCAACCCTCCCTTGCGAAGGAAGACGGCCGACCGGGCGATCCCGGAACGCCCGACTCCCCCGTCGTCGGCGCCCCGCACGGCTCAGGCGGCCTCCAGGCCGGTCTCAAGAACCGTCATCTGTCGATGATCGCCATCGGCGGTGTCATCGGCGCCGGGCTCTTCGTGGGCTCCAGCTCCGGCATCGCCGCGGCCGGTCCCGCCATCCTGCTCTCGTACGCGCTCGTCGGCCTGATGGTCGTCTTCGTCATGCGCATGCTGGGCGAGATGGCCGCCGCGCGGCCGACCTCCGGCTCCTTCTCGGCCTACGCCGACCGCGCCCTCGGCCGCTGGGCCGGCTTCTCCATCGGCTGGCTCTACTGGTTCTTCTGGGTCGTGGTGCTCGCCGTCGAGGCGACCGCCGGGGCGAAGATCCTGCACGGCTGGGTCGGGGCGGTCCCGCAGTGGGGCTGGGCACTGATCGTGATGATCGTGCTGACGGCCACCAACCTCGTCTCCGTCTCCTCGTACGGCGAGTTCGAGTTCTGGTTCGCGGGGATCAAGGTCGTCGCCATCGGCGCCTTCGTCGCCATCGGGCTGCTCGCCGTCTTCGGCATCCTTCCCGGCTCGGACAACCCCGGAGACGGGTTCGCACATCTGACCGATGCCGGCGGATTCATGCCGAAGGGCGCCGGGGCCATCCTCACCGGTGTGCTGATGGTCGTCTTCTCCTTCATGGGCAGCGAGATCGTCACGCTGGCCGCCGGTGAGTCCGAGGACCCGCAGCGGGCCGTCACCAAGGCCACCAACAGCGTGATCTGGCGTATCGGCGTCTTCTACCTCGGCTCGATCCTGGTCGTCCTGACCCTGCTGAAGTGGAACGACCCGGCGATCGTCAAGGACGGCTCGTACGTGGCCGCGCTCAACTCGATCGGCATCCCGCACGCCGGGCAGATCATGAACGTGATCGTGCTGACGGCGGTGCTCTCCTGCCTCAACTCCGGTCTGTACACCGCCTCGCGCATGGCCTTCTCGCTCGGCCAGCGCGGTGACGCGCCGCGCGCCTTCGCCCGTACCAACGCGCGGGGCGTGCCGCAGGCGGCCATCCTCTGCTCGGTCCTCTTCGGATTCGTCGCGGTCTTCTTCAACTACAAGTGGCCCGACACCGTCTTCGACTTCCTGCTGAACTCCTCCGGCGCGGTCGCCCTGTTCGTGTGGCTGGTCATCTGCTTCACGCAGCTGCGGATGCGCGGGATCATCCTGCGCGAGACGCCGGAGAAGCTGACGGTCAAGATGTGGTTCTTCCCGTATCTGACGTGGGCGACGATCGCGATGATCTCGTTCGTGCTGGTGTACATGCTGACGGACGACGCCGGGCGCAAGCAGGTGCTGCTGTCGCTGCTGGTGGCGGCCGTGGTCGTGGCGATCGCGCTGGTGCGGGACTTCACGCAGCGTGGCGCGGCAGCTCAGAGCGGTGTGAAGGACGAGGTCACCGCGGAGTAGGTGCGCAGGGCTTCGTGCTCGGTGGCGGCCAGATACCAGATGTTGATCTGGTAGGACTTGCCGCCCTGGTCGAAGCCCGTCTGGCGGGCCTTCCACGGGGCGCCGTCCTGAGTGAAGTGATAGTCCCAGACGACGGCCGGCCCGCCGTGGAACGTGGTCCGCTCCAGGCGGATGCCGCGGTAGCCCGGGACGTCGTGGGAGCCCTGTTCGGCCTGCCTCCACTGGGTGAGGAGATCGCCGCCGCGTACGAGTGCGTACGAGGCGGCGATCTCCTGTTTTCCGCCGGGGGCGTGGTAGTGGATGTTGGAGGGGCTCTTGGCGGTCCGGGTCCACGTGGCCGGGGGTGCCCAGGCGAAGCCGGTTTCGTCGCGGGTGCCGGGGGGACGGGAGGTGCCGGCGACGGTGGGGGTGCTCGTGTCCGTGCGCCTGCCCGTGGGGTGGCCGGGGTCGTCGTGGGTGGTGGTGAGGACGAGGGTGGCCGCGGCTACGGCGGTGAGGGCGAGGGCGGCGGCGAGGGCGGCACGACGAGGGATCCCCCGCCCCGCCCCTTCCCTGAAGCCCTGGGCGGGCGGCCGGGGGGTGGGCACAGGAGCACTCCCGGGGGCTCCGCCCCCGACCCCCTGAGCGGGGACTCCGCCCCCCGCGCCCCGGCCGGGGGCGCGGCCCGGGCCCGGTGGGGGCGGGAGGGGGACCTCGGGCGCGGGCGGAGACTGGCCCACAGGGGCCGCGTCTTCGAACCCCCGTGCAGGGGCTTCGCCCGGTGCGACCGGTTCGGGGCTGTCGCCCGGGCCCGGTGGGGATTGCGGAAGGGCATGCGGTGCGGGAGCGGGGGGCTCCCTTGTCCCGTTCCGGGGTTTCGGGGCCGTCTGGTGTATCGCCGGCGTGGTGGGATGCGGGGCCGGGGACAGGATCGTGGGTGGGGCCGCCATCGGGAGCAGGAGCCCCGACAGGGTCTCCAGGGTCGGGCGGTGGGCCGGGTCCTTCTTCAGGAGGGATGCCAGGGTGGGGGTCAGCGGGCCCGCCGCGGGCGGGAGTTCGGGCTCCTCGTACAGGACGGCGTGCAGCGTCGACAGGGTCGTCTCGCGGGCGAACGGGGACTGGCCCCCCACCGCCGCGCACAGTGTCGCCCCGAGTGACCACAGGTCCGACGCGGGGCCCTGGGGGCGGCCCCCCACCCGCTCCGGCGCCATGTAGTCCGGCGAGCCGACCAGCATCCCCACCACCGTCAGCGCCGCCGCGTCCTGGATCGCCGCGATGCCGAAGTCGGTCAGGACCACGCGGCCGGTCCGGGCCAGCAGGACGTTCCCGGGCTTGATGTCCCGGTGCAGCACTCCCACCGCGTGCACCTCCCGCAACGCCTCCACCAGGCCCAGGCCGATCCGCGCCGCCTCGCGCGGCGCCACCGGGCCGTCCTCGACGAGGAGTTGTTCCAAGGAGCGCGCGTCCACCAGTTCCATCACGATCCAGAGGCGGCCGGACTCCTCCACCACGTCATGGACGCGCACCACATTGGGATGGTCGATCCGGGCCGTCGCCCGCGCCTCGCGCAGGGCGCGCTCCCGGCGGATGCGGCTGTCCTCGGCGTCGAGGTCCCCCATCCGCATCTCTTTCACCGCGACCCGGCGGTCGAGGACCTCGTCGAACGCCCGCCACACCCGCCCCATTCCGCCCTGGCCGATCGTGGCGTCGAGCCGGTATCGCCCCGCGACCAACAGCCCCCGAATTCCCGGCATTACCGCCCGCCCCCTCAGTACCTGGTGCGACCAGGACAGAAACACGAACTTGCCACCATCACAGCATAATTCCGCGAAATCTTGTGGGACCCTTCTCAGCACTGCTCTCAGTACGCCGGCCGCTCAACTCGGCTGAGGGGGATGGAAATGCTTTCGAAGAAACACCGGGGATCTCTGACCGCCGGACTCATCACCGGGGCACTGTTGTTGCCGTTCGGGGCGCTCGCCCGGGCGGCCGATCCGACACCCGGCAGTGACCAGGGCGGATCACCCGGCCCCAGTGCTCCGGCCGAGCTCAAGATCTCCACCGAGCTGCCGAAGGAAATCAAGGTCGCCCATTCCTCCGGAAAGACCACGCTCACCGCGAAGATTCTCAACAAGGGCACCAAGGACACCGGCCGGATCACCCTCACCGTTCTCGGTCTCAACGGTATGCGGATCACCGGCGTCGACGGATGCGCCACCGTCCCCGAGAACAAACTCCCGAAGGGGACCAACACCGGATTCGCCTGCGCCATCGACAACGTGGCCGCCGGCGCCGACAAAACGTATACCGTCGACGCCACTTACGATCTGACCAGGACCGGAAAGATCTGTCTGCCGGTAACGGAAGGCACCGGAGGCGCCGGCGGAAAACTGCTGTGGCAGCAGGGACCGGTCCCCTTCGGCACGACCGACCCGACCCCCAACGCCCCCGACACCCCGCTGCTGCTCGGCACCGACAACGTCCCGGCCGCGCCGCCCGGCGGCTCCGCGAGCCCCTCCCCGGCCGCGCCCGGCACCCCCGCCCCGGCCCCGCCGTCCCAACTGCCCAGGACCGGTGTCAACGACGGCATCCTGCCGCTGCTCGCCGCCGCCTGCCTGCTCCTCTTCGTCGGCACCACCGGCATCTGGTGGGCCAACACCCGCCATCACCACCGCAGGCGTATGCATTAGGGGACGAGGACCGGACGTACGGAGGGCCCGGGCGCGCTTCTCGCGCGGCCGGGCCCCTCTGCGTCGTACCGGTCGGTGGCGTACCGGCTTCCGCCGTACCGCTACTTGCGGCCCGCGAACTTCCACGCCGTCGGCAGCGCCCCCATCGCCAGCGCCGCCTTCAGCGCGTCCCCGAGCAGGAACGGCGTCAGGCCCAGCGCCACCGCGCGCGTCAGGGACACGTCCGCCGAGGCGGCCAGGTACGGCACGCCGACCGCGTAGATGACCGCCGAGCCCAGCACCATCGTGCCCGCCGTGCGCAGCACCGAGCGGTCGCCGCCGCGGCGGGCCAGCGCGCCCACCACGGTGGAGGCGAGCAGCATGCCCAGGACGTAGCCGAAGGACGCCCCGCCCGCGCCCGAGGCGCCGTTCGCGAACCAGGGCATCCCGGCCATGCCGATCAGCGCGTACAGCCCGAGCGAGAGGAAGCCGCGGCGGGCGCCGAGCGAGGCGCCGACCAGCAGGGCCGCGAAGGTCTGGCCGGTGACCGGGACCGGGGAGCCGGGGACCGGGACCGCGAGCTGGGCCGCGAGGCCGGTGAGGGCCGCACCGCCGAGGACCAGGACGGCGTCCCGGGTGCGGGCGCCGGGCAGCAGGTCGGCGAGGACCGTGCCGGCTCCTCCGGTACGGGGTGCGGCAGGGGCAGTGACAGTGGTCGTGGCCATCATGGACTCCGCGGGATCGGGGACGGGCAGCGAGATACATGCAAGGGACACGGTGACGTTAGCCGAGGGATTCTCGCTGGATCACCATCAGCGGCCCACAAAGCGGCGGTTGGGGCCTTGGTGGAGTTCGCACAAAGGCCGGAGTGCTTCCGTCCGGCGGGGTGACCCTCGTCACTGCACCGATGAGGAGTACGTGCGGTTTTGCGGATCCGGCGCGGGCTCGGGGAGACTGTAGGTTCCCCATAAACGATCAGTCGCTGATCCGAGAGAACGAGCGCCATGCACGACGGCAAGACCACGGCCGGGGCCACCGCCGCCGACACCGCCTCGGCGGACCCCGAGCCGCTGTCCCACGGGCTGAAGCAGCGCCATCTGACCATGCTGGGCCTGGGCGGGGTGATCGGCGCCGGTCTCTTCGTGGGGTCGGGCGCCGGGATCGCGGTGGCGGGGCCGGGGATCGTCGTCTCGTATCTCATCGCGGGCGCGATCGCGATGCTGGTGATGCGGATGCTCGGCGAGATGTCCTCGGCCATGCCCGCGTCCGGCTCCTTCTCCGTGCACGCCGAGCGGGCGCTGGGGCGGTGGGCCGGGTTCAGCGTGGGCTGGCTGTACTGGTTCCTGCTCGTCGTCGTGCTCGCGGTGGAGGCGACCGGCGCGGCGCAGATCGCCCACGGGTGGGTGCCGGGGATGCCGCAGTGGGCGTGGGTGCTGGTGTTCATGGTGGTGTTCACCGTGGCGAATCTGGCGGCCGTGAAGAACTTCGGCGAGTTCGAGTTCTGGTTCGCCACGCTCAAGGTCGGCGCGATCGTCCTCTTCCTGGTCCTGGGGCTGCTGGCGGTCTTCGGGGTGCTGCCGGACACGGACGCGGTCGGGTTCGCCAACCTGACCGGGCAGGGCGGTTTCCTGCCCGCCGGGTGGGACGGCGTCGTCTCCGGCGTCCTCGCGGTGATCTTCGCCTTCGGCGGTCTGGAGGTCGTCACCATCGCGGCGGCCGAGTCGGACGACCCGGTGCGCGCGGTCGGGCGCGCGGTGCGCAGCGCCGTGTGGCGCATCCTCTTCTTCTACGTGGGCTCGATGCTGGTGATCGTGACCCTGCTGCCGTGGAGTTCGATGCGGCCGGGGCACAGCCCGTACGTCGCCGTGCTCGACTCGATCGGCGTCCCCGGCGCCGGTCAGATCATGAACGTCGTGGTGTTCGTGGCGCTGCTCTCGGCGCTGAACGCCAATCTCTACGGCTCGTCCCGGATGGTCTTCTCGCTCGCCGAGCGCGGGGAGGCGCCCAGGGGGCTGCTGAAGGTGTCCGGGGGCGGTGTGCCGCGGCGCGCGGTGCTGGCGTCGGTGGCCTTCGGATTCGTCTCGGTGCTGCTCAATCTGGAGTGGCCCGACTCGGTCTTCCTCTACATGCTCAACGCGGTCGGCGCGGTGCTGCTGTTCGTCTGGGGCCTGATCGCCGTCTCGCAGCTGCGGCTGCGCCGGCGGATCGAGCGTGAGGCCCCGGAGCGGCTGACCCTGCGGATGTGGGGGTTCCCCCATCTCACCTGGGCGGCGCTCGCGGCGATGGCGGCGGTGCTGGTGCTGATGCTCTTCGACGACGGGGCCCGGCCCCAGGTGCTGTGGTCGGCGGGCGCGACGGGGGCGGTCCTGCTGGTCGCTCTCGTACGGGAGTGGCGGACGAGGTCGACGGAATCCGGCGGTCCGCTCGCCGACCGATCGTCAGGTCGGTAGTTACGGGCGGGTTTGGCGGGACCCACGAGGCCGGAGGTGTGCATTCCGTGTGCGAGTCGTGCGCAAGGCTTCACGCTGTGTGAGTCGAGTGTCCGGATAGCGGTCTGGTGTTCCCTCTGAGCGGAGCCGCCTCCAGACTGTGGCTCCCGCCCCCCGTCTCAGCTACTGAACAGGGCCTGCCCATGTCCCGGACAAACGCGCCCGCGACGACCGACGCCCCGCCGAAGGTCGATTCCCCTCTCACCCACGGTCTCAAGCAGCGCCATCTCTCGATGATCGCCCTCGGCGGCGTCATCGGCGCCGGACTCTTCGTCGGCTCCGGCGCGGGCATCGCCGCCGCCGGGCCCTCGATCGTCCTCGCCTACGGCATATCCGGCGCCCTCGTCATGCTGGTGATGCGCATGCTGGGCGAGATGTCGGCGGCCAACCCCGCCTCCGGTTCCTTCTCCGTGCACGCCGAGCGGGCGATCGGGCCCTGGGCCGGCTTCACCGCCGGCTGGTCGTTCTGGGTGCTGCTCTGTGTGGCGGTCGGCCTGGAGGGCATCGGCGCCGCCAAGATCGTCACGGTCTGGCTGCCGGGTACGCCCGAGTGGGCCTGGGTCGCACTCTTCATGCTGGTGTTCACCGCCACCAACCTCGCGGCGGTGAAGAACTTCGGCGAGTTCGAGTTCTGGTTCGCCGCGCTCAAGGTCGCGGCCATCACGCTCTTCCTCGTCCTCGGCCTGCTCGCCATCCTCGGCGTCCTGCCGGACACCCCCGCCCCCGGCACCTCCAACCTCACCGGCGAGGGCGGCTTCCTGCCCAACGGCTCCGAGGGGCTGGTGCTCGGCCTGCTCGCCTCCGTCTTCGCGTACGGCGGCCTGGAGACGGTGACGATCGCCGCGGCCGAGTCCGAGAAGCCGGTGCAGGGCGTGGCCCGCGCGGTGCGTACGGCGATGTGGCGCATCGCGGTCTTCTACATCGGCTCGATGGCGGTCATCGTCACGCTGGTGCCGTGGAACGACAAGACCGTGGTGGCGAAGGGCCCGTACGTGGCGGCCCTGGACCATCTCGGCATCGACGGCGCCGGGCAGATCATGAACGTGGTCGTCCTGGTGGCCCTGCTCTCCGCGATGAACGCCAACATCTACGGCGCCTCGCGCATGGCGTACTCGCTGGTCGAGCGCGACCAGGGCCCCAAGGCGCTCGGCCGGATCTCCGGCGGTGTGCCGCGCGTGGGGGTGCTGTGCTCCTCGGTCTTCGGCTTCGGGTGCGTGCTGCTGAGCTACTGGCGGCCGGACGACGTCTTCCCCTGGCTGCTGAACATGATCGGTGCGGTGATCCTGGTCGTGTGGATCTTCATCGCCGTCTCGCAGCTGCTGCTGCGCCGGCGCACCGAGCGCGAGACGCCGGAGAAGCTGGTGGTGCGGATGTGGCTGTACCCGGGGCTCACCTGGGTGGCGCTCGCCGCGATGGCCGCGATCTTCGTCCTGATGGCACGCCAGTCCGACACGCGTGACCAGCTGATGGCGACGGGCGTACTGACGGTGGTCCTGGCCGTGCTCGGCTGCATCCGGCAGCGGACGGCGGCCCGCCGGGCCGTCTGATCCGCCGCTTCTTCCCGAAGAGCCCTGCGTCCACAGGTCCTAGAACTGCGGACGCAGGGCTTTTTACTGAGGCGCCCCTGAGCTGCGAACGTCCATACCTGCTGGTAGCGTGCACTTGCACATCAGTTGCAACAAGCAGTCGGAGGGGCTTCGGACATGGCCATTTACACGCTTCCTGAACTTCCGTACGACTACGCCGCGCTCGAACCCGTCATCAGCCCGGAGATCATCGAGCTGCACCACGACAAGCACCACGCGGCGTATGTGAAGGGCGCGAACGACACCCTGGAGCAGCTCGCCGAGGCCCGGGACAAGGACGCCTGGGGGTCGGTCAACGGCCTGGAGAAGAACCTCGCGTTCCACCTCTCCGGCCACATCCTGCACTCGATCTACTGGCACAACATGACCGGCGACGGCGGCGGCGAGCCGCTGGAGAAGGACGGCGTGGGCGAGCTGGCGGACGCCATCGCCGAATCCTTCGGCTCCTTCGCCAAGTTCAAGGCCCAGCTGACCAAGGCAGCGGCGACGACGCAGGGTTCGGGCTGGGGCGTCCTCGCCTACGAGCCGCTCAGCGGCCGACTCGTCGTCGAGCAGGTCTACGACCACCAGGGCAACGTCGGCCAGGGCTCCACCCCGATCCTGGTCTTCGACGCCTGGGAGCACGCCTTCTACCTCCAGTACAAGAACCAGAAGGTGGACTTCATCGAGGCGATGTGGCGCGTCGTCAACTGGCAGGACGTGGCGAAGCGTTACGCCACCGCCAGGACCGCCGGGAACACCCTGCTGCTGGTCCCCTAGGGACCCCGCGATCGTCCTGCTCGTGATCGTCTTCTCACCTTTCACGTGCGGGCGGAAAGACGGACGGCCCCCGCGAGGACGTGACTCGCGGGGGCCGTTCGTTCGCTCACCTCGCCGCCCACCGGTGCTTTGCCCTCGGTGCGCGGGGGCCGGGCGCCGGTCCTTCGCCCTTGCGCGCCGGGGCTGTTGTCAGTGCCGGATGCGATGCTCGGGCCATGGACACACAGGAGTTCTGGACGCTCATCGACGACGCCCGCGCGCAGGTGGCACACGCGGCGGACGCCGAGGCGGTCGCGGCGCGCGCCGCGGCCCTGCTCGCCTCCCGGCCGGCCGGCGAGATAGTGGCGTTCCAGCAGGTCTTCTGGGACCTGATGGCCGCCTCCTACCGCCAGCCGCTCTGGGCCGCGGCGTACACGATCAACGGCGGCTGCTCGGACGACGGGTTCGACTACTTCCGGGGCTGGCTGATCGCGCAGGGGCGCGAGGTGTTCGACGCGGCGGTGGCCGACCCGGACGGGCTCGCGGGCGTGGCGGCCGTGCGGGACGCGGCGGTCGAGGGCTGGGAGGTGGAGTGCGAGGAGGCGCTCGCCATCGCCTGGAACGCGCATCTGGCCGCGACCGGCGAGAAGCTGCCCGGCGACAGCTTCACCATCCGCTACCCGGAGCTGGACCCCGGCTGGGACTTCGACTTCGACGACCTGGGGGAGATGGCGAGACGTCTGCCGCGCCTGGCCGCGCTGTACGGGTGAGGGGCGCGCCCGGCCTCCGCGAGCGGGCGGCTCGCGGAGGCCGGGGGCGTGCTCAGGGACGTGCTCAGTCGAAGACCGGGCCCTGGGTGCGGGTGCGCTTGATCTCGTAGAACCCCGGGGTGGAGGCGACCAGAAGGGTGCCGTCCCACAGGCGGGCGGCGGCCTCGCCCTTGGGGGCCGGGGTGACGACCGGGCCGAAGAAGGCGATCTGCTCGCCGTCCGCGCCGGGCACGGCGATGACCGGGGTGCCGACGTCCTGGCCGACCTTGTCTATGCCCTCCTTGTGGGAGGCGCGCAGCTCGGCGTCGAACTCGTAGGCGCTGTTGTCGACCTCGGCGTGGTCGGCGAGGTCGGCGGGCAGGCCCGCCTCCTCCAGGGCCGCGACCAGGACCTCACGGCCGGAGCCGAGGTCCTGGTTGTGGACGCGGGTGCCGAGCGCGGTGTAGAGCCTGCCCAGCACCTCCTCGCCGTACTTCTGCTGCGCGGCCATGACGACCTTCACCGGGCCCCAGGCGCGGTTGACCAGGAAGTCGCGGTAGGACTCCGGCAGCTCCTCCAGCCTGTCCTCGTTGAGGACGGCCAGGCTCATCACATGCCAGCGCACCTCCACGTCACGGACCTTCTCGACCTCCAGCATCCAGCGGGACGTCATCCAGGCCCAGGGACAGAGCGGGTCGAACCAGAAGTCGACGGGGGTCTTCCCGGTCTGGGACGCGGTCTGGGACATGTCTCTCCTCATCGGGGCAACGCCGGGTGGATCACGAGGGAGAACGCCCGCGGCGGCCCGGCGCATTCCCGCGTGTCCGGGGCCGGGCGGGCATGGCAGGATCAGCGGTGTTCGAACGAGACACGAAGGAGTGCCCGTGCCCGGTGAGAATCTGTCCCGCGACGAGGCCCGCGAGCGGGCCGACCTGCTGTCCGTCGACGGGTACGAGGTCGCCCTCGACCTGCGCTCCGCGGTCGGGGACGCCCCGGACGGGCCGCGGACCTTCCGCTCGCTGACCACGGTCCGGTTCCGCTGCGCGCGGCCGGGCGCCGAGTCCTTCGCGGACCTGGTGGCGCCCTCGGTGAACGCGGTCACGCTGAACGGCAAGCCGCTGGACGTGGCCGCGGTCTTCGACGGCACCCGGGTGGCGCTGGCGGACCTGGCCGCGGAGAACGTGCTGGTGGTCGACGCGAACTGCGCCTACAGCCGGACCGGCGAGGGCATGCACCGCTTCGTCGACCCGGAGGACGGCGAGGTCTACCTCTACACCCAGTACGAGCCGGCCGACGCCCGCCGGGTCTTCGCCAACTTCGAGCAGCCCGACCTCAAGGCCCCCTACCGCTTCGAGGTCCGGGCCCCCGAGGGCTGGACGGTGTGGTCCAACGGCGAGGGCGAGCGGGGCGGGGACGGCGTCTGGCGGTTCGCCGAGACCAAGCCGATCTCCACGTACATCACCTGCGTGGTCGCCGGTCCGTACCACTACGTGACCGACTCCTACACGCGCACCCTCGACGACGGCACCACGCTGGAGATCCCGCTCGGCGCGATGTGCCGCAAGGGCCTGGCCCGGCACTTCGACGCGGACGACGTCTTCCTCGTCACCAAGCAGGGCCTGGACTTCTTCCACGACCAGTTCGACTACCCGTACCCGTTCGGCAAGTACGACCAGGCCTTCGTGCCGGAGTACAACCTCGGGGCGATGGAGAACCCGGGTCTGGTGACCTTCCGCGAGGAGTTCATCTTCCGCGGCAAGGTGACCCGGGCCGCCTACGAGCGGCGCGCCAACGTCATCCTGCACGAGATGGCGCACATGTGGTTCGGCGACCTGGTCACCATGCGCTGGTGGGACGACCTGTGGCTGAAGGAGTCGTTCGCCGACTTCATGGGCAGCTTCTCGCAGGTGGAGGCGACCCGGTTCGACAACGGCTGGATCACCTTCGCCAACGGCCGCAAGTCCTGGGCCTACCGCGCGGACCAGCTGCCCTCCACCCACCCGGTCACGGCCGACATCCGCGACCTGGAGGACGCCAAGCTGAACTTCGACGGGATCACGTACGCCAAGGGCGCCTCGGTCCTCAAGCAGCTGGTGGCGTACGTGGGGCGGGAGGCGTTCCTGGAGGGCGCCCGGCGCTACTTCAAGCGCCACGCCTACGGCAACACCCGCCTGGGCGACCTCCTGGCGGTGCTGGAGGAGGTCTCCGGGCGCGACATGGCCGCGTGGTCGCGGTCCTGGCTCCAGACCGCGGGCGTCAACTCGCTGACCCCGGTGGTCACGTACGACGCGGGCGACCGCATCACCGAGCTGGCCGTCGTCCAGGATGCCGTCGAGGCGCATCCCACGCTGCGCCCGCACCGGGTCGCCGTGGGCCTGTACCGCTCCGAGGCGGGCGTCCTCGTGCGGTACGCGCGCGCCGAGGTCGACGTGGACGGGGCGCGCACGGTGGTGGCGGAGCTGGCCGGGGCCGAGCGGCCCGAGCTGATCCTCGTCAACGACGACGACCTCACCTACTGCAAGATCCGCTTCGACGAGGGCTCGCTCGCCACCCTGCGCGCCCACCTCGGCGACATCACGGACTCGCTGGCCCGCGCCCTGTGCTGGTCGGCGCTGTGGAACCTGACACGGGACGCGCTGATGCCCGCGCGGGACTTCATCGACCTGGTCCTCGCCCACGCCGGCCGCGAGAGCGACATCGGCGTGCTCCAGATGCTGCACGCCTGGACCCGCTCGGCGCACCTCCACTACGCGGCGCCCGAGTGGCGCGAGCAGGGCGGACGGCTGCTGGCCGAGGGCGCGCTGCGCGAGCTGCGGATCGCGTCCCCGGGCAGCGAGCACCAGCTGGCCTGGGCCCGTTTCTTCGCCTCCGCGGCGACGACCGACGCCGACTTCCAGCTCCTGGAGGGCCTCCTCGCGGGGACCGCGAAGATCGACGGTCTCGAGGTCGACCAGGAGCTGCGCTGGGTGCTCCTGGAGCCGCTGGCCGCGCGCGGCCGGGCCGACGAGTCGGTGATCGGCGCCGAGCTCGCCCGCGACGACACGGCCTCCGGCAAGCGCCACCAGGTGCGGTGCCTTGCGGCCCGGCCCTCGGCAGCGGTCAAGGCGCAGGCGTGGGCGCAGGTCGTCGAGTCGGACGCGCTGTCGAACGCGCTGGTGGAGGCGACCATCGCGGGCTTCGCCCAGCCCTCGCAGCGCGAGCTGATCGCTCCGTACGCACCGAAGTACTTCGAGGTGATCGAGCGCCTGTGGACCGAGCGGTCCATCCAGATCGGCATGGACGTGGTCCGCGGGCTCTTCCCGAGCCTGCGGGACAACCGCTCGACGCTCGATTCCACGGACGAATGGCTGGCGGCCCACCAGGACGCGGCCCCGGCGCTGCGCCGGCTGGTCCTGGAGGCCCGTGACGACCTGGCCCGCACCCTGCGCGGCCAGGCCTGCGACGCGGCCGCGGGCGAGCGCTGAGGAGAATCGGGGGGCCCGGCGGCGGGCCCCCTGATCGGCACTCGAACGCCCGTACTTTAGGACGGGCTTGTCCTGAATTGTCGACGAGCGTGTAACAGCGGTTAGGGGCCGCTCCCGGCGCGGAAAGCCCCGGGCATGAACCACAACACCCCGACCTTCGGCGGCGAGACCCCCTCCCCGCTCTCCCCGCGCCCGCTCAGCCACCTCACCGACGTGCAGCGCCGCGTCTACTCCGCCGCCCAGCTGCGCGCCCACGGTGTCCCGGCCGCCACCGCCGCCGCCCAGTGCCGCCCGGGCGGCCCCTGGCAGCAACTGCTCCCCGGTGTCTATGTGTTGCACCCGGGACCGCCCACCAGCGAGGAGCGGCTGCACGCGGCCCTGCTGTACGCGGGGCGCCCGGCCCCCGAGCGCGCCCGGGCGGTCCCCGTCCAGGGCCAGGCGCACGCCGCGCCCGTCGAGGCGGTCGTCACCGGCCTCGCAGCGCTCGCCCTGCACCGCTTCTCCTCCGCTCCCCCGCTGCTCTCCCTCGACCGGATCGACGTGCTGGTGCCGCGCACCCGGCGGCTGCGCTCGACCGGCTGCGTACGGCTGGTGCGGGCCCAGGTGATGCCGGTGCCGGAGCCGGTGGCCGGGGTGCCGGTGGCGCCGGTGCCGAGGGCGCTCGCCGACGCGGTGGCCGAGCTCACCGACGCCCAGGCGGTACGCCGGCTGCTCACCGAGGCCGTCCGCGGCGGCCACTGCGAACCGGCCGCCCTGGTGCGGGAGTTGACCCGGGCGAGGCTGCTGACGCGGGCGCACGTGGTGGACGCGGTGGACTCGCTGCTCGCCGAGGGCCGGGCCATCGCCGAGGGCCGCCTCTACGAGATGGTGCGCGCCCACGGCCTGCCCGACCCGCTGTGGAACGTGGACCTGCGGCTGCCGGGCGGGCCGCACATCGGGGGCGTGGACGCGTACTGGCCGGACCAGGCGGTGGCGGTGGAGCTCGACACCCGGGCGCCGCGCCAGGGCCGGCGGCGCGAGGAGGGGGCCGAGGACGACCTGTGGAGCGAGTACGCCCACAAGCGCGAGACGCTGGAGCGGCTCGGGATCACCGTCGTCCACCTCACGCCCAGGAAGCTGCGCGAGGCGATGGAGCAGCAGGCGACCGTGGTCCGCACGGCCCTGATGGCGTCGGTGGACCGGGAGCCCGCCGCGTACGTGGTGGTGCTCCCCCAGTGAACGGGGAAGCACCGCACGCTCATTTCGCGGGCTCGGCGGCCGGCGCCGTTCCGCAGAACTCCGCGCGTACGACCGCCGAGGCGTCGCCCGACCAGTCGTTGTTGAAGTTGAACGCCAGCGAGTGGCGCCCGTCCTTCGTCGTGAGCGCCACCGACGAGGAGCCGTGGATGCCGCCGTCGTGGCCCCAGACCGCGACGCCGCAGGGCAGTGTCGTCGTCATCAGACCCAGTCCGTAGCGGCCGTCCGGGTTGGCGGGACCCATCGGGACGGTGGTGGTCATCTCCGCCAGCTGGCGCCGCGGCAGCAACGTGCCGGTGATCAGGGCCCGGTAGAAGCGGTTGAGATCGGCGGAGTCCGACACCATCTCCCCGGCCGAGCCGCCCATCGACGGGTTGAGCGCGGTCACGTCGTACGTCCTGCCCGTCGTCTTCGCGGACAGCTTGGAGTAGGCCCGGCCGCTGGGCTCGGGCATCCGGGCGTCGGTGCCGGGCAGTGAGGTGGAGCGCAGTCCCAGCGGGCGCAGGACGCGGCGCTCGGTCTCGGTGGCGTAGGAGTGGCCGGTGGCCTTCTCTATCACCATGCCGGCCAGGATGAAGTTGGTGTTGGAGTAGTGCCAGGAGGTTCCCGGGGCGAAGTCCGGGGCGTGCCGCATCGCGATGTCCGTCAACTGCCGCGGGGTGTAGGTGTCGTAGCGGTGCCGCAGGAAGTCCGTGCCGAAGACCCGCCGGGCGAAGTCCTCGTCCTCGGTGTAGCTGTGGATCCCGCTGGTGTGGTTGAGGAGCCGGCGAAGGGTGATCCTCGTGCCGTCGTGGCCGTGGCCGCGCACCACGCCCGGCAGCCAGTGCTCCACGGTGTCGTCCAGGCTCAGCCTGCCCTCGGCTTCCAGCTGGAGGACGACGGTGGCCACGAACGTCTTGGTGATCGAGCCGATCCGGTAGCGGTCCCCGCCGCGCCGCTCGCGGCCGGTGCGCAGATCCGCGACGCCCGCGTCCCCGTTCCAGACGCGCCCGCCGTCCTGGGCGGCCGCGACCACCCCCGGCACCCCGTCGCGCACGGCCGCCTCCATGGCCTGCTGGGTGGCCCGGTGGCCGGACGCGGGCGCCGCCTGCCGCGCGGAGGCCGGTGCCACGCACACGGTGGCGGTGATCCCGGCGGCGACGGCCATCCCGAGGACGGCGGTCCTGACTCTCCTGCCCGTACGTACCGGCATGTGCTCTCCCTGTCGTCCGCGGTGCCCGGAACGGCCCCGTCGGCGGACAGGACCCGGCCGCCGGCCGGGGAGTTGCCCGGCCGTGGCGGGGTTGAGCGCGTTCCGGCCGAATCCGTGCCGCGTACGGGGTCCGTACCGCGCGCCGGAGCCCTTGTGTGACACGTGTGAGCGGGCCGCGCGGCCGGTGCGCGACGGCCGGGTGCGGCGACGGTGCGCAGGCGGCCGGTCACCGCGGCCGTATCGACGCGCACCGATTCGCCCCGGTTCACCCCGCCTCGGTCCCGATGGCGTATGGCGGGATCCCGCCATGTCCGATTCCGGGCTCGGTCAACTCTCCACAAACAACCGTCATATAGGAAATGCTCAGCGGTCATCCGGCACCGTATTCCGGACCCTTTCTGACCACTAGGGATGCAGATGACCTCCGAATCGCCGCGCGCCATACCCGGCGCAAGACGCACGGCCCGCATAGCGGCCGCGGCAGGCCTGGTGGCCGCGCTCATCACCGCGGGCGCCGCCCCCGTCTTCGCCGCGGAGACGGCCGATCCCACTCCCGCCCCGGTGAAGTCCACGCCGGTGAAGTCCCCGGCGGACAAGCTCGGCGCCGCCGACGAGCAGCGGCTCGCCGAGGCCCGGGCCAAGGGTGAGAAGACCGTCACCGTGATGGTGGCCACCGCCCCCGGCGCCACCGGCGCCGTCTCGCACCAGCTCGACTCGGTGCCGGGCGCCACCGTCGGCAAGACCGACGACAAGCTCGGCTACGTCCGGGCGACCCTGCCGACCGGCACCGCCGAGTCCGCCCTGAAGGGCGCCGCCAAGCTGCCCTCCGTCCAGGGGATCGACCTCAAGCAGGAGATCCAGCTGGACGACCCGACCCCTTCGGCCGACAGCGCCAGGGCCGCCGCCCCGCGCCGCTCGCTCTCGGGCTCGTACCCGGCGCCCGGCAAGGACACGCCCGCGAAGAACCCGTACAACCCCTCCTTCGAGACGGGCGCGGTCGACTTCGTCAAGCAGCACCCCAAGGCCGACGGCCGCGGCATCACCATCGGTGTCCTGGACTCCGGTGTGGACCTGGGCCACCCGGCGCTCCAGAAGACCACCACCGGCGAGCGCAAGATCGTCGACTGGGTCACCGCGACCGACCCGGTGGCCGACGCCGACGGCACCTGGCGCCGGATGAACACCGCCGTCTCCGGACCGGAGTTCACCTACCAGGGCCGCAGCTGGAAGGCCCCGGTCGGCAGCTACGACGTCAGCCTGTTCTCGGAGAAGATCACCGCGGGCGGCGACGCCAAGGGCGACGTGAACCGCGACGGCGACACCACCGACACCTGGGGCGTGCTCTACGACCCGGTGGCCCAGACCGTCCGGGTGGACCTCGACAACAACGGGGACTTCACCGACGACGAGGCCATGAAGCCGTACAAGGACGGCTACCAGGTCGGCTACTTCGGCACCGACAACCCGGTGACCGACGTCGTGGAGCGGATGCCGTTCACCGTCGAGATCCGCAAGAACGTGAAGTACGACGCGGCCGGGCACACCTCCGACTACGTCAACATCGGGATCATCGAGTCCGAGCACGGCACCCACGTGGCGGGCATCACCGCCGCCAACGGCCTGTTCGGCGGCAGGATGAGCGGCGCCGCCCCCGGCGCGAAGATCGTCTCCTCGCGGGCCTGCAACTGGTCGGGCGGCTGCACCAACATCGCGCTGACCGAGGGCATGATCGACCTGGTCACCAACCGCCACGTCGACATCGTCAACATGTCGATCGGCGGCCTGCCCGCGCTCAACGACGGCAACAACGCGCGCGCCCTGCTCTACAAGCGCCTGATCGACAGCTACGGCGTCCAGCTGGTCATCTCGGCCGGAAACTCGGGCCCCGGCGTCAACACCATCGGCGACCCGGGCCTGGCGGACCACGTCATCTCGGTCGGCGCCAGCATCTCGCAGCAGACGTGGGCCGCCAACTACGGCTCCAACGTGGCGAAGAAGTACGACATGATGCCGTTCTCCTCGCGCGGTCCGCGTGAGGACGGCGGCCTCACCCCGACGCTGTCGGCGCCGGGTGCCGCGATCAACACCACGCAGACGTGGCTGCCGGGCTCCCCGGTCAAGGAGTCGGGCTACTCACTGCCGGCCGGCTACTCGATGCTCCAGGGCACCTCGATGGCCTCGCCGCAGGCGACGGGCGCCGCGGCCCTGCTGCTCTCGGCCGCCAAGCAGAAGCACCTTGACCTGGCCCCGGCCGACCTGCGCACCGCGCTGACGTCGACGGCCAAGCACATCAAGGGTGCCCAGGCGTACGCCGAGGGCGCGGGCCTGATCGACATCGTCGACGCCTGGGACGCGATCCAGGACGGCGCCACGGCCCACGAGTACGCCGTCAAGGCGCCGGTGAGGACCGCGCTCGACTTCGCGCTCCAGACGCCGGGCTTCGGCACCGGCATCTACGACCGCGAGGGCGGCCTCAAGACGGGCGAGAAGAAGACGTACGACGTCACGGTCACCCGCACCACGGGCCCGGACAAGGCCGTCAAGCACAAGCTGTCGTTCAGGAACAACGACGGCACCTTCAAGATCCTCGGCAAGGACGAGATCGCGCTGGAGCTGAACACGCCGGTCACCGTCAAGGTGCAGGCGCAGCCGAAGTCGGCGGGCGTGCACAGCGCCATCCTGGAGGTCAACGACAAGCGGACCAAGGGTGTGGACCAGCAGATCCTCGCCACCGTGATCGTCTCCAAGCCGCTGGCCAAGGCCGCGGCTTCCGGGTTCACCTTCACGGACTCGTCCTCGGTGCAGCGCAACAGCACCAAGTCGTACTTCGTGACGGTCCCGGCGGGCGCCAAGGCCCTTGAGGTCTCCATGGGCGCACTGCGCTCGGGCAGCCAGACCCGGTTCATCGCGATCCACCCCTACGGTGTGCCGGTCGACGAGACGGGGACGCCCAACTGCTACCCGAACTACGACAACCCGGCCAACACCTGCCGCCCCGACCTGCGCTCCTACGCGGACCCGCAGGCGGGCGTCTGGGAGATCGAGGTCGAGTCGCGCCGTACGTCGCCCTACCTCGACAACCCGTACAAGCTGGACGTGGCGGTGCTCGGCGCCGTCTTCGACCCGGCCGTGAAGACCGTGCCCGAGGCGAAGATCGGCACCTCGACCCCGGTCGAGTGGAAGGTCACCAACAATTTCGCGGCCATCGACGGCAGGCTCAAGGGCGGCTCGCTGGGCTCCGCGAAGGTCGCCAGGCCGACCATCAAGGCCGGTGAGGTCCAGACGACCACACTGACCGTCGGCGAGGGCGTGGAGCGCCTCGACGTCGCCATCGGCGGCGTCTCGGACACCGCCGCCGACCTGGACCTCGCGGTCCTCAAGGACGGCGTGCAGGTCGGCTCGTCCGCGGACGGCGACTCCGAGGAGGCGGTCAGCCTGGTGAAGCCGGCCGCCGGCACATACACGATCCAGGTCGCGGGCTACGCCGTCCCGTCCGGTTCGACCACGTACAACTACCGTGACGTGTACTACGCGCCGTCCCTCGGCGCCGTCAAGGTGGACGAGGCGAAGGCGGTCAAGCTGGCCACCGGCGCCACGGCGACCGTCTCCGCGCAGGTCGTGGTGGCCGGCGCGGCTCCCGAGGGACGCCAGTTCTTCGGCGATGTCAAGCTGGTCAACGCGCGCGGCACGGCCGCGGGCACCGGCAGCGTCGTGATCGAGAAGGTCACGCCGTAACCGGCTGAGTGACGAGTGAGACGGAGGGGCCCGGCGTTCGGAAAGAACGCCGGGCCCCTCCTTCTGTCCTGATGTCCGCTGTCCTGCCCGCTCGCCCCTCAGCCCTTGAGGGAGCTCAGGTCCTGGGCGTAGGTGCCGACGGCGTGGGCGATGACGTCGATGTTGAGGTCGAAGTACTTCTTGTCCACGTTCTTCAGGGTGTCGCCGGCGCCGTGGTAGTTCGGGTCGAACGCCTCGCCCGCCTTCCCGCCCCACTTCGCCGCCTGCTCGGGCGTCTTGATCTCCTCGGCGCCGGTGTACGTGCCGCCCGCCGGGATGCCGACCCCGATGAACGGGCCGTAGTCGGAGCGGCCGTCGAAGTCGTAGCCCTCGTGCGGAACGTGGCGCCGGTCGAGGTAGCCGTTGATCAGGCCCTCGATCTGGGCCGATCCGGCCGGGCCCGCGCCCGCGCCCTTCTTGTCGGAGTCGTCGCCGTCGTAGACGAGCTGGGCGGGGTTGGGCGAGCCGATCATGTCGAAGTTGAGGTAGAGCTTGATCCGCTTCTGCTGCTCCGAGGTGAGCGACTTCACGTAGTGCTCCGAGCCGAGCAGGCCCAGCTCCTCCGCCGACCACCAGGCGAACCGCACCTTGTTGGCGGTGGCCCTGGGGTGCTTCTTGGTCTGCCGGGTCTCCTTGGCCAGCTTGAGGGCGACTTCGAGCAGCCCGGCCGAGCCGGTGCCGTTGTCGTTGATGCCGGGGCCGGCGGGGACGGAGTCGAGGTGGCTGCCGAGCGCGACGACGTGCTCCGGGTCGCCGCCCCGGGTCTCGGCGATCACGTTGCGGGTGGGGTGCGCGACCGCCTCGGTGGCGACGTCCAGGGTGACCCGGACGGCGCCCCCGGCCACCTGCTCGGCCAGCGCCTCCCCGTCCTTCAGGGTGATGCCGGCGGCCGGGATGTGCGCGTTGCCGGGTTCGCCGACCGTGCCCTGCACGGGGGTGTCGCCGGAGTGGTTGTACAGGACGATCCCGGCCGCGCCCGCCTTCGCGGCCACCTCCTCCTTCTGCTGGAAGGTGCAGCTGCCGCGCTTGACCAGGGCGATCGTTCCGGTGAAGGTGCCCGAGGCGTAGTCCTCGGGCTCGCAGCCCGGGGTGGCGTCCACGCGGACCGCCTTGACCTGCGCGGTCAGGCCGCCGGCCGGAGTGGCCTTGGAGAACTTGAAGGCGGCCGTGCGCAGCTCGCGCGGCTGCGGCCCGAGAACCGTCAGCTTCTCGCGCAGCGCCTTGGACTCGTAGATGTCGAAGTCCTGGTACGCGACGGAGTAGCCGGCCTTCTTCAGCTCGCCGTAGACGTACGCGGCCGAGGCGTCGTAGCCCGGGGTGCCCGCCGCGCGGTTGCCGCCGTGGGCGTCGGCGATCTTCTGGAACTCCTCCAGGTGACGGTGGGCGCTCTCCCCGGACGCCCGGTCCACCAGCTTCTTCGCCAGGCGCTGGGCCTGGCGGTGCGGGTCCTTGGCGGTCTGCGGGTGGGCGACGGCCGGGGCGGCGGCCGCCAGGAGCACGGGGGCGGCGGCCAGGGCAGCTATGGCCCGGCTGCGGCGGGAAACGCGCACGGGAGATCCTCCGGTATGCGGGGAGCGGTGACCGCTGATCGGTCATGACGTCAGGACCGTAACCAGCGAATCGTCCGGCGCGGGGCATTCCGGGCCGGATGCAATCGAGCCGCCATGAACTCGTCACATCTGGGAAGGCGTCCCACACCCCGGACAATGGATTGGACAAGTCGGCCGTGCGCCGACGCATCATGGATGCGCCCGGGCCGTGTACACGTACAGAAGGAGTCACCGTGAGGGTCGGAATCGTCGGAGCCACCGGACAGGTCGGCGGAGTCATGCGGAGCATCCTCGCCGAGCGGAAGTTCCCGGTCGACGAGCTGCGCCTGTTCGCCTCCGCGCGGTCCGCGGGCTCCACCCTCACGTGGGAGGGCCGGGAGATCACCGTCGAGGACGCGTCCACGGCCGACTACACGGGCCTGGACATCGTGCTCTTCTCGGCGGGCGGGACGACCTCTCGGGCGCTGGCGGAGAAGGTGGCCGGGCAGGGCGCCGTCGTGATCGACAACTCCTCCGCCTGGCGGCGCGACCCCGAGGTGCCGCTGGTGGTGTCCGAGGTGAACCCCGAGGCGGTCAAGGACCGCCCCAAGGGGATCATCGCCAACCCGAACTGCACCACGATGGCCGCGATGCCGGTGCTGCGCCCCCTCCACGAGGAGGCCGGGCTGACCGCGCTGGTCGCCACCACCTACCAGGCCGTGTCGGGCTCGGGCCTCGCGGGCGTGGCGGAGCTGCACACCCAGGCGTGCGCGGTGGCCGAGGCGGCGGACCAGCTGGCCTTCGACGGGGAGTCGGTGTCCTTCCCGGAGCCGAACGTCTACAAGCGCCCGATCGCCTTCAACGTGCTGCCGCTGGCGGGGTCGATCGTGGACGACGGGTCGTTCGAGACGGACGAGGAGCAGAAGCTCCGCCACGAGTCCCGCAAGATCCTGGGCATCCCGGAGCTGAAGGTGTCCGGCACGTGTGTCCGGGTGCCGGTCTTCTCCGGGCACTCGCTCCAGGTGAACGCGCGCTTCGAGCGGCCGATCGGGGTGGAGCGGGCGTACGAGCTGCTCGGCTCGGCGCCCGGGGTGGAGCTCTCGGAGATTCCCACGCCGCTTCAGGCCGCGGGGAAGGACGCGTCGTACGTGGGGCGGATCCGGGTGGACGAGACCGTGGAGAACGGGCTCGCGCTGTTCCTGTCCAACGACAACCTTCGCAAGGGGGCGGCGTTGAACGCGGTGCAGATCGCGGAGCTGGTGGCGCAGGAACTGCGCGCCTGACGTCCCCACCCCACTCCACTTGGCGGCCGGGCCCCCAGCCCCCTTCTGCCCTGCGGGCGGGGGCCGGGGGCCCTTTCAGTACGGGGTGATCTGGGGGCCGGGCTTTGCAGGCCGATGTTCGCCTGCGGGGGTGGTGGGCTGATCGCGCAGTTCCCCGCTCCCCTTATGGGCCCGGTGTTCCCCTGCGGGCCGGTGGGACGCTGGTCGCGCAGTTCCCCGCGCCCCTGGGCGGCCGTGGCCTGCGGGGCCGTGGGGTTGCCGCACAGTTCCCCGCGCTCTGGGTCTCCGTGACCTGCGGCCCGGCGGGGGTTGCTCGCGCAGTTCCCCGCGCCCCTAGGCGGCCGTGGCCTGCGGGGCAGTGTGAGTTGCTCGCGCCGTGGGCCGCGCCCGGGGGCTGCGTGACCTGCGGGCCGGTGGTGGCTGGTCGCGCAGTTCCCCGCGCCCCTAGGCATCCGTGGCCTGCGGGGCCGTGCGTCGCTCGCGCCTAGCCCCGGTTCTTGGGCGGCGCCGGAGGTGCCTTTGAGGGGCGCGGGGTAC
>NZ_JBVHPV010000005.1:151834-193917 GCF_055567715.1 Streptomyces sp. NPDC026377
GAACTGCGCGAGCAACCACCACCGGCCCGCAGACGAACACCGGGCCGAGAAGGGGCGCGGGGAACTGCGCGAGCAACCACCACCGGCCCGCAGACGAACACCGGGCCGAGAAGGGGCGCGGGGAACTGCGCGAGCAACCACCACCGGCCCGCAGACAAACCCCCGGCAGAACAGGGGCGCGGGGAACTGCGCGGGCAACCCACCACCGGCCCGCAGACAAACCCCGGGCCCGGCCCCCGCCCCCCCCTACCCCCTCCGCACCTCGAACTGGAAGCACCCGTACTCCACCGCCCTCACATGGACCAGCACCACCCGGGGATCCGAGAAGGCCTCCTCGAAGGCCGTCTCGAAGGCCCGCGTCGTGTCCGGCGGGAGTTCCAGCAGGCTGCCCCCGACGATCCGCCCCTCCGCGTCGTACCGCCGCACCACCCGCAACGCCCCCACCCGCGCGAACGGGTACTCCTGCGCGCCCCCGTCCCCCGGCCCCCCGCACTCCGCGTGGATGAACACCGGCCCCTGCTCGTCGTACGCCCCCGGCTCCGCCCCCGTCGTGCCAGCCCAGCGGCGCAGGGGGGCGTACGACACGAGCGCGATCCGCTCGCCCGGCGCGCTGCGGCACAGGCAGCAGCGCAGCGGGGCGTCACCCTCCTCGTCGGTGAACGGGGTGAAGGCGCGCCCGGCGTCGTCCGTCACGCGGAGCCGGGCGAGCGCGGACGGCGGAATCGGCAGGGGCGGGTAGGCCAGGGGCGGGTAGGCCAGGGGCGGGTGGGCCAGGGGCGGGTGGGCCAGGGCCGCCGTCGGCCGGGACGGGCGCGTATGAGGGGTCCGGGGTGGCTGGGGTGTCCGGGGTGTCTGGGTCATAGGGCCAGGCTGCCGGGGCGCCCCACCCCCCACCGGCGGAATTCGGACCTGTAACCCCCGGGCAAAAGCCCTGTACGCCCCCCGGACGTCTCGTGCAAGGATGGCCGAAACCGTAGAGAAGTCCTGAAGGAGATGGCCGGGTGCCTGGCACGAATCTGACCCGTGAAGAGGCCCAGCGGCGCGCGGAGCTGCTGAGCGTCGACTCGTACGCGATCGAGCTCGATCTGAGCGGCGCGCAGGAGGGCGGGACCTACAGGTCCGTGACCACCGTGCGCTTCGACTCCGCCGAGGACGGCGCGCAGACGTTCATCGACCTGGTAGCGCCCACCGTGCGCGAGGTGGTCCTCAACGGCACCGCGCTCGACCCGGCCGCCGTGTTCGCCGACTCGCGCATCGCGCTCGCCGGTCTGCGGGCGGGGGCGAACGAGCTGAAGGTGGTCGCGGACTGCGCGTACACCAACACCGGCGAGGGCCTGCACCGCTTCGTCGACCCGGTCGACGACCAGGCGTACCTCTACACCCAGTTCGAGGTGCCGGACGCCCGCCGCGTCTTCGCCTCCTTCGAGCAGCCGGACCTGAAGGCGACCTTCCAGTTCACCGTGAAGGCCCCCTCGGGCTGGACCGTGATCTCGAACTCGCCGACCCCCGAGCCCGCCGACGACGTGTGGGTCTTCGAGCCGACGCCCCGCATCTCCAGCTACATCACGGCGCTGATCGTCGGTCCGTACCACAGCGTCCACTCCTCGTACGAGAAGGACGGGCAGTCCGTGCCGCTGGGCATCTACTGCCGTCCCTCGCTCGCCGAGTTCCTCGACGCGGACGAGATCTTCGACGTGACCCGGCAGGGCTTCGACTGGTTCCAGGAGAAGTTCGACTACGCCTACCCGTTCGCCAAGTACGACCAGCTCTTCGTGCCGGAGTTCAACGCGGGCGCGATGGAGAACGCGGGCGCGGTGACCATCCGGGACCAGTACGTGTTCCGGTCCAAGGTCACCGACGCCGCCTACGAGGTGCGGGCCGAGACCATCCTGCACGAGCTCGCCCACATGTGGTTCGGCGACCTCGTCACCATGGAGTGGTGGAACGACCTGTGGCTGAACGAGTCGTTCGCCACGTACACCTCGATCGCCTGCCAGGCGTACGCACCGGGCTCCAAGTGGCCGCACGCCTGGACCACGTTCGCCAACTCCATGAAGACCTGGGCGTACCGGCAGGACCAGCTCCCGTCGACGCACCCGATCATGGCGGACATCCGCGACCTCGACGACGTGCTCGTCAACTTCGACGGCATCACGTACGCCAAGGGCGCCTCGGTGCTCAAGCAGCTCGTCGCGTACGTCGGCATGGACGCGTTCTTCCAGGGCGTGCAGGCGTACTTCAAGGCGCACGCCTTCGGCAACACGCGCCTGTCCGACCTGCTCGGCGCGCTGGAGAAGACCTCCGGACGCGATCTGAAGACCTGGTCGAAGGCGTGGCTGGAGACGGCCGGCATCAACGTCCTGCGCCCGGAGATCGAGGTCGACGCCGAGGGCGTCATCACCTCCTTCACCGTCCTGCAGGAGGCCCCGGCGCTGCCCGCCGGCGCCCAGGGCGAGCCGACCCTGCGCCCGCACCGGATCGCCGTCGGCTTCTACGAGCTGAACGAGACGGGCAAGCTGGTACGCACCGAGCGCCTTGAGCTGGACGTGGAGGGGGCGCGCACGGCGGTGGAGCTCCCGGCGGGCACGCGCCGCCCGGCGGTCGTCCTCCTCAACGACGACGACCTCAGCTACGCGAAGGTGCGCCTGGACGAGGAGTCCCTGAAGGTCGTCACCGCGCACCTCGGCGACTTCGCGGAGTCGCTGCCGCGCGCGCTGTGCTGGGCCTCGGCCTGGGACATGACGCGCGACGGGGAGCTCGCGACCCGCGACTACCTGGCGCTCGTCCTGTCCGGCATCGCCAAGGAGTCCGACATCGGTGTGGTGCAGTCGCTGCACCGCCAGGTGAAGCTCGCCCTTGAGCTGTACGCGGCGCCCGAGTGGCGCGAGACGGGACTGACCCGCTGGACCGAGGCGACGCTGGAGCAGCTGCGGGCGTCGGCGCCCGGCAGCGACCACCAGCTGGCGTGGGCGCGGGCGTTCGCGGCGACCGCCCGTACCGGTGAACAGCTCGATCTGCTCCAGGGGCTCCTCGACGGCACCGAGTCGGTGGACGGCCTGGCCGTCGACACCGACCTGCGCTGGGCGTTCGTCGAGCGTCTCGCGGCGACCGGGCGCGCGGACGAGAAGGCGATCGCGGCGGAGCTGGAGCGCGACCGTACGGCGGCGGGCGAGCGGCACGCGGCGACGGCGCGGGCCGCGCGGCCGACGGCCGAGGCGAAGGCTGAGGCGTGGGCGTCGGTGGTGGAGGGTGACTCGCTGCCCAACGCCGTGCAGGAGGCGGTGATCGGGGGCTTCGTCCAGGTCGACCAGCGGGAGCTGCTGGCGCCGTACACGGAGAAGTACTTCGCGGCGGTGAAGGGTGTGTGGGAGTCGCGGTCCCACGAGATCGCGCAGCAGATCGCGACGGGGCTGTATCCGTCGCTCCAGGTGTCGCGGGCGACGCTGGACGCGACGGACGCGTGGCTGTCGTCGGCGTCGCCCAGTGCGGCGCTGCGGCGGCTGATCTCGGAGTCGCGGGCGGGGGTCGAGCGGGCGCTGCGGGCGCAGGAGGCCGACGCGGCGGCGTAGCTTTTCCCCCACCCCGCCCTTTCCCTCAACCCTCCGGGGGCGGAGGTACCCCTCCCGGGCCAAGCCCCCCGCGCCCGCTCGCACGTGTTTCGGCCGCGGGCCGTGGGTGGCTGGTCGCGCAGTTCCCCGCGCCCTGGGCACCTAGGGGCGCGGGGAACTGCGCGAGCAACCCTCCACGGACCGCGGACGAACACGTCCCAAGGGGCCCCGGGGCCGTACGGCCCCGAGCGGAGGCCGGGGACCAGGCCCCGGACCCCGCTCAGCCCGCATCGCCCCCGGGCGACGCCACTTCCTGGAGCGTCGACAGGACCCGCCCCACCCCGGCTCCCCCCAACCCCCTCCGCACCGCCCCCACCACATGCCGGTACGGCCGCCGTTCCGCGGCCAGTTCGCGCATCGCCACCCCCTCCCGTGGCACCGACGCCATCCGCGGGACCAGCGCCACCCCCATCCCCGCCTCCACCATCGCCAGGATCGCCGTCCAGCCCGCCGCGCTGTGCGCCTGCTCGGGGACGAAGCCGGCCGCCTCGCACGCCGCCGTCGTGATCTGCGACCACGGGCCGCTGCCGCCGAAGATCCACGGCTCGCCCGCCAGGTCCGCGAGGCGCAGGTCCGGTTCGGTGGCGAGCGGGTGGCCTGCGGGCAGGGCCACGTCCAGGGGGTCGGCCAGCAGCGGGACCACCGTGAAACGCGGGTCGCGGACGCTCGGGGCGTGCGCCGCCAGCGACAGGGCCACGTCCACCGCCCCGGCCGACAGCAGCTCGTACGCCTCGGCCGCCTCCGCCTCCCGTACCCGCACCTCAAGCCCGGGATGGCTGCGCCGCAGCCGCCGTACGGCCGGGACGACCAGCGCGGGCACCGCCGTCGAGAACGCCCCCACCCGTACCAGCCCGGCCTCGCCCCGCAGATACCCGGCCAACTCCGCGTCCGCCCGCTCCAGTTGCGCGAAGACGGCCTCGGCGTGGCGCAGGACCAGATGGGCGGCGTCGGTGAGGCGGACCCGGCGGCCGTCCGCCTCCAGGAGGGTCACGCCGAGCCGCTTGGCCAGGTTGGTGAGCTGCTGGGAGACGGCCGAGGGCGTCATCAGCAGCGCCTCGGCGGTCGCGGTGACGGTCCCCTTCTCGCGCAGGGTCCGCAGGATGTGGAGCTTCTTGATGTCCCAGTCGTGCGCTCCGCCGGAGACGGCCCCGGCCCCCGCCCCGATCCCGCTTCCCGCCCCGGCCCCGCCGGGTGCCCCGTGCCCCTTCGCGTTCATGGCCGTCAATCTAGTCACGCGCCCGGGCGGCGGGAGCCCAGGACCACCCCGCCCAGGATCAGCGCCATGCACCCCACCCCGCCCGGCCCGGTCGTCTCGCCCAGGAGGGCGTACGAGAGCAGGGCCACGCAGACCGGCTGGAGGTAGTAGACGGCGCCCGCCCCGGCCGCCCCGATCAGCCCGATCGCCTTGTTCCAGGCGAAGAAGGCGAGGGCCGAGGAGAGCACTCCCACGTACACCAGCGGCCCGGCCGTCCCCGGCGTCGCCGCGAACCCGCCCTGCACCGCGAGGCTCACCCCGTACACCGGCGCCAGCATCAGCGCTCCCAGGACGAAGGTGGTGAACAGGAAGGCGGGGCCGCCCAGCTCGGCGGGGCGGCGGCGCAGCAGGGCGCTGTAGGAGGCGAAGGAGACGGCGGCGGCCAGCATCCACAGGTCCCCGGTCGCGAAGTCCTGCGTGAGCGAGCCCTTGCCCACGAGGAGCAGCACCCCGGCGCAGGCGACGAGCATCCCGGTGGTGCGCCGCGCCCCGAGCCGCTCGCCGCCGAGCCGCTCGTACACCGCCATCAGCACCGGCGACGCGGCCATGATCATGCCCATGTTGCCCGCGGAGGTGGAGAGTCCGGCCTGGTTGACGAGGGTGTTGTAGACCGTGACGCCCAGCAGGGCGGCGAGCAGGACGAAGCGGAAGTGGCGGCGGATCAGGGCCCGTTGGCGCCAGGTCGCACGGGCCGCGAAGGGCGCCACAGCCACCAGGGCGATGATCCAGCGCCAGAAGGCGGCCTGGACGGGGGGTACGGAGTCGTGCAGGGCCCGGGAGGCGACGAAGCTGCCGGACCAGACGAGGGTCGCTACGCCCGCGAGGGCGAGTCCGGGGCCGTTGGCCCGGCTCGCCCTCCGGGGGGTCCGTCTGGTCCGGTCGTGCCGGTCGTGCTCCAGGACTGCCACGGTGGTGGGTGCTCCTTCGGTGGTCGGCGGGGGTGCCGGACTACCGTCGCACCGCCCCGACCATCAGGTCCATCGAATCTTTCTGAGTGATTCGTTCAGGCGAAGTGAACGTTTCCGTCGCGACCGCGGGCCGGACCCTCGGCACGTACTGGCCCGCCAGCGTCGCCCCGAAGGCGACCGCCATACCCGCCAGCTGGAGCGGGGTGAGCGCCTGGCCGAGCGCTGCCCAGCCGATGACGGCGGCGGTCAGCGGCGACAGCGGACCGAGGAAGGTCACGGAGGTGGCGGTGAGGCGGCCGATGCCGCGGAACCAGAGCCAGTACGCCACGGCGGTGTTGACCAGGGCGAGGTAGAGGTAGCCCGCGAGGTTGCGGCCGTCCAGCGCGGGCGGCGCGCCCTCGGCCAGCAGGGCGACCGGCGCGATCAGCAGTCCGCCGGCGGTCAGCTGCCAGCCGGTGAGCACCAGCGGGCCGACCCCTTCGGGGCGCCCCCACCGCTTGGTGAAGACGGTTCCCGCGGCCATCGACAGGGACGAGGCCACTCCCGCCGCGACCCCGACGGCGTCCAGCGCCCCCGTGGCCTTCAGGACGACCAGGCTGACTCCGAGGGCCGCCGCTATGCCGGTGAGCAGGGTCCGCAGCGACGGCCGCTCCCCCAGGAAGAGCGCGGCGAGCCCGGCCACCCACAGCGGCCCGAGCGAGCCGATCACCGCGGCCATGCCGCCGGGCAGGCGGTAGGCGGCGAGGAAGAGGAGCGGGAAGAAGGCCCCGATGTTCAGCGCCCCCAGCACCACCGCCTTCCACCACCACGCGCCCCGTGGCAGGCGCCGGGTGGCGAGCATGAGCGCGAGTCCGGCGGGCAGCGCCCGCATCATGCCCGTGAACAGCGGCCGGTCGGCGGGGAGGAACTCCGTCGTCACGGCGTAGGTGGAGCCCCAGGAGACCGGGGCGAGGGCGGTGAGGGCGACGGTGGCGATGCGGCTCTGGGTTCGCTTCATGGAAAGTAGCTTACTCCTAAGCTACTTTTCGTCAAGCAACTTTCTTGCGTCCGTTCCATACGGCTCGGATACTGGTCCCATGACTGCGACCCCCCGTGATCCCGTCGACGCCATCACCGCCCAGTGGGCGGAGGTCCGGCCCGATCTCGACACCGTTCCGATGGCCGTCTACGGGCGCATCTACCGCATCGCCAAGGGCATGGGCGACCGGATCGAGAAGGAGTACCGGCGGTTCGGGATCTCGCGCGGCGAGTTCGACGTCCTGGCGACGCTGCGCCGCTCCGGCGAGCCGTACACGCTCTCGCCGCGTCAGCTGTCGGCGACGACCATGCTCACCACCGGCGGGATGACCGGGCGCCTGGACAAGCTGGAGAAGGCCGGACTGCTCAGCCGCAGCCCGGACCCGAACGACCGGCGCGGGCTGCGCGTCACCCTCTCGGACAAGGGACGCGAGATCGTCGACGCGTCGGTGACGGCCGGTCTGGAGATGCAGCACGAGGTGCTGGACGGGGTGCTCGACGCGGCGGAGGCGGAGCAGCTGAACGGGCTGCTGCGCAAGCTGCTCGCGGCCCACTGACACCACCGGGCCGGACGACGCGCGGGGGCGGGCGACGCGCGGGGGCGGGCCGGAAAAACGCAAAGGCGCTCCGCGGTACGAGTGCCACTCGTACCGCGGAGCGCCTCAGGGCGTGTGCGCCGTGACCGGTCAGGCCTTCTTCGACTTGTCGAGGACCATGACCAGACCGGCGATGACCGCGAACAGCGCGATGGGCGCGATCACGTACAGGCCGATCGTGTCGAACACGCTCAGGCCGGAGCCCGGGTCGTCGCCGTCGTCGCGGGTGACCGCGAGGGCGGGGGCCGACATGAGCAGCATCATCAGCGTCGTACCGGCTGCCACGGCGCCGGCGCGCAGGGTGTTCTTCTTGTCCACGGTGCAAACGTAGCGAACGCCTAAGCGGGCCGCGCGCCCGGGGGTGCCGTACGAGTCCGCACGCCCTGCGCCGGGGTGTCCGGGGCGGGCGCGAACACCCGCATCAGGCCGTGCAGCCGGGGCGAGGCGACCACGTCCTCCAGCGCGAGCGGGCGCCCGTCGGGACCGGCCACCGGCAGGCGCCAGTTGGGGTACTGGTCCCAGGTGCCCGGCAGGTTCTGCGGACGGCGGTCGCCCACCGCGTCCGGCAGCCACACCCCGACCATCCGGGCCGGGGTGCGCAGCAGGAACCGGTAGACCGCGCGCACCGCGCCCTCCTCGCCCCGGGCACCCTCGGGCAGCAGCCCGAGCCGGGTGAGGTAGGCCAGCCACTCGCCCACCTCCGCCGCGTCCTCGGCCTGCTCCTCGGCGAGCGGCCGGGTGAGCAGCCCGAGGCGGTGGCGCAGCCCCACGTGCTCGCCGGTGAGCCGGGCGGCCGTGGAGGGCAGGTCGTGGGTGGTGGCGGTGGCCACGCAGCCCTCGCGCCAGTCGGCCGGGGGCAGCGGGCGGCCCGCGCCCGCCCAGTCGCGCTCGAACCACAGCACCGAGGTGCCGAGCACCCCGCGCCGGCTCAGCGCCTCGCGCACCCCGGGCTCGACCGTGCCCAGGTCCTCCCCTATGACGGCCGCGCCCGCCCGGTGGGCCTCCAGGACGAGCACGGCGAGCATCGCCTCGGCGTCGTAGCGCACATAGGTGCCCGCCGTGGGCTCCTGCCCGCCCGGGATCCACCACAGCCGGAACAGGCCCATCACGTGGTCGATGCGCAGGGCCCCGGCGTGCCGCAACAGATTGCGCAGCAGACCCCGGTAGGGGGCGTAGCCGGAGGCGGCGAGCACGTCGGGGCGCCAGGGCGGCAGCCCCCAGTCCTGGCCGCGCGCGTTGAAGGCGTCGGGGGGCGCGCCCACCGACATGCCCTGGGCGAAGGTGCGCTGCTGCGCCCAGGCGTCGGCGCCGCCGGGGTGCACGCCGACGGCGAGGTCGTGGACGAGGCCGACGGTCATTCCGGCGTCCCTGGCGGCCCGCTGGGCGGCGGCGAGCTGGGTGTCGGTGAGCCAGGCGAGCCGGGTGTGGAAGTCGACGCGGTCGATGAGCTCGCGCCGGGCGCGGGCGGTGGCGGGTGAGCGGGGGTCGCGCAGGGCGCCGGGCCAGCGGGTCCAGTCCGAGCCGTACCGTTCGGCCAGCGCGCACCAGGTGGCGTGGTCCTCCAGGGCCTGGCCCTGGTGTGCCAGGTAGTCGCAGTACGCCTCGCGCCGCCCGGGGGCCAGCGGTACCGCGTGGAGGGCTTCGAGGGCCTCGCGCTTGAGCGCCCACACCGCGTCCCGGTCGATCAGCTCGCCGTCGTCGAGGACCGAACGGCGCAGCGCGTCCGCCGCCTTCAGCACCTCGTCCAGCCGCTTGCGCTCGCGTACGTAGGCGTACTCGGGAACGTCCTCGATCCGCAGGTGTACGGGGTCGGGGAAGCGGCGGGAGGAGGGGCGGTAGGGGGACGGGTCGGTGGGGGTACCGGGGACGGCCGCGTGCAGCGGGTTGACCTGGAGGAAGCCGGCGCCCACGGACCGCCCGGCCCAGCCGGCGAGTTCGGCGAGGTCGCCGAGGTCGCCCATGCCCCAGGAGCGGGCGGAGAGCAGGGAGTAGAGCTGGACGAGGAACCCGTGGGTGCGCTCGGGCGGCTGCGGCGTGCGCTCGGGGGCGACCACCAGGCAGGCGGTGGCCGCGCGGCCGTCGGGGGTGCGGGCGGTGGCCCGGTGGACGCCGAGGGGGAGGACGGGCCAGGGGGCCTCGCGCCCCGTCCCGCCCTTCGCGCCCGGGGCCGTCCACCGCGCCTGTTCGCCGTCCTCGGTCTCGACCCGGACCTCGGTGCCCGGCGGCAGCGCGGCCAGCGGTGGGGGCGGGGCGGGGTCGGGGGTGCGCCAGTGGACCACGGTCGGCGGCAAGAGGCGCTCCGCGGCGCTCAGTTCGGCGGTGGCGAGGGACGCCGCCACCGCCTCCGGGGTCGCCGCCTCGACGCCCAGGGCCGCGAGGACGGCGACGACCGTGGCCTCCGGGACGGGGACCGTGCGGTCGGCCGACGGGGCGTAGGACGTGGCGACGCCGTGCAGGGCGGCGAGCCGGGCGAGGGTCATGGCGTCAGGCTCCGGCTTGCGCGGCCACCGGGGTCGGTTCGCTGGTCAGGGGCGCGGCCTCGGTCAGGGGCGGCTCGCTGGTCAGCGGTGCGGCGTCGGCCAGCGGAGGTTCGCTGGTCAGGGGCTGTTCAGGGGCGGAAACGGCCACGGAGGGCTCCACGGGGGTCGGCGACGGGGACACAGCAGCCCTACCCAGCGGGCGGGCTCCCAGACGTACAACGCGGGGCGAGTAGCGCTCGTCACCCCCCTCCTGTGACCCAGGTCACCGGAACGGGCAATTCCGGCACAACAGTCACCCGCGTTGACACCTTCGCCACGGGGGTGGTGGGCTCGGGTCCGGTCGCGGCGCGGGAGGCTCCGCCGGGGGCCGTCACCAGGGGACCGGGGCTCCACAAGTCCACGCAGACGAGGAGACGGTGTGCAGTTCGGGCGCGGGAAGCGGGCGGCGGCCGTCGCCGTCGCCGCCATCGGCGGACTGCTCGGCGCGGCGCCCGGCGCCCTCGCCGCCCCCGCGGACCCCCCGGCACCCGAACAGCCCACCGCCACCCGGGAGTCGAAGGCCGCGGTACGGGACGGCGCCCCGGCCGTCTGGCCCCGCCCCCAGTCCGTCCGGCACGCGGGACCGGGGCTGCGCCTGGGCTCCGAGGCCGTGCTGATCGCCGATCCGGGCGCCGACCCGTACGCGGTGGCCGCGCTCGGGGACATGCTCGACCGGGCCGGCGTCACCACGCTGCACCACGAACCCCGGGGCGCGGGGCCGGTGTTCCGCGTCGGTGGCGTCGGCGCGCAGGACGCGCTGCGCGCCCTGCGGGTCGCCGAGCGCGGGGACCTGCCGCCGGGCGGCTACCGGATCGGGGTCGGCCGGGTCGCCGGGCGGGACACGGTCGCGCTCGACGGGGTCGGCGAGGACGGGCTCTTCCACGCCGTGCAGACGCTGCGTCAGCTCCTGGGGCAGGACCGGCGCGGCGCCGCCACGCTGCCCGGCGTCTGGGTGCGGGACTGGCCCGCCACCGCCGTGCGCGGCACGGCGGAAGGTTTCTACGGGCAGCCCTGGACCCGCGAAGAGCGCCTGGGGCAGCTCGACTTCATGGGCCGCACCAAGCAGAACCGGTACCTCTACGCGCCCGGCGACGACCCGTACCGCCAGGCCCGCTGGCGCGACCCGTACCCGGCCGACCAGCGCGCCGACTTCCGGGCGCTCGCCGCCCGCGCCGCCGCCAACCACGTCACCCTCGCCTGGGCCGTGGCGCCCGGCCAGGAGATGTGCCTGTCCTCCGACAAGGACCTCAAAGCGCTGCTGCGCAAGGTCGACGCGATGTGGGCGCTGGGCGTGCGCGCCTTCCAGCTGCAGTTCCAGGACGTCAGCTACAGCGAGTGGCACTGCGGGCAGGACGCGCGCACCTTCGGCCGGGGACCGGCCGCCGCCGCCCGCGCCCACGCGCGCGTGGCGAACGCCCTCGCCGCGCACCTCGCCGAGCGCCACCCGGGCGCGCAGCCGCTGTCGCTGATGCCGACCGAGTACTACCAGGAGGGCGTCACCGCCTACCGGGACGCGCTCGCGGACGGTCTGGACGCGCGCGTACAGGTCGCCTGGACGGGCGTCGGGGTGGTGCCGCGCACCATCACCGGCCACGAACTGGCGGGCGCGCGCGACGCGTTCGGGCATCCGCTGGTGACGATGGACAACTACCCGGTGAACGACTGGGCGCCGGGCCGGATCTTCCTCGGCCCCTACACGGGCCGCGAGCCCGCCGTCGCCACCGGCTCGGCCGCCCTGCTCGCCAACGCCATGGCCCAGGCCTCGGCCTCCCGCATCCCGCTGTTCACGGCCGCCGACTACGCCTGGAACCCGCAGGGCTACGAGCCGGAGGAGTCCTGGCGGGCGGCGATCGCGGACCTCGCGGGCGGTGACGCGCCGCTGCGCGAGGCGCTCACCGCGCTGGCGGGCAACGACTCCTCGTCGGTCCTCGGCAGCGCCGAGTCGGCCTATCTGCGCCCGCTGCTCGACGCGTTCTGGAACTCGCGCGGCACGGCGGACGCGGTGGCGCGGGACCGGGCGGCGGCGCGACTGCGCGCGGCGTTCACGGTCATGCGGCTGACCCCCGAGCGTCTGGCGGGCAGCGCGCTCGCCGACGAGCTGCGCCCCTGGGCCGAGCGGCTCGCCCGCTACGGCCGGGCCGGGGAGAAGGCCGTGGACATGCTCCAGGCGCAGGCCCACGGCGACGGCGCGGGCGCCTGGCGGGCCGCGCTCGCCCTGGAGCCGCTGCGCCGGGATGCCGCCACCGGCCCGGTCACCGTCGGCAAGGGCGTCCTGGACGCGTTCCTGACCCGTGCGGCGCGGGCCTCGGCGACCTGGACGGGCGCGGACCGCCCGCCCGGCGAGGTGACCCTCTCGCCGGACGCGTACACCGTGCGCCTGGACCGGGTCCGCCCGGTGGAGGCGGTCACGGTCATGGACGACTCCGGCGCCGGGCAGAGCCCGTCGGTGGGCCCGGGCTCGGGCCCGCCCGCCTGGGCCACGGCGGGCGCGCGGCCCGTGCCGGACGCCGCCTGGGGACCCGGCCCCGGGCCCGGCCGGGTCGCCTGGGCCGAGGGCGGGGCGCTGGTGCAGGCGCATCTGCCCGGCGTGGGCTGGCGCAGCCTGGGACCGCTGTCGCCGGACGGCTGGACCCAGAGCGCCGCGCGGGGCGTGCGCGCCGACGCCGTCCGGGTGACGGGCCCGACCGCCGCCGTACGGTCCGTACGCCATCTGGTCCCGTGGTTCGCCGACGAGCCGCGGGCCCGCCTGGAGCTGGCCCGGGACGTGGCCGACGCGGAGATCGGCGGGAAGCCGCAGGTGGTGACGGCCGTGCTGACGTCCACCCGGCCCGCGGACGTGCGGGGCACGCTCGCCGCGAAGGCCCCGCGGGGCCTGACCGTGCGGGCCCCGGGCGCGCTCACGGTCCCGCGCGGCGCCGCGATGGGTGTGCCGGTGGAGGTGTCGGTGGCGCCGGGCACCCCGGCGGGCGAGTACCGGGTGCCGGTCGCGTTCTCCGGGCAGGAGCGCGTCCTGACCGTACGGGCCCATCCGCGCACGGCCGGTCCCGATCTGCTCGCGGGGGCGGCGGCCTCCTCCTCCGGCGACGAGACGCCCGCGTTCCCGGCGCGCGCGGCGGCCGACGGCGACCCGTCGACGCGCTGGTCCTCCCCGGCGCAGGACAACGCCTGGTGGCAGGCCGAGCTCCCGGCCCCGAGCCGGGTCGGCCTGGTGGTGCTGACCTGGCAGGACGCGTACGCGAGCAGCTACACCGTGCAGGTCTCGCCGGACGGGCGGACCTGGCGCACGGCGGCGACCGTGCGGGAGGGCAGGGGTGGCCGGGAGGCGGTACGGATGGACGCGCGCGGGGTGCGGTTCCTGCGGGTGCAGGGGGTGGCGCGGGCAACGCCGTACGGGTACTCGCTGTGGTCGGTGGAGGCGTACGGCGTGGCACAGGGGAGCCGGTAGGCCCGCTCGCGGGCACGCCGGGCCGGGGACCGGCGGACCGGTCCCCGGGGACGACGAAGGCCCGGACTCAGGCTGAGATGCCGTCGATCCGGGCCAGGGCGTCGTCCGCGCCGAACGGTTGGAGGTACGGGAGCCAGCGTGGGTCCCGGTGCCCCGTGCCGATGATGCGCCACGCCAGGCCGCTGGGCGGGGCGGGCTGGTGGCGCAGGCGCCAGCCGAGCTCCAGCAGGTGCCGGTCGGCCTTGACGTGGTTGCAGCGGCGGCAGGCCGCCACCACGTTGTCCCAGACGTGCTGACCGCCGCGGCTGCGCGGGATCACGTGGTCGACGCTGGTTGCGACGCCACCGCAGTACATACAGCGCCCGCCGTCACGCGCGAAGAGCGCACGGCGGGTCAGTGGGACGGGCCCCCGGTAGGGGACCCGTACGAATCTCTTCAGCCGGACCACGCTGGGAGCGGGGACGACCCGGGTCGCGCTGTGCATGAAGGCGCCGGATTCCTCTAGGCAGACTGCCTTGTTTTCGAGCACGAGGACGAGCGCGCGGCGGAGCGGTACGACGCCGAGGGGCTCGTACGACGCGTTGAGGACCAGGACGTGCGGCACGGTGGATGCCTCCTTGTACGCCGGCGGCGCGTGGCTCGCGCCGGGACGATCTGCCTTCAGTCTCTCCTCAGGGCCGGTCGGAGCGCCACCACGTCCGGGTAACGGCCCTGAAGTGTTTTCGACCACACTCCCACGCGTCCCGGGCCCGGTGCCGCGCCCGCCTCGAACACGGCACCGAAGCACACGGGTTGCCCCGTTAGTGTGGTTGGTCTGCCGTCGCACTGTCGGCAGCGCAATGCCTGGAGGTTCCCGCCGTGCACTGGCCCGCCGTACTGGCCGCCGGATCCCCGTCCGATCCCACCGGCCCGACGACCGCCCCGGTCACCCTCGACGACGCCCAGAAGCAGGCCACCGAGGCCGCGGGCTGGGTGGAGGAGAACTGGTCGACCTGGCTCGCCCTCGGCCTGCGGATCCTGCTCATCGTGATCATCGCGTCGGTGCTGCGGGTGCTGGTGCGCCGCGCGCTGACCAAGCTCATCGACCGGATGAACCGCAGCGCCCAGGCGGTGGAGGGCACCGCGCTCGGCGGGCTCCTGGTCAACGCCGAGCGCCGCCGCCAGCGCTCGGAGGCCATCGGCTCGGTGCTGCGCTCGGTGGCGTCCTTCCTGATCCTGGGCACCGCGGCCCTGATGGTCCTGGGCGTCCTCAACATCGACCTGGCGCCGCTGCTCGCCTCGGCGGGTGTCGCGGGTGTGGCGATCGGCTTCGGCGCGCGCAACCTCGTCACCGACTTCCTCTCCGGCGTCTTCATGATCCTGGAGGACCAGTACGGGGTCGGCGACTCCATCGACGCGGGCGTGGCCTCGGGCGAGGTGGTCGAGGTCGGGCTGCGGGTGACGAAGCTGCGCGGCGACAACGGTGAGATCTGGTACGTGCGCAACGGCGAGATCAAGCGCATCGGCAACCTCAGCCAGGGATGGGCGACGGCCGCCGTCGACGTCCAGGTCCGCCCGACGGAGGACCTGGACCGCGTCCGGGCCGCCATCACGGAGGCGGCCGAGTCCATGGCCAAGGACGAGCCGTGGAACGAACGGCTGTGGGGGCCGGTGGAGGTCCTCGGCCTCAACGAGGTGCTGCTGGACTCGATGGTGATCCGTGTCTCGGCGAAGACGATGCCGGGCAAGGCGCTGGGCGTGGAGCGCGAACTGCGCTGGCGCATCAAGCGGTCGCTGGACGCGGCGGGGATCCGGATCGTGGGCGGCCCGCCGCCGGCGGACCCGGACGACTCGGCCCCGGACCCGTCCGCCGGTGTGTCCGCCCCCTCGGCCCTGAACAACCCGACGTCTCCGCAGTCGCTGGCCACGGCGCCGATACCGCCCGGGCAGGGTCTGGCGAAGTAGGCACGAACGAGGGCGCCCCCGGCCGCACCGCGGCGGGGGGCGCCCTTCGTCATGTGCGGCGCGGGGAGAAGTAACGCTTTGGTAGCCCCGGCCGTTCACCCCATTGACGCCCGTGGGACCGGCGGCCTACTTTCCTCCCACCGGATAGGAAACTTTCCTAACAGTCGGTTGGGAGCCGGGACCGTGAAGGCAGGTGCACCGTCGTGGCCGGTACTACCCCGGGAACCCCGCGCGTACTCCGCGCCATGAACGACCGCGCCGCCCTCGATCTGCTGCTGGAACACGGGCCCCTCTCCCGCACCCGCATCGGCAAGCTCACCGGACTCTCCAAGCCGACCGCCTCCCAGCTGCTCGCGCGGCTGGAGGCGGCCGGGCTCGTCGTGGCGACCGGAACCACCGAGGGACGGCCCGGGCCCAACGCCCAGCTGTACGCGGTCAACGCGCGCGCCGCGCACGTCGCCGGGCTCGACGTCACCCCCGAGCGCATCCGCGCCGCCGTCGCGGACGTCACCGGGGAGGTGGTCGGGGAGTTCGAGGTGCGCACCCCGGGGCGCCGGGCCGGCGAGTCGGTGGTGCGGCAGGTCACCGGCGCCCTCGACGGGGCGGCAAAGACCGCCGGCCTGGTCCGGGCCGATCTGCACCGCGTCGTCATCGGCACGCCCGGCGCCTTCGACCCCGGCACCGGGCGGCTGCGGTACGCCTCCCACCTGCCCGGCTGGCACTCCCCCGCCCTCCTCGACGAGCTCGCGGCGGCGCTGCCGATGCCGGTCGAGTACGAGAACGACGTCAACCTCGCGGCCATCGCCGAGCAGCGGCTCGGCGCCGCGCGCGGCCACGACGACTTCGTGCTGCTGTGGAACGAGGGCGGTCTCGGCGCCGCACTCGTCATCGGCGGCCGGCTGCACCGCGGCTTCACCGGCGGCGCGGGCGAGGTGGGCTTCCTGCCGGTGCCGGGAGCCCCGCTGGTGCGGCACGTCACCAAGGCGAACTCCGGCGGCTTCCAGGAGCTTGCCGGCGGTCAGGCGGTGCCGCGCCTGGCCCGGGAGCACGGGGTCGCGGACATCCCCGGCGGCCCGTCCACCGAGGCCGCGGCCGCGCTGGTCGCCCGGGCCGCCGAGGCCGTACGGGCGCGGGAGGACGGCCCGTACCGCGGGCTCCTGGAGACCTTCGCCACCGGTCTGGCCACCGGTCTAGCCTCCATGGTCGCCGTGCTCGACCCCGAACTCGTGGTCCTGTCCGGCGCCCTGATCACCGCCGGGGGCGAGCCGCTGCGCGCGCTGGTCCAGCACGAGCTGGGCGAACTCGCCGCCTCCCGGCCCCGGCTCGTCATCGGCGAGGTGCGCCACCACCCCGTCCTGCGCGGCGCGCTGGAGAGCGCGCTCGCCGCCACCCGCGACGAGGTCTTCGACACCTCCCGCTGACCTCCCCCACCCCCGACGCACCCCCCGCACGCCCGCACCCGTCTCTGCCCTGCCCCTGCCCCTGCCCCTGGAGACTTCGCCATGTCCGGAAACAGCCCGCGCCGCCAAAAGTCGGCCGCCGTCCTCGCCGTGACCGCCTCCATCGCCCTGTTCGCCACCGCCTGTACGGGCCAGAGCTCCTCCTCCGCCGAGGACGACGCCTCCAAGGAGACGACGATCACCTTCTGGCACGGGTGGAGCGCGCCCGAGGAGGTCAAGGCGATCCAGGCCAACGTGGACGCCTTCCAGAAGGCGCACCCCAACATCCATGTGAAGGTCGTCGGCAACATCAACGACGACAAGATCAACCAGGCGCTGCGCGCGGGCGGTTCGAACGCGCCGGACGTGGTCTCCTCCTTCACCACCAACAACGTCGGCAAGTTCTGCTCCTCCCGCGCCTTCGTCGACCTCGCGCCCTTCCTGAAGAAGGACGGGATCGACCCCGCGAAGACCTTCCCGAAGGCGATGAACGAGTACACACAGTTCGAGGGCAGGCGCTGCACGCTCCCGCTGCTCGGCGACGCCTACGCGCTCTACTACAACAAGGACGCCTTCAAGGAAGCCGGGATCACCGCCCCGCCGAAGACCTGGAGCGAGTTCGCCACCGCCGCCAAGAAGCTGACCAGGGCCAAGGGCGACTCCTACGAGCAGCTCGGCTTCATGCCCGACTACCACGGCTACGAGTCGACGACCGAGCACTACATCGCGCAGTGGTCGCCCACGTACTTCGACAGCGAGGGCAGGTCGAACATCGCCAGGGACCCGGCTTTCGCCAAGGGGCTCGCCTTCCAGAAGCAGCTGGTGGAGGACCTGGGCGGGTTCCAGAAGCTGGAGAAGTTCCGCTCCGGCTTCGGTGACGAGTTCGGCGCCAAGCACCCCTTCCACCTGGGGCAGGTCGCCATGCAGCTGGACGGCGAGTGGCGGCTGGGGATGGCCGAGGCCGCCAAGCCCGAGTTCGGGATCGGGGTCGCCCCGCTGCCCGTGCCGGACGACCAGGCCTCCACCTACGGCAAGGGGTACATCACCGGCACCATCGCCGGGATCGCCGCCACCTCCACCAAGCAGAACGCCGCCTGGGAGCTGGTGAAGTACATGACCACCGACACCCGGGCGGTGGTGGACTTCGCCAACGCCATCCACAACGTGCCCTCCACGATGGAGGCGCTCAAGTCCCCGGACCTGAAGTACGACCCGCGCTTCAAGACGTTCCTGGACATCGCGCAGAACCCGGCCTCCACGACCAGTCCGGCCTCGGTCAACGGCGGCCAGTACCTGGTCTCGATCCAGAACCTCGGCTACGACGTGGAGAAGGGCCGGCAGAGCGACATCAGGGCCGGTCTGGAGAAGACCGCCAAGGAGATCGACACGGCGATCGACCAGGCCAAGTAGGCCGGGTCCGACGAGCGCCGCGGAGCACTCCATGACCACGTACACCCCGCGCGCCAAGCGCCGCCGGGCGGCCCTGCGCACGGCCGCCTTCATGTCCCCCTGGCTGATCGGTTTCGGCGTCTTCTTCGCCTACCCGCTGATCTCCACCGTCTACTTCTCCTTCACCCACTACGACGGCTTCGCCGACCCCACCTTCACCGGGCTCAAGAACTGGTCGTACGTCTTCGACGACTACCCGCTGTTCTGGCCCGCGCTGCGCAACACCCTGTGGCTGGTGGTGGTCATGGTGGCCTGCCGGGTCGTCTTCGGGCTCGGCATCGGGCTGCTCATCACCAGGATCAAGACGGGCACCGGGGTCTTCCGGACGCTCTTCTACCTGCCCTACCTCGCCCCGCCCGTCGCCGCCACCCTCGCCTTCGTCTTCCTGCTCAACCCGGGTACGGGACCGGTCAACTCGGTCCTGTCCGACCTCGGCGTCCCGGCGCCGGCCTGGTTCACCGACCCCACCTGGTCCAAGCCGGCGCTGACCATGCTGGCGGTGTGGGGCGTCGGCGACCTGATGGTGATCTTCATGGCCGCGCTGCTCGACGTGCCGAAGGAGCAGTACGAGGCCGCCGAGCTGGACGGGGCCTCGTCCTGGCAGCGGTTCCGCTTCGTGACGCTGCCGAACATCTCGCCGATTCTGATGTTCGCGGTGGTCACCGGGATCATCCAGACCATGCAGTACTACACCCAGCCGCTGGTGGCCGGAAAGGTCGCCTCGGGGGTCATCGGCAGCTCCGGTCAGCAGTTCGAGCCCGGCTACCCGGACAAGTCGACGCTGACCCTTCCCCAGCTGGTGTACAACCTCGGTTTCCAGCGCTTCGACTACGGCTCCGCCTGTGTGGTCGCGCTGGTCCTCTTCGCCCTCTCCATGGCCTTCACCGCCCTGCTCATGCGGCGCCGCGGCGGACTGATCCAGGCAGGTGACTAGCCGATGGCCGACCTGACGTATCCACTCGACACTCCGGTGGCGAGGACCCCGGCGGCCCGCACGGCCCGCCGCAAGGCGCTGCTGCACTGGATCGGTGTGCACGCCCTCGGGGTCGCCGCGGCCCTCTTCTTCGTGCTGCCGTTCGTCTTCATCGTGCTCACCTCGCTCATGGACGACCAGCAGACGCTCACCCGCGACCTGGTCCCCGACCACTGGCAGTGGTCCAACTACAAGAAGGTGCTCGACACCCCGGGCTTCCTCACCTGGTGGCGCAACACCCTGCTCTACGCCGGGCTCGGCACCGTCCTGACCGTGGTGTCGTCCCTCCCGGTGGCCTACGCGCTCGCCAAGTTCCGCTTCCGCGGCCGCAATCTGTCGATGATGCTGGTCATCTCGATGATGATGCTGCCACCGCAGGTGATCATCATCCCGATGTACCTGTTCTGGGCGAAGCAGCTCGACCTCTCGGGGACGCTGTGGCCGCTGATCGTCCCGATGGCGTTCGGCGACGCGTTCTCCATCTTCCTGCTGCGGCAGTTCCTGATGACCATCCCGAACGAGTATCTGGACGCGGCCAGGGTCGACGGCTGCGGAGAGCTGCGGACCCTGCTGCGGGTCGTGCTGCCGATGGCGAAGCCCGGCATCGCCGCCGTCGCGCTCTTCCAGTTCTTCTACGCCTGGAACGACTACTTCGGGCCGCAGATCTACGCCTCGGAGAACCCCGGCGCCTGGACGCTCAGTTATGGCCTGGAGTCCTTCAAGGGCGCGCACCACACCGACTGGAACCTGACCATGGCCGCGACCGTGCTGGTCATGGCCCCCGTGATCCTCGTGTTCTTCTTCGCGCAGAAGGCGTTCGTCGAGGGCGTCACGCTCACCGGAGTGAAGGGTTAGAGAAATGAAGCTCACCGTGGTCGGCGGAGGATCGACCTACACCCCCGAGCTCATCGACGGATTCGCCCGGCTACGGGACACCCTGCCCATCGAGGAACTGGTCCTGGTCGACCCGGCGGCCGACCGGCTGGAGCTGGTCGGCGGGCTCGCCCGGCGCATCTTCGCCAAGCAGGGCCACCCGGGCACCATCACGACCACCTCCGACCTGGACGCGGGCGTCGAGGGTTCGGACGCGGTCCTGCTCCAGCTGCGCGTCGGCGGCCAGGCCGCCCGTGAGCAGGACGAGACCTGGCCGCTGGAGTGCGGCTGCGTGGGCCAGGAGACGACCGGGGCGGGCGGGCTCGCCAAGGCCCTGCGGACCGTCCCGGTGGTCCTGGACATCGCCGAGCGGGTGCGGCGCGCCAACCCGGACGCCTGGATCATCGACTTCACCAACCCGGTGGGCATCGTCACGCGCGCGCTGCTCCAGGCCGGCCACCGGGCGGTCGGGCTCTGCAACGTGGCCATCGGCTTCCAGCGCAGGTTCGCCCGCCTGCTCGGTGTCGCGCCCGGCCGGGTTCATCTCGACCACGTGGGCCTCAACCACCTCACCTGGGAGCTCGGGGTGCGCCTGGGCGGCCCCGACGGAAAGAACGTGCTGCCCGGGCTGCTCGCCGAACACGGCGACGCGGTCGCGGACGACCTGCGCCTGCCCCGGCGGCTCCTGGACCGGCTCGGCGTCGTCCCCTCGTACTATCTGCGCTACTACTACGCACACGACGAGGTCGTACGGGAGCTGGGCACCAAGCCGTCCCGGGCGTCCGAAGTCGCCGAGATGGAACGGCAGTTGCTGACAATGTACGGGGACCCGGCGCTCGACGAGAAGCCGGAGCTGCTGGCCCGGCGGGGCGGTGCCTTCTACTCGGAGGCGGCGGTGGACCTGGCCGCGTCCCTGCTCGGCAACGGAGGCAGCCCGGTGCAGGTGGTCAACACCCGCAACAACGGCACCCTGCCCTTCCTCGCCGACGACGCGGTGATCGAGGTGCAGGCGCGGGTGGGCGCGGACGGCCCGGTGCCGCTCGCCGTGCCGGAGCTCGACCCGCTGTACGCGGGGCTGATCGCGCACGTCACGGCGTACGAGGACCTGGCCCTTGAGGCGGCGCTGCGCGGCGGGCGCGAGCGGGTGTTCCGGGCGCTGCTCGCCCATCCGCTGGTCGGGCAGTACGCGGCGGCGGACGGCCTCACCGACCGGCTGATCGCGCACAACCGGGAGCACCTCGCGTGGGCATGAGCGTGCTGGCGATCGACGCCGGCAACAGCAAGACCGACGTCGCCCTGATCGGCCCCGACGGCACCGTCCTGGGGGCCGCCCGGGGCGGCGGCTTCCGGCCGCCGGCCGTGGGGGTGGAGACGGCGGTGGACGCGCTGGCGGACGCGGTCGGCCGGGCCCGGGCGGCGGCGGGGAACGCCGGACCGGCGGCGGTCGACCACGTCTCGGCGTGTCTGGCCAACGCCGACCTGCCGGTGGAGGAGCTCCGGCTGGCCGAGGCGCTGGCAGCCCGCGGCTGGGGCGGCACGGTCAAGGTCTACAACGACACCTTCGCGATCCTGCGGGCCGGACTGCCGCGCGGCGCCGAACCGCGCGGGGTCGCGGTGGTGTGCGGGGCGGGCATCAACTGCGTCGGCATGACCCCGGACGGCCGCACCGCCCGCTTCCCCGCGCTCGGCAAGATCTCCGGCGACTGGGGCGGGGGCGGCGGACTCGCCGAGGAGGCCCTGTGGTTCGCCGCGCGCGCCGAGGACGGGCGGGGCGCGCCCACCGCGCTGGCCCGGGCGCTGCCGGAGCACTTCGGGCTGGCGTCGGTGTACGCGCTGATCGAGGCGCTCCACCTGGAGCACGTGGCGCCCGCCCGCCGCCACGAACTGGCGCCGGTGCTCTTCGCGGTGGCGGCGGAAGGGGACCCGGTGGCCCGGTCGCTGGTGGACCGCCAGGCCGAGGAGATCGTGGCGCTGGCCGTGGTCGCCCTGGAGCGCCTGGACCTGCTCGACCAGGAGACACCGGTCCTGCTCGGCGGCAGCGTGCTGGCGGCCCGGCACGCCCAACTGGACGACGGGGTGCGTACGTTGCTCGCCGCCCGGGCGCCCAAGGCGGTCCCGCTGGTGGTGGGGGCCTCGCCGGTGCTGGGGGCGGGGCTGCTCGGGCTGGACGAGGTGGGGGCGTCGGCGGAGGTGTTCGAGCGGCTGCGCGGACAGTACGCGGGGGCGTGAGAAACGGGCCGGGCGGCGGGCTGTGGGCCGGGCGGCGCGCAGGAGCGGCCGGGGGCGTGCGCGGGGGAGCGGGGGTGGTGCGCGCGGACTCGTGCGCGGCCCCGTCGCATCGGGTCGCACCGAGGGGAACCGATCCGCGGACTGCGGCGTATACATGGTGGGGAGGCAGCGGGAGCCGGGGCGGAGCAAGCGGGTAACAAGATCAGGTCAACCCTTGTGTGGTGGTCGGTCCCTGCGTCCATACTGCTGGCCAGGCACTCGGTGACCCAGGGGGAGGTCAAGTGGCACACCCGCCGAGCACACACGCACCGCGGACACCGGCGGCGGCGCCGGATCCGGCGCCGCCGGCCGCACCGGTCACGGGGGCCCGGTCCGCGCCCGCACCGCGCCGGGGCGGCTGGGCCACGGCCCGCGAGCGGGTGCGCGCCGCCGCGACGACCGAGCCGGGGCGGCTGTGGATCATCGGCACGGTGGTCGCGCTGCTGGTCGTGGCGTTCGGCGCGGTGACGGCCTGGGAGGTCACCGACCGGGCGGCCGCCGCCGACGACGTGGTGAGCCGCAGCCAGCCGCTGAGCGCCGACGCGGCCTCCATCTACCGCTCGCTGGCGGACGCGGACACCGCGGCCGCCAGCGGCTTCCTCGCGGGCGCCCACGAGTCCCGCGCCGTCCGCGTGCGGTACGAGTCGGACATCGCGACCGCCTCCCGGCTGCTGGTGAAGGCCGCGGCCAACACCACGGGCGCCTCCGACTCCGGGCGCGCGATCGCCTCGCTCAACGAGCAACTGCCGGTCTACAACGGCCTGATCGAGCAGGCCCGCGCCAACAACCGCCAGGGCTTCCCGGTCGGCGGCGCCTATCTGCGGTATGCGAACGAGCAGATGACCAAGCACCTGCTGCCCGCCGCCCAGGACCTCTACGAGGCCGAGACCGACCGGCTCCACCACGACTACGACCAGGCCGAGACCTGGCCGTACGCGGCGCCGGCGGTCGGCGTGGCGGCGCTGGGCGCGCTGTTCTGGGCCCAGCGGCGCACCTACCGGCGCACCAACCGGGTCCTCAACCACGGGCTGCTCGCGGGCAGCGCGGCCTCGCTGGTCGTCCTGCTGTGGCTGGTCGCCGGGCACGCGGTGGCCGCCGCGGACCTGTCGGACTCGCGCACGCACGGCCAGGAGTCGCTGAAGGTGCTCAACGACGCCCGGATCAACTCCCTCCAGGCCCGCGCCAACGAGAACCTGACGCTGGTGGCACGCGGGGCCGTCCTGACCGAGGACGGCAAGGAGGACAAGTACGACGCGGACTACAAGGCGGAGATGAAAGAGCTCGTGGACCAGCTCGGCTCGGCCGGGAGACTGGCCGACGACAGCGCGGGGCGCACCCCGGTCGAGGAGGCGCGCGCCGGCGTCACCGAATGGCAGGCGCGGCACGACAAGGCGCACCAAACCGACACCGAGGGTGACTACGAGGACGCCCTTGAACAGGTCATCGGCGCGACCGGCTCCACCGGCCAGTCCTTCGACCGGGTCGACGCGGCCCTGGAGAAGGCGATCGGGCACGAGCAGCGCGAGTTCACCCGGGCCGCCTCCGACGGCAGGGGCGCGCTGACCGGGCTTCCGCTGGGCGCCGCGGTGCTGGCGGTGCTGGGCGCGGCGGCGGCGGGCGTCGGCGTCAGCCGCAGGCTCGCGGAGTACAGGTGAGCACCGTGGCATGGAGGGGAACACCGGCCCGAGGGGCACAGCGGCCCTGGGAGGAGGCGCGATGAACCGGAACAGCAAGCTCCGAGGCTGGGGCGGCGTGGGCGGGATGGCGCTCGCCTGCGCCGCCGCCGCTTCCCTGCTGGTCCCGCTCTCGCGGCACGAGGCGGGCGCCGAGGGCGCGCGGACCGGCGGCCCCGGTGTGGGACGGGGCGTCCAGGCCAGGGCCGACACCTGCGCCGACCCCGAGGCGAGCCTGCCGCCCTCGTCCGACGACGGGCCGAGCATCGAGAGGATCCGGAAGAACGGCAAGCTGGTCGCGGGCGTCGACCAGAACAGCTTCCGCTGGGGGTACCGCAACCCCGCGAACGGCCGGCTCGAAGGCTTCGACATCGAGCTGGTGCGGGCGATCGCCAAGAACATCCTGGGCGACCCGGACGCGGTCGTCTACCGCGCCATCCCCACCAGCCGGCGCATCCCGGCGCTCCAGAACGGCCAGGTCGACGTCGTCGTGCGGACGATGACCATCAACTGCAAGCGGATCGGCCAGGTCGCGTTCTCCTCGGCGTACTTCCAGGCGGGCCAGCAGGTGCTCGTGCCCGAAGGGTCGAAGATCACCGGCTACGACGACACGCTGAAGGGCAAGAAGGTCTGCGTCGCGGCCGGTTCGACCGCGTTCGACGCGCTGGAGAAGGAGTCGTACGGGGCGGTCTACAAGGACCTGACCGTGCCCAACCAGCTGGACTGCCTGGTGCGCCTCCAGCTCGGCCAGGCCGACGCGGTGGTCACGGACAGCGCGCTCGCCGCGAGCCAGGCGGCCCAGGACCCGTCGGTCCGCCTCACGGGCGCCCCGTTCACCAAGGAGTACTACGGGGTGGCCACCAAGCTGGAGAACACCGATCTGGTCCGCCGGATCAACCAGGTCCTGGTGGACTACCGCAGCGGCGGCGACAACAGCCCGTGGATGAAGGCCTACCGCGAGTGGCTCGCCGCCGACCTGCCCGGGATAACGGGGCCGCCCGAGCCCAAGTACCGTTCCTAGCGCCCGGCTTGACCCGCCCGGCACGACCGCACAGACACGCAGAGCAGAGAGGTGATCGATGGGCGCGGGATCCTTCCCCGGCTCCTCCTCGGGGAGGCCCGTCCGGCCGGTGCTCGACCGGGACGAGGTGGACCGCGCGCTGACCCGGCTCGACGCCGAGCACGAGGCCATCGAGACCTCGCTGCTCGCCCTCCAGGACCACGCGGGCAGACGGCTGCTGGAGGGCGCCGAGCTGACCGGGGTCACCCGGGAGCGCTGGGCCTCGGCCGAGCAGTCGATCACCGTGCTGTGGGCGTACTTCGACGCGTACAAGGCGGCCCTGGACGACGCCCGTGAGCTGCGCGAGCGGCGCCGCTGGCCCTCCCGGGAGGACCTGGTGGAGCTGACCGACCGGCTGCGCGGCGAGTCGGTGACCGTCGCGGGCGCCGCCTCCCAGGCCGCGGCGCCGACCGGCGCCGCCCGGCTGAGCGAGCGGTTCAGCCTGGAGCAGCTGGTGAACCGGATGAACGAGCTGTACGCGCGCTCGCTCGACCTGGTCGTCGCCGCCGACGCGGTGTGGTCGGCGCTGCCCGCCCGGATAGACCTCCTCGCCGCCGAGCTGCACCGGACCCGGGGCCTGGCCCACTCGGTGGGCGTGCGCCCCGGGGAGCACCCGGCGGGCGACGACCTGGAGTCGATCACCGAGGAGCTGGCGTCGCTGCGGGCGCAGGTGGTGTCGGACCCGCTGGCGTTCTGGCTGCCCGCGCCGGGCAGCTCCGCGCCGGGCGGCGGCCGCCCGGACACCGAGCGCTACGACCGGGCCGCCCGCGCCCTGGAGGACGTCCGCCGGGAGATCGACGCGGTGCTGACGGTCCGCCAGGACGCCGAGATGCGGCTGGTGCGGCTGCGGGACGTGCTCTCCCGGGCGGATCGCACCCTCACCGAGGCGCGGGCGGCGCGCGGCGAGGTGCTGGCGAAGATCGCCGCGTCCGAGGTGCCCGCGGTGAGCGGCCCGCCGACCCGGCTCCAGGAGCGCCTGGTGGCCGCCGCCGAGTACCGCAGACACGCCCAGTGGCACCGGCTCTCCCCGCTCCTGGAGTCCCTGGAGCGCGAGGCGGAGGACGAACTGCTGCGCGCGCGGGAGTCGCTGACGGCCGTCACCGCGCCGCTGGCGGTCCGCGCGGAGCTGCGCGGCCGGCTCGACGCGTACAAGGCGAAGGTGGCCCGGCACGGCCTGGCGGAAGACCCGCTGCTCATCGAACGGTACGACGCGGCGCGGCGGATGCTGTGGTCCGCGCCCTGCGATCTGCGCGTCGCCGAGCAGGCGGTGCTGCGGTACCAGCAGGCGGCGGCCGAGGCGCTGGCTCCCCGGCAGCCCGGGCCCGTCGACCAGAGGGGGGAATCGTGAGCGACCACAAGCAGTGCCAGCGCCCCGGCTGCGAGGGCTCCTACGAGGACATGGGCGGCGGCGAGCTGTACTGCGACACCTGCGGCCTGGCGCCGGTGGTGTCGCTGAACGGCGCCATCTCCCCGGCCCCCACGGGGATCACCGCGGGCGCCCGCGGGGACAGCGGCTCCTCCTCCGCCCGCTCCGGGCGCTCCTCGGCCTCCTCGCGCTCCTCCACGTCCCGGCGGTCGGTCTCGGGACGTCTGTCGCGCTCGCTGACCGGGGCGGGCAGCGCGCGCTCGGTCTCGGTGCGCAGCTCCGGCCCGGCGACCGGCACCTCCGGGCGCAGCAGGCTCGGGGCGGGTCTGGTGACCGTGCCGGGCGTACCGCGCCCCGATCCGGCGACGGCGGTGATGGAGCACCCGGAGGTCCCCGAGCGGAAGCGTTTCTGCTCACGTGCGGACTGCGGGGCGCCGGTCGGCCGCTCGCGCGGGGACCGGCCCGGGCGCACCGAGGGCTTCTGCACCAAGTGCGGCCACCCGTACTCGTTCGTGCCCAAGCTGCACCGGGGCGACATCGTGCACGGCCAGTACGAGGTGGCGGGCTGTCTGGCGCACGGCGGCCTCGGCTGGGTCTACCTCGCGGTCGACCGCGCGGTCTCGGACCGCTGGGTGGTCCTCAAGGGCCTGCTCGACACCGGCGACCAGGACGCGATGGCGGCCGCGATCTCCGAGCGCCGCTTCCTCGCCGAGATCGAGCACTCCAACATCGTGCGCATCTACAACTTCGTGGAGCACCTCGACCAGCGCACCGGCTCCATGGACGGCTACATCGTCATGGAGTACGTGGGCGGCAAGTCGCTCAAGGAGATCGCCAACGAGCGGCGCGGCCCGGACGGCAAGCGCGACCCGCTCCCGGTCGAGCAGGCCTGCGCGTACGGGATCGAGGCGCTGGAGGCGCTCGGCCATCTGCACAGCCGCAACCTGCTCTACTGCGACTTCAAGGTCGACAACGCCATCCAGACCGAGGACCAGCTCAAGCTGATCGACATGGGCGCGGTGCGCCGGATGGACGACGACGAGTCGGCCATCTACGGCACGGTCGGCTACCAGGCCCCCGAGGTCGCCGAGGCGGGTCCCTCCGTCGCCTCCGACCTGTACACGGTCGCGCGCACGCTCGCGGTGCTCACCTTCGACTTCCAGGGCTACACCAACGTCTTCGCGGACAGCCTGCCGGACCCCGACCACATCGAGGTCTTCCGTACGTACGAGTCGTTCTACCGGTTCCTCGTACGGGCCACCGACCCCGACCCGGCGCGCCGGTTCGCCTCCGCCCAGGAGATGGCCGAGCAGCTCACCGGGGTGCTGCGGGAGGTCGTGGCGCTCCAGACCGGCCGCCCGCGCCCCGCCCTGTCCACCCTGTTCGGCACCGAACTGCGGGTCACCGACACGACGTTGTTCGCCGAGCTCACCGGTGACGTGTCCGCGCTCGGGGCGCGACCGGTGCCCGAGAGCCGGTGGACGCGCAGACGCGCGGCGCGCCCCCGCACGAACGGCGCCCCGGCGCCGGACGGCGCCCCCTCCGCCGTGGTCCACCCGGGCGGGGGCGCGGTGCCCGTCGCCGTGGCCGGGCCGACCGTCACCGCCGCGCCGCACCCCTCCCCCGGCACCGGCGCGGCGGTGCCCGGCGGCGCACCCGCGCACACCGCCCTCGTCCCCGCGCCCCGCACGGGCGGCGCCCCGGCCCCGTACGGCACGGGAGCGGGCGGCGACGGCTACCTGCGTCCGCTGGACGCGCCCGCCACCGCGCTCGCACTGCCGGTGCCGCACGTGGACCCGGGCGATCCCAACGCCGGTTTCCTGGCGGGCCTGATGGGCGCCGCGCCCGCCGAGCTCATCGCCGCGCTGCGCACCGCGCCCGCCAACTCGGTGGAGAAGCGGCTGCGCGAGCTGCGCGCCCGGCTCGACCTCGGCGAACTCCTCTCGGCCGCCCGGAGTCTTGAGTCCCTGGAGGCCGACCACCCCGACGACTGGCGGGTCGTGTGGTACCGGGGCGTGGCCTCGCTGGTCTCCGGCGACCACGAGAACGCCGCGCTCTCCTTCGACGCCGTCTACGACGCCTTCCCGGGCGAGCCGACGCCCAAGCTGGCGCTCGGGGTGTGCGCGGAGGTGCTGGGCCAGCTCGACAACGCCGCCGAGTACTACCGGCTGGTGTGGACGACGGACCCCAGCTACGTCAGCGCCGCGTTCGGCCTGGCCCGGGTGCAGCTGGCCGCGGGCGACCGCGAGGCGGCCGTGGCCACCCTGGAGTCGGTGCCGGAGGCCTCGATCCACTACACGGCGGCCCGGGTCGCCGCCGTGCGGGCGAGGCTGCGCCGGCGCGACCCGGGCGACGCGCTGCTGGCCGATCTGCGGGCCGCGGCGGACCAGGTGGAGGCGCTCCAGCACCTGGGCCTGGACGCGGTGCGCCGCGAGCGACTGGCCACCGAGGTCCTCGGCACCGCGCTCGACTGGGTACTCTCCCAAGGCCGGGGCGGCCCCGGTGAGGGCGGGCGGCCCGGCCACGGCCCGGGCGGCGGGGCCATACTGCTGGGCAGCGAGCTGGACGAACGGGGCCTGCGCTTCGGCCTGGAGCGTTCGTACCGGGTGCTCGCCCGGCTCGCCGGCAGCGGCGAGGAGCGGATCGAACTGGTGGAGCGGGCCAACCGCTTCCGCCCCCGGACGTGGGTGTGATTGATGGCGCAGATGCACCAGCCGGCAACCGGGACGTGCCCCGGCTGCCACGAACCGCTGGAGTCGGGCGACCGGTACTGCGGAGCCTGCGGGTACGACCTGTCGGCCGTGCCCGTGGCCGCGGCGGACAGCCCGACGGTGGTCCTGGGCAGCCCGGTGGCGGGTGAGGCATGGCCCGCCGCGCGCGCGGCGGAGGGTCCGGCGGCCCCGGTGCACCTGCCCACCGACCTGCCCGGCACCGACTCGGGCGGCTCCCCGCTGCCCGGGCCCGTACGGCACGACGAGCCCGGCGGTGACCCGGCGGCCACGGAGTACCCGCTCCAGGCGCCCGACCCCCGCGCGGCCGACCCGGCCGCCCTCGGGGACCAGGCCACCCACGTCAGCACGCCCCTGAAGGTCTGTGTGGCCTGCCGGGCCGGGCGGGTCGACGACGACGGGTACTGCGAGAACTGCGGCCATGCCCAGCCGCGCGAGCGCGACCACATGGAGCAGGAGCTCGGCCCGGTGGCGGCAGTCAGCGACCGGGGCCTGCGCCACCACCGCAACGAGGACGCGTTCGCCGTGTCCACCACCGCACTGCCCGACGGCTCGCCCGCCGTGGTCGCGATCGTCTGCGACGGCGTCTCCTCCGCCACCCGTCCCGACGAGGCCTCGGCGGCCGCGGCGGCCCGTGCCAACGAGTCGCTGCTCCAGGCGCTGCCTCAGGGCACGCACCCCCAGCAGGCGATGCACGAGGCGATCGTGGCCGCCGCCGAGGCGGTCAACTCCCTGGCCGGCCCGCAGGGGTCGGCGCTCGACCACGACCCGCAGCGCCACCAGAACGCCCCGGCCTGCACCCTGGTCGGCGCCATCGCCGCGGGCGGTCTGCTGGTGGTCGGCTGGGTCGGCGACAGCCGCGCCTACTGGGTGCCCGACGACCGTACGACCCCGCCCGCCCGGCTGACCGAGGACGATTCCTGGGCCGCGCAGATGGTCGCGGCGGGCCTGATGAGCGAGGCCGACGCGTACGCGGACGAGCGGGCGCACGCCATCACGGGCTGGCTGGGCGCCGACGCCTACGAACTGGAGCCGCACACCGCCGCGTTCAAGCCGGACCGCTCCGGAGTGGTCGTGGTCTGCACCGACGGGCTGTGGAACTACGCCGAGGGCGCCGAGGAGATGGCCGGGGCCGTGCCGGCGGACGCCGCCGAACGGCCGCTGCACAGCGCCCAGGTGCTGGTCGGCCACGCCCTGGACGGCGGGGGCCACGACAACGTAACAGTGGCCGTCGTGCCGTTCGCGGTCCCCCGGCCCGGGGCAGGATCCGCCTACCACTAGGCCGTGCCACCTGTTTTCCCCGCATTCTCGTCTCTTCAGGCCCACAAGCCTCAAGGAGCCCCACAGATGGCCAACTTCTCCAAGCCGCCCGCGCCCCGGTTCTCCGTCGAGGTCTACCAGAACGAGTACCTGCCGGAGGGCGGCCGCGAGGTCAACGCGATCGTCACGGTGACGTCGACGGGCGGGACCGGCGGGGCCGCGCCGACCGGGGCCACGCTCTCGCCCTCGGCCCTGCCGGGGCAGGCGGCCGGCGCCGCCGTGGTGATCATGGTCGACTGCTCGGGGTCGATGGACTATCCGCCGACGAAGATGCGCAACGCGCGCGACGCGACGGCCGCCGCGATCGACACCCTGCGCGACGGCGTGACGTTCGCGGTGGTCGCGGGCACCCACCAGGCCAAGGAGGTCTACCCGGGCGACGGGCGCCTGGCCACCGCCGGCCCGCACACCCGCGCCGAGGCCAAGGAGGCGCTGCGCAAGCTGAGCGCGGGCGGCGGCACCGCCATCGGTACCTGGCTGCGGCTCGCCGACCGGCTGCTGAGCTCGGCCGACGTACCGATCCGGCACGGCATCCTGCTCACCGACGGCCGCAACGAACACGAGTCGCCCGCCGATCTGAAGGCCGCCCTGGACGCCTGCGCGGGCCGCTTCACCTGCGACGCGCGCGGGGTCGGCACCGACTGGGAGGTCAAGGAGGTCACGCAGATCGCCTCCGCGCTGCTCGGCACCGCCGACATCGTGGCCGATCCCTCGGGCCTGGCCGCGGACTTCACGCGGATGATGGAGAACGCGATGGGCAAGGAGGTCGCGGACGTCGCGCTGCGGCTGTGGACGCCGGTCGGCGTGGAGATCGCGTTCATCAAGCAGGTCGCACCCGCCGTCGAGGACCTGACCGGCCGCCGAACCGGGGCGGGACCGCGCGCCGGGGACTACCCGACGGGCTCGTGGGGCGACGAGTCGCGGGACTACCACGTGTGCGTGCGGGTCCCCGAGGCCGGAATCGGCCAGGAGATGCTCGCCGCCCGGGTCTCCCTGATCCTGCCCGACCCGGCGGGCGGCACCCCCCAGACCCTCTCGCAGGGGCTGGTCCGGGCGGTGTGGACCGAGGACATGGCCGCCTCCACCGCGATCAACCCCCAGGTCGCCCACTACACGGGTCAGGCCGAACTGGCTCAGGTCATCCAACAGGGCCTGGATGCCCGCAAGTCGGGCGATATCGACGGCGCCACCGCCAAACTCGGCCGGGCCGTCCAGCTCGCCGCCGCCTCCGGGAACGCCGATACGGCGAAGCTGCTCGCGAAGGTGGTGGACGTCGTCGACGAGGCGACCGGTACTGTGCGACTGAAGGCGAAGGTCGCGGAGGCGGACGAGATGACTCTCGAAACCCGCTCGACGAAGACCGTACGCGTGAAGAAGTGACGACGGGAACGACCCGGGCACGGGCCCGGGAGCGAGCCGCCCCGAGCGGTGCGCGGCAGCGAGACCACGAGAGCGCCCCGGCCCGAGGGGCCGGACGAGGAGAGGGGGAAGCGACTCCATGCCGACCTGCCCGAACGGACACCAGTCGGGTTCCGACGACTGGTGCGAGGTCTGCGGCCATCGCATGGGCGCCGTGCCGCCGCCTCCCCCGCCCCCGCCGGCCTTCCCCGGACCGCCCCCGCAGGGCGGCTACGGCTACCCCGGCGCCGAGGCGCCCGCCGCCCCCGCGGAGCTCTGCCCGCAGTGCCGCACGCCCCGGGAGGGCAACACGCCCTTCTGCGAGGAGTGCCGCTGGAACTACCTCACCCGCACGGCGACCTCGTACACCCCGCTGGCGCCCCAGCCCTCCCCCGGGCGGAGCGAGGGCCTGAACCTGCCGCCCGGGTTCCAGTCGCCGCCGCGCCACACCCAGGCGCCTCCGGCGCCCCCGGCCCAGCAGCAGCGCGACCCGTTCGAGTACCAGAGCTCGCGGCCCTCGCAGGTCAACCGGCCCGCGGAGCCGCTCACCGGCGACCCCTCGCAGCAGCAGGGGCCCCCGCAGGCGTTCCGCCAGGGCCCGCCGCCCCCGCCGAACGGGGGCACGCCCCCGCGGCAGGGTCCGCCGCCGCACTTCCAGCAGGGGCCGCCCGCCCCGCCGGCCTTCCAGCAGGCGGGACCGCCGGCGCCCCCGGTGATCCAGCCGCCGGCCCGCGCGGAGGACGACGACTGGATGATCCAGCCGCCGTCCCAGCCACACCCGCCGCAGCAGCACACCCAGGCACCGCAGGCTCCCCAGGCCCCGCAGCAGCCCCAGCCGCCCCAGCAGCAGTTCCAGGCCCCGGCCACCCCCCAGCTCGGCTGGACGGTGACCATCGGCCCGGACCGCGAGTACTTCATGGCGATGATGCAGCGCAGCGGCCCCGAGGCCGCCGGGCTCAATCTGCCCGCGTACTCGCCCGAGCAGCAGCGCCGCCTCACCGGCAGCCAGCTCACCATCGGCCGCCGCCGCCACTCCACCGGCGAGGCGCCCGACATCGACCTGGCCGTGCCGCCGGAGGACCCGGGCGTCTCGCACCAGCACGCGGTCCTGGTCCAGCAGCCCGACGGCGGCTGGGCGGTGGTCGACCAGAACTCCACCAACGGCACCACCATCAACGGCGCCGAGGAGCCCATCCAGCCCTATGTGCCGGTCCCGCTCCAGGACGGCGACCGGGTGCACGTGGGCGCCTGGACGACGCTGACCGTCCGCCGGGGATAGTTGCCCCGGTGGGCGGACACCGCCTGCCGTGCCGTCAGGACGCGTCCTGCGGCGCGGCGTCCCGCAGGGGCCAGGTGTGCGGCCCCCGCGGGTCGTCCAGCCAGGCCCACTGGCGCCCGCCGCCGACCGTCACGCCGAAGCGCTCGCGCCGGGGCCGCCCCTCGCGCTGCCACAGCGCGTACGCCTCGTACGGGTCCAGGCTGTCCGCGGTGAGCGCCAGCAGGAAGCGGAAGAGCTCGTTCTCCAGCCCCGGGCGGGTCGGTCCGTCGCGCCGCGCGGCCTCGGGCGCGGGCGTGGCGCCCCGCAGCGGGACGAAGTAGGCCGGGGTGTCCAGGAAGTGCCCCTCGGCGTGCTGGGCGTCGCGCACCTCCAGCAGGATCAGGCCGGTGGCGAGCGGGGCCTCGATCAGCGCGCCGGGCACGCACTGCGCCAGCCATCCGGCCGGGACCGACGGCAGGGTGCAGGTGGCGATGATCCGGTCGAAGGGCGCCCGGGCCGGGCAGCCGCGCGCCCCGTCGCCGGTCACCACCGCCGGGCGGAACCCCGCGGCCGTCAGATGCGTCCGGGCCGACTCGGTGATCTCCGGCTCCAGGTCGACGGTGGTGACCCGCTCCTCGCCGAGGCGGTGGCTCAGCAGCGCCGCGTTGTAGCCGGTCCCGGCACCGATCTCCAGGACCGTGTGCCCGTCCCGGACGTCCAGGACCTCCAGCATCCGCGCCATCAGCGACGGCTGGCTGCTGGAGGAGAGCAGTTCCCCGTCGCGCAGCCGGGTGGCCAGCGGGATGTCGGTGTAGACCCCTTCCAGCCAGCGCGCCCGGCGCTCCGGGTCCGGGTCCTCCCCCCACAGCCGCTCGTAGCCGCCGGACCGCCCGACGAAGTAGTACGGCACGAAGAGGTGGCGGGGCACCTCCTCGAAGGCGGCCCGCCAGGCCGGGTCGGCGAGCCCGCCGCCGGCGGCGATCTCCGCGACGAGGGCCGCCCGCGCCTCGGCGGCCGGATCCCGGTATGCGCCCATAGGTCCACTGTGCTGCGCCGGGGCCCGGGAGGCGAGCGGTCGTACGCCCGCACGGCCCCCGGGCGGACGGTCCCGGGCCTGTCGCCACCTTCGCGCCGGCGCCCGGCAGACGGGGATGTGCCGACAGGTCCTAGGCCCCAGGTCCTCGGCCGCCCCATCTGAGACCATGGACGTGTGCTGCATCTCCCGGGGGACGACCCCCGGGCCCCCGGCCGAGCCCCGGGGGCCGGGCCGAATGACATTGCGAGGCATACACAGGTGAACGAGATTCCGCGCGGCACGCTCCAGGAGCAGACCTTCTACGAGCAGGTCGGCGGCGAGGAGACGTTCCGGCGCCTGGTCCACCGGTTCTACCAGGGCGTCGCCGAGGACCCGCTGCTGCGGCCGATGTACCCGGAGGACGACCTGGGTCCGGCCGAGGAGCGGCTCCTCCTCTTCCTGATCCAGTACTGGGGCGGCCCGCGCACCTACAGCGACCACCGCGGCCACCCCCGGCTGCGGATGCGCCACGCGCCGTTCACCGTCGACCGCGCCGCCCATGACGCCTGGCTGACCCATATGCGGACGGCCGTGGACGAGCTGGGGCTCTCCCCGGAGCACGAGACGACGCTGTGGAACTACCTGACGTACGCGGCCGCCTCGATGGTCAACACCGCCGAATAGACCGGAACTTCACCCTCCGCCCCTCCCGTCCCCGGAATGCGGGACTCCGGGAGCGCATTGCGGTCACGATCCGGTCAAGGTGACCCCGCAAGCAGTTTCCCCCGCCCCACGCCCTCTGAAAGCATCCGTACAGACTTTCGGGGGCAGGGCGGGACAGGGTCTGGGGGCCGGGTGGCGGGGTTCGTGTTTCTGCGGGTGCGCGCGCACCGGCTGCTGCTCGCCGCCGCGCTGCTCGCGGTGGTGCTGACCACCTCGGTGCTCGCCGCCCTGACCGCGTTCTCCGGCTCCATCGGGGACGCGGCCCTGCGCCACACCCTCACCACCCGGTCCGCCGCACCCGCCGCGCTGGTCGTCAAGGCGGCCGTCCCCGAGGCGAAACGGCCGGCCGCCGACGCCGCCGTACGGGCGGGCGCGAGCCGCACCTTCGACCGGCTCCCCGTCACCACGGCCACGTTGACGCAGTCCGGGCCGTACGCCCTGCCGCGCGCCCTCCAGTCGCCCGACGCCCGCAAGGGCGACCAGCCCGACCTCACGCTCTTCGCCGCCGTCGACCGCAGCCGCGTCAGACTGACCGGCGGCGGCTGGCCCGCGCCGCCGGGCGCCGGAGGCGAGATCCAGGCCGCGCTGCCCGAGAGCGCCGCCGCCCGGCTCGGCCTGCGCCACTGGCCCACCAGGCTGACCCTCACCGACCGGCTCAGCGGCCCGGCCGTACAGGTCCGGATCACCGGCGTCTACCGGCCCGTCGACATCACCGACGCGTACTGGCAGCTGGACGACCTCGGCGGCCGGGGCTCGCGCCGGGTCAACTTCACCACGTACGGGCCGCTCCTCACCGACCCCGCCGCGCTCACCGGCGGACGGCTCAGCGCCGGGCAGCGGTCCTGGCTGGCCACCGCCGACTTCTCCGCCCTGACCACCGACCGCGTCGGCGCCCTGCGCGCCGCGGCCGAGTCCGGGCCCAAGTCCCTGGTGGGCGGCGGGGTGTTCGCGGGCGACGCGACCGCCACCACCGGACTGCCCGACGTGCTCGACGGGGCCGAGCGCTCACTGCTCGTCTCCCGCTCGACCCTGCTGATCGTGGCCCTGCAACTGGTGCTGCTCGCCGGCTACGCGCTGCTGCTCGTGGCCCGGCTGCTCAGCAGCGAGCGCACCGGCGAGACCGAGCTGCTGCGGGCGCGCGGCGGCTCCCGCGCCCGCCTCCTCGGCCTCTCCGCCACCGAGGCGCTACTGCTCGCCGTCCCTGCGGCGGTCGGCGCGCCGCTGCTGTCCGGCCCGCTCACCCGGCTCCTCGCGGGCCACGGCCCGCTCGCCCGCAGCGGCGTCCATCTGAAGACCTCCCCCACCGGCACGGTGTGGCTGGTGGCGGCGCTGGTCGCGCTGGGGTGTGCGGCCGCCGTGGTGGCCCCGGCCCTCTCGGCCGGGCGGGCCAACCGCGGCCGGGCCGCCGCCCTGCCCGCCTCCGTACGCGCCGGGGCCGACGTCGGGCTCCTGGTGATCGCGGGTGTCGCCTACTGGCAACTGGACCGCCAGACCTCCGGTTCCGGGGCGCTCAGCGACACCGGCACCGGCGGCCTCGGCATCGACCCGCTCCTGGTGGCCGCGCCCGCCCTCGCCCTGCTCGCCGGGACCGTACTGACCCTGCGGCTGCTGCCGCCCGCGGCCCGGCTCGCCGAACGGCGGGCCGCGAGCGGGCGCGGACTCCCGGCGGCGCTCGCGGGCTGGCAGTTCAGCCGCCGCCCGCTGCGCGGCGCGGGCCCGGTGCTGCTGCTGGTGCTCGCGGTTGCCATGGGCATGCTGGCGATCGGCCAGTCCGCCTCCTGGGACCGCTCGCAGCAGGACCAGGCGGACTTCCGCGCGGGCACCTCGGTCCGGGTCTCCGGGTCGAGCCTGAACGGCTTCGGCCAGGCCGGTTCGTACGACCGCGTCCCCGGCGTGACGACGGTGGCCCCGGCGGCCCGCTCCTCGCTGGAGCTCTCCGGCGGGCGCTCCGGGACACTGCTGGCCCTCGACACCGCGCACGCGGACGGCCTGCTGCTCCGCCCCGACCTCGGCGACCGGTCCGCCCGCGCCCTCCTCGCCGGACTCACCCCGCGCCGGACGGCCCGCGGCGGGGTGGCGCTCCCGGCGGACGCCGCCGAGCTCGTCCTCGGCCTGCGGATCGACAGCGCGGGCGCCCCGGGCCGGGCCTCCTCCGACCCGCTCACGGTGAACGTGACGGCGGTGGTCGAGGACCGGTTCGGCATCCAGTACCGCCTCCCGGCCGGGACCCTGGAGGCTGACGGGCGGGCGGCCGAGCGCCGGCTCTCCCTCGACCTGGCGGCCGGCGCGCCGGTGGGCCGCCCGGCCGCGCCGCTCGGCCTCACCGCCCTGCACCTGGAATTCAGCGTGCCGGTCCACGACGAGCAGCAGCGGTTCACCGTGAGCGGGCTGAAGACCGTGGCGCGGGACGGGCGCAGCACCGCCGTCCCGGTGCCCGCGGCCGACGCCTGGCGGGCCACCTCGATGGAGGTTGCCACCCGCCCCACCGGCGTGGTGGCCCTGACGCCGAGGACCGACGGGCAGGGCCTCGGCGTGCCGTACACCACGGGATCGAGCCCGCCGGCCGGCCCGTTCTCGACCTCGGTTCCCAGCCGTACCGTCCGGCTCACCGCCGTACGGCCCGCCGCTCCCGCGCTGACCGCGATCGCCACCGACCGGTTCCTGGCCTCCAGCGGCACCCGGGTCGGCCAGACCGTCACGGCCGTCCTGGCCGGTCAGACCCTGCGCGCGAAGGTCGTCGACCGGATGGGCGCGTTCCCCACGACCGGGCCCGGCGCGCGGAGCACCCCCGACGACGGCCGCGACGGCGGCGCGCTCCTGCTCGACCTGCGCGCCGTCAACGAGGTGCTCGCAGGTACCGGCGACAGCCTCGCCCCGACCGAGTGGTGGCTCACCACCGCCCCCGGCGGCGCGGCCCGCGCCGCCGCCGCGCTGCGGGCCCGGCCCGACATGGACCCGCAGCAGGTGGTGGTGCGCGCGGAGGTCGCCGAGCAGTTGCGCGACGACCCGCTGGGCGCGGGCCCGCAGGCCGCGCTCATCGCCGCGGCGATCGCGGCGGCGGCCCTGGCGGCGGTCGGCTTCGGCGTGAGCGCGGCGGGCTCGCTGCGCGAACGCGGCGCCGAGTTCGCCGTGCTGCGGGCCCTGGGCGCCCCGCGCCGCCAGCTGGCCCGGCTGATCGCGGCCGAGCAGGGGGTGCTGATCGCGCTGGCGCTGCTGGTGGGCCTGGCACTGGGCGAGGTGCTGACCCGTGCGGTGGTGCCGCTGATCGTGCTGACCGGGCAGGCCACCCAGCCGGTGCCCAAGGTGCTGGTGGAGCTGCCCGCCGGGCGGCTCGCCGTGCTCTTCGCGGGAGTCGCCGCCGTACCGCTGCTGATCGTCGCGGTGCTGGCGCTGCGGCGCACCGACCCGGCGGTCTCGCTGCGCCACCAGGGGGACAACTGACATGAGTGCCAAGGCCGTCGCCCCCTGGGTGCGCACCCGGCTGCGGACCGCGCCGGGCGCCGCGGGCGCGCTCGCCCTGCTGGTGACGCTCACCGCGTTCCTGGCCGCCGCGCTGCCGCGCGGGGTCGACGGGTACGAGGACCGGGGCCTGCGCCACGCGGTGGCGTCGGCGGCCCCGGAGAACGCGGTGCTGCGCCTGGCCGCCATGCTGCCCGCCGCCGGCGATCCCCAGCACCCCGACCCCGACACCGGCGCCGCGCTCCGCCCACGAGCCATGGAGCAGGGCTACCGCGAGCAGGTGGCGGCGGTCCCGGCACCGCTGCGGGCGGACGAGGGGCAGTCGGCGTACGGGGTGCGCACCACCCAGAAGGTGCTCACGGACCCCCGGCTCGACCCCTGGCTGCCCCGGCCCGAGGGCCTGCCGCCGCGGCTGCTGATCGCCTCCCGGTCGTCGTTGGCCGACCACGCCCGCCTGGTCGGCGGACGGCTGCCCACCGCGACGGCGAACGCCGCCTCCCGCACGGCGGAGGCCGCGGTGACCACCGCGACCGCCAAGGCGCTGCGCCTCTCGCCCGGTTCGGTCGTCCACGTGCCCGGCGCCAAGGACGAACCCCTCGCGATCCGGATCACCGGGATCGTGCGGCCCGTGGAACCCGAGGCGAGCTACTGGGCCACCGCCGCGGTGCTGCGCGGCCCCGAGCTCGTCCCGGTGTCCCCCCAGCCGGACGCCCCGCACTACTGGTACGCGGGTCTGCTGCTCGGCGAGGGCTCGGCGCCCGCCCTCCTCGACGCGGGCGGCAGCCCCGAGGTGTACGCGGACATCGCCCCGGCCACGGACGCCATGAACGCCCGCCGACTCCACGCCCTCTCCACCTCGGTGGCCTCCCTGGAGGGCGGCCCGGCGCTCGCCGCGCTGCGCCAGACGTCCGGCCCCGGCACCACGGCCGCCACCGAACTAGACGCGGTCTTCACCCGCTACGCCTCCGTACGCGCTTCCATCACCCCGGTGGTCGCCGTCGCCACCTTCGGAACGGGGACGGTCGCGGCCGTGGTCCTGCTGATGGCGGGCGGCCTCGCGGCAGCCCGCCGTACCGCCGAACTGGCCCTGCTGCGCGCCCGGGGCGGCTCGCTGCCCGGCATCGGCGCCCGGCTGGCCGCCGAGACGGCGGTGGTGGCGCTCCCTTCGGCGGCCCTGGGCCTGGCCCTCGCGGTCCTGACCGTACGCGGCGGACGGCTCGGCCCCGCCCTGCTCGCGGCGACTGTGGTGGCGGCGGTGTCGTGCCTGGCCCTGCCGGTACGGGCGGTGGTCGCCCACCGCACGGTCCGCACCGCCGCCGACCGCGACGACCTGGTACGCGCCCGCCCCACCCTGCGCCGCACGGTGGCCGAACTGACGCTGCTGGTCCTGGCGGCGGGCGCGGTCTACGCCCTGCGCCGGCGCAGCACGGCGGCGGGCTCCGACACGCTGGTCAGCTCGGCGCCGGTGCTGATCGGCGTGATCGCGGCGCTGGTCCTCGTCCGGCTGTATCCGCTGCCCCTGCGCTGGGCGGCCCGCCCGGCCGCGCGGCTGCGCGGCACGGTCGGCTTCCTCTCGCTGGCCCGCGCGGGCCGCGCCCCCGGCGGCGGGGCCCTCCCGCTGCTCGCCCTGCTCACGGCGCTGACCACGGCCGCGTTCGGCGGCTCGGTGCTGGCCGGGGTGGCGGACGCGCGCGACCGGGCGGCGCTGTACGCCACGGGCGCGGACGCCCGGATCGACAGCCAGGGACCGTTGCCGCCGGGCCTCGCGGACCGGGTCACCAGGGTCGGCGGGGTGGCGCGGGTGGCAGCGGCACGCGTCGAGTACGGCGTGCGGCTACCCTCCGGCGACAAGGTCGCGGTGGTCGGCGCGGACCCGTCCCCGTACGCCCGTCTCACCGCGGGCACCGGCCTGGGCGCGATCCGCGCCGACGATCTCAGGGCCCGCCGCGGCGGGGCCCTGGCGGCGATCGCGTCACCGAAGGTGGCGGCCGGCCTGGGCCGGGGACCGCGGGAGGTACGGGTGGCGGGCTACCGCCTGATGGTCGAGGTGGTGGCGGTGCGCGAGCGCACCCCGGCCGTACCGCGCGGCGACTACCTGCTGGTGGACGTGGCCGGACTGGGCGCGCGGGAGCCGACGACGCTGCTGGTGGCGGGGACGGGCCTGGACGCGGCGGCCCTGCGCCGCACGGTGACGCCCGCCCGTTCCGTGGACGCCCCCACGGTCCAGCTCCGCTCGCAGGCCCGGGACAGGCTGATCGACTCCCCGCTCCAGTCGGGGGCGGAAGGGGTGTACGGGGCGGCGGTGGCGGCGGGCGGCGGGTACGCGGTGCTGGCGCTGCTGCTCTCGCTGCTGCGGGGCGCGCCGGAGCGGTCGGCACTCCTTGCGAGGCTGCGGACGATGGGCCTGACCCGCCGCCAGGGCCGCCGGCTGCTGATCCTGGAGGCACTGCCGCAGGCGGCCCTGGCCGCGCTCGGCGGCGCGCTGACGGGCTGGGCGGCCACCGAGCTGCTGGCCCCCGGGGTGGACCTGACCGGCCTGGCCCTCGCGGCCTCGCCGTCGACGGCCGCGGCCGGGGGTGGCCTGCGCACGGACCCGCTGTCGCTCCTGGTCCCGGCGGTGTGTGTGGTGGCACTGGCGGCGGCGGTGGCGGCGGCACAGGCGTGGTGGACGAGCCGGCGTGGCTCGGTCACGGAGCTGAGGGCGGGAGACGCGAGATGACGGGGACGGGGACGGAGACGAGGGCGGGGTCCGGAGCGGGGGCGGGACCTGAGGCAGGGTCCGGGTCTCGGGCGCGCACGCTGTCGGAGCTGGAGGAGCGGGCGGCCGCGCGGCGCGACCGCCCGGCATACGGCCATGACGCCCTGATCGCCTGCGACCGCCTGGTCCGGATCTTCACCACGGACGGGGTGGAGGTCCAGGCGTTGCAGGGCCTGGACCTGCTGGTCACCGAGGGCGAGCTGATGGCCCTGGTGGGAGCGTCCGGGAGCGGGAAGTCCACGCTGATGAACATCCTGGCGGGCCTGGACGTGCCCACGGCGGGCCAGGCGAAGGTGGCGGGCCGGGACCTGCTGGCGATGGACGCGAAGGCGAGGCTGGACTACCGCAGGGAGGTGGTCGGCTTCGTCTGGCAGCAGACGGCGAGGAACCTCCTCCCGTACCTGACGGCCGCTCAGAACATCTCTCTGCCGCTCCAGTTGCGCGGCCGTCGCGCGAAGAACCGGTCGACGCGCGCGGACGACCTCCTCACGCTCCTGGAGGTGGCCCACTGCCGCGACCGCCGCCCCCACCAGATGTCCGGCGGCGAACAGCAGCGCGTGGCGATCGCGGTCGCCCTCGCCAACAACCCGGCGGTCCTGCTGGCGGACGAGCCGACGGGCGAACTCGACTCCGCCACGGCGGAGCAGATCTTCGCGGCCTTCCGCAAGGCGAACGAGGAACTGGGCACGACGATCGTCATCGTCACCCACGACCAGACGGTCGCGACGGAGGTCCGCCGCACGGTGGCGATCCGCGACGGCCGCACCTCGACGGAGGTCCTGCGCCGCACCCACCTGAACGAACAGACGGGCGAGGAGTCGGTGACCTCCCGCGAATACGCCATGCTCGACAGAGCGGGCCGCCTCCAACTCCCCAAGGAGTACACGGAGGCCCTGGCCATGGAACGCCGAGTCCTCCTGGAACTGGAACAGGACCACATCCAGGTGTGGCCGGACGGGGGTGGGGAGTAGGGGCCTCGCGGGGCGGGGGGCGTGGGGCGTCTGGGGGTGCGGGGTGCGCGGATGCGGGT